>UQQY01000070.1 GCA_900543295.1 uncultured Oscillospiraceae bacterium | reverse complement strand
TTGCAGGCTTTTACTATTGTCAGACAGCGGACGAAAAGGTATATGAGTGCCGGGCGCGCGGCCTTTTCCGCAACGAGGATATTACGCCGCTCGCAGGCGATATGGCAGTGTTTGAGACAGATGGTGCAGGCGGATATGTTACAGAGATTATTGATCGGAAAAATGCGTTTAAGCGTCCGCCGCTCGCGAATTTGGATCAACTGCTTTTGATTACGGCTGTGGCCGCGCCCGCTCCGAATCTGCTGGTACTGGATAAATTGATTACCGTCTGTGAGTATAAGGAGATTGAACCCATTTTGGTTGTGACAAAAACCGATTTGGAGGAGGACAGGATGCTGCGGGGTATCTATGAAAAAGCAGGCTTTCGGGTGATCTCGCTTTCCAATTTGAACCCTGTTCATCTTGATGAAATCCGCGCGCTGCTTGCTGGAAAAATTTCAGCTTTTGCCGGTAATACCGGAGTTGGAAAATCTTCTCTCCTGAATAACCTGTTCCCCTCGCTTCAATTGGAGACGGCGGATATCAGTAAAAAGCTTGGACGCGGCCGTCATACGACGCGTCATGTTACACTCTATCCGGCAAACGGGGGCGGATTTGTTGCCGATACGCCGGGCTTTGGAACGATGGAGCTTTCGCAGTATGAGATTATACGGAAAGAGGAATTGGCGGATTGCTTTCGAGAATTTAGGCCTTATCTTGGCGGATGCCGTTTTACAGGCTGTTCGCACACAGCGGAAAAAGGCTGTGCGGTTCGCGAGGCGTACAGGGAAGGGCACATTGAGCGAACTCGATATGAAAGTTATTGTGCACTGTACGGGGAGGCCAAACAGTTAAAAGACTGGGAAATTGCAAAAATGCGGCCGGTTGGCCGCCGTTAAATGCGTCTTTCACACTTTTTTACCCGCTTTCGTATACTGATGGTATACGGAGAGGACGGTGACGCGATATGTGGAAGCGGCGGTGCGGACGAAAAAGCCCGTTTCTCTGCGGTCTCTTATGCGGTGCGATTATTGTATTGCTTTTGACCGTATCCTGGCGGTATGTACTGCTGCTTTTATGTATTGCGGCGCTGTTTTGTCTTCTGAAGAAAAACATATGACGCGAAGCGGAGGCGGTCAGAGTGAAAGTTGTTGTAGTAAAAAGTCCGAAATTTCTATCCGGTATTCTGCGCTTTATTTTTAAAATCCGAAAAGAGGACGATTGATTCTGCTGCTGTGCGGCTGGTTTTAGCGCCGGAAAATCCGGCAGACATGAAAGAGGACGCCTCGCTTTAAGCGAGGCGTCCTCTTTCATGAAAACAACGGTTTTATACTGCGGGAAAAACGTCAGCCCTGCATACTGCATATCCCACTGTCTTTTAATATTTTGACAAACAGTCCGCCCTGTACCGTTCGGTTCTGGAAGCCGACGCGCAGCGCCGTTTTGGTATCATACCAGTCGGTGAGCGGGAGGCGGGAGGCTGATTCATGATAGGCGAGCCAAAGGGAATGCGTAATAGTCTGGAACACTTCAGGATTATTTGGAATGGAAGCGCACCACATGAGCCAGTCGGACTTGGTGTAGCCGGCGCGGTTGTCCAGCGGGATGCCGTACCGGTTCATCCGGCGGGAAAGATAAGAGGAAAACTCACTTTCAATCAGATCAGTATCGAACAAGCCGGTTTTGAACAAGACGTCCCAGAGCAGATTGTATTTCATGCTGAACGTATCCGGCTGGTCGAAGGCAAGACGGTAGGTCCCGTCTCCATTTGCGGCAGTCTTTTTCCAAATATCCGCCATACTGCGGGCAATATCCATCCATTCGGCAGACTCCTTTTCCATACCGCGCATCTTGCAGAGAAGTGAAAAGGAGGCGATTCCCATAATCGCTTTGACCGAAAGATTGCAGTTATGGGCGAGATGTCCAGCAAAATCGTCTGTACAGAGTTGATTTTCAGGATCCATGCCCTGTTCCTTTAAGTAGAGGCACCATTGCGTGAGCAGATCCCACTGCGAGATGGCAAAGGAGAGATCCTTTGCACAGATGGCGGCGGCAGTTGTCATAATCAGCATATTCCCGCATTCTTCTACCGGCATCTGTCCCTCGGGGTCGGTACCGTTGCTGTAACGCTGGCCGTTTACAAGCGGATATTGTCCTGCGTCATGCGGAGCAAACGGATAGGGCCATGCCTCAGAACGCGCATAATGAAAAATGGGACGCATCATGCCGTTTACAAGCTCCGGCCGGTAGAGAAGAAGCAAAGGCATGGATGGATAGCTTACATCCGCTGTAGCGGCAAAGCCGCCGCTGTAGCACTCTTTGGAGAGAAAAAGAAGGTCGCCGTTTTCATCGCATACGAGTTTGTGTGCAGCAACAACCTGACGGTAGGCAAGCGTCAGGATTTCGGCGTATTCTTCTCCGCCGCTTTCTGTTGCTCTTGCAATCAGCTCATCAGAAAAGGCTTTGCATTTTACAAGAAGATCTTCATAATCGCGATAAGCTGCTGTAAGAATTTCAAGAATATCGGAACTCTCCTTATGCCAGTATCCGGAAAGCGGCTTGCCGAAATATTCGATTGCAGAAAGATCGTCGTAGCCGAGCAGAAAAAGCGATTTTTCCGCTTGTACGGAAATTTTCATACCGTCGGGAGTTTCCGAAGCTTCAGCGTTTGGTGCGACAGCGTAAAAATATCCCCAGTCAATAGAAACCTGATCGCCGCTTTCGTGCAGCGGGCGCTGATTTGTCCGGCCGATTCTGCCTCCCTGAAGCGCACCGGCTGAAACTGTATGAAAGCATATCTCGTCCGGATTGGCATAGCGCGCGCAGATTTCCTGTCCAATGGAAAGGGTAATGCGCGCCTGCACAGGCATACCGTCCTTTGTTACGGACACATTTAAATAGGATACCGGGCGCGTCATCACCTTAAGATCGTTTAAAAGCACAGGTGAGGTAAATGCGGCTGTTACACAGATACCGTCTTTTTCCATCTGATAAATGGAGGAAAAAAGGTCGATCTCAAGTGATTTTTGCTGCATCGGGACGGCGGATGGAGTATGTCCCATAAAGCAGTAAAGGGCATTTTCGATTTGAACAGTTCCAGTGATAGGCTGCGGCGCGCCTGACCAGTGGCGGGTACAGTCTTCCGTTAAGGTGTCGGCCATAGACCAGACGTTAAAATACGGATCGATATTTATAAGCGGGACGGCCGGCGGACGAAGCTTCATGATAGAGACCTCCTCAATGATTGTATTTCTGAATAAGGTACTTGCAATGTGCGTTTGTTTGTATTATATTCTTTTATAGAAAAACAGAAAGGGGAAATATGCGCATTTTATTGCTTAAAATGCGCATAGCGGGATATGAAGGAGGAGATCATCTGGGCGGCGCCGCCAGAAGAGGGCGCACTGCTTCATATTGAACTGGCCGGGACGACGTTTCCGGACGCAGAATACCGGATTGTACGCGGCGGTATGCCGTTTTACGTATTTGAAGCGGTTTTGTCAGGAAAAGGCGTGATTGAAAGCGAAGGCAGGCGCATGACGGTGCAGGCGGGTGACAGTTATTTTTTAAACAGGGATGTGCCGGTCACCTATTATGCGGACAAAAAAGACCCATATCAAAAGATATGGGTTAATCTGTCGGGCAGGCTTGCGGAAAGCCTGCTCGCAGCATACGGCATACATGAACCGGTGCGGATTGCGCGTATTCCGCTTTCAGACTTGCTTGAAAAGCTGCATACGGAGCTGAAAAAACAGGGAGAAGGGGAGGAAGAAGCTCTGCTTGTGCATCAGATGATCCGGCTGTTTGCATATGAAGATTCACAGGAGCAGAAAAAGGACGCGCATGCGCGCGCTGTACGGGAGTGGTGCGACCGGCATTTTGCCGAACAGGTCTCGCTCTCCGACGCGGCAAAGTCGCTTTTTTTGTCGCGCGCACAGATGATCCGCGTTTTCAGGCAGGCATATGACGAGACGCCGTACAGCTATATTCTTCGCCGGCGGATTGAAACGGCAAAGCAGCTTTTGCGCAGTACCTCTCTGCCGCTCTCTGAAATTGCGGAACGTCTCTCTTTTTCCGATCTGCATCACTTTACGCATACGTTTAAGCGGCGGGAAGGCATGTCGCCAGGCGCATATCGGAAAATGCGGACGCATGGATAGAAAGAAAAACACCTCGGCTAATGATGAAGTGTTTTCTCTTTTTTATTTGATGCGAAGACGCGGACGAATAGCGTTGCAGTATAAGTAAATCAGACGGGTAAGGGCAAAATCGTAAATTACAAAGGTAACGTTTGCAAGCGCCCAGAATACGTAGATTCCCCACGCAAAGCCCATACTCATATCCTGAAGCAGTTCAGTCATGCCAAACAGCCGGATTATGACCGCATACCCTGCCACACAGGCGGCATTGAACAGCAAAAGCTTGACGGCCCATTCGGCAATATGGTTTTTCAGGTGTTCAATACTGCTTTTGGCAATCGGATAATACCCTAAAAATACAATAAACAGCATGGCGGCCTCTTTATTCGGCGTAATAAAAACGGTCAGGAAAGCGACCGCCGCATAAGCGACCCATGCCGTTCGTTTTCCAAAATCGATGACCAGTGCGACAAGCACAATTCCGGCAAGCGCAGGGCAGGTATATTCCGCAAAGGGGAACAGTGCGGACAGGAACATACAGAGGAGACTTAAAGCGCAGGCAATTCCGCCGAACGCCGCTTTTTTTGCAGATAACTTCATGGTGACACCTTTTGCAGCAGGATTTTGATCAGCAGCAGCTGATTAAATCGCCGCCCATGCATTCGCAGCAGCAATCGGCACAGATAAGCCCCTGACAGACGTCGCAGGCGCTGCATCCGCCGGCGGGATGCGTAGGCTGGCGGTATGCGCCCTGGCCGTATCCGCCGGTATTTCCCTGACGCTGCCATCCCATGCGGTTATAGGCCGCACGGTATTCCGCGTTGTTCGGTTCCATACGGCAGGCGGTAGCAAAGTGATTTGCCGCGTCTTCAAGCCAGCCGCGCGAATAATAGATGGATCCCTTTAAAAAGTACCACTCTGCATTGCGCGCGCTCAGGGGCGTGCCGTCTAACAGTTCCTCCGCCTCTGTCAGACGGCCGCCCTGGATCATGGCGCGGATATCGGCAAAGGAGGAAGAAGCGCTGGAACGGTACTGCCCGTATGGATTCTCCGTATGGTGTCCTTTGCCGCGGCGCTCGTCCATAATCTGATCAAACGCACTGTTGATTTCGCTCATCTTTTCACTGGCGACATCGGCAAGGGGGCTGTCCGCATAGTTGTCGGGATGATACTTTTTGGCGAGCGTGCGATAGGCCGCCTTAATTTCCTCATCGGTTGCGGAGGGGCTTACGCCCAAAATTTCATACGGATTTTTCATTTGGTTTCTCCTTCTTTTGCAAAATAGAGCGGATTGCATCATGAAATCCGTTGTATACAATATTGTCGAGAATAGGCTTATATCGTCTGATTTCTAAAAGCTCATAAGCGGGCGCGATTTCCCCAACGGTGAGGTTTAACACCTCGCTTGCGCGTTCTCTGCGCTGCTGCACGGAAAGCTGCGGATAGGCGGCAAGAAAGGGGTTATAGCTTTTCTGCTTTTCATCTTTTTCAAGATCGTCGAACGCATCCGCAAAATAGACGTACCGGCCTATCAAATAGCCAAAGCGGGAGAGAACTGCCTGCTGCGTCTTGTCCTCTGAAAATACAGCGCAGAGCCTGGAGAGCGCTGCAGCGGTTGGATCGGCCGCTCGATCAACGCTTGCACAGCCGCCTTTTTCGAGGGCGGCCTGCTTTTGCATCATTTCGTTTAAGATGCGGTCGGCATCCGGATAAAGCTTTCTTGCCTTCCTTCTTGCCAAAGCAGCAAACGGAAAAAGCAGGACGGAGCGAAGCTTTTTGAACAAGCGCTCATCCGTGATATCGTCTTTCAGCTTATAATAAAGCATCAGCATAGCGGCGCTTGCACAGTAGGTCAAGTCGTCACACGGTACGGCGCAGACCTTTTTTTTGAGGGGATTTGCAGCGCATGCACACTTTTTGAAGCCGCCGCAGGTCTCCTTCATTGCAAGAGACACCGTCGCCATAAAGGTGAAGTCATAGCTCAGCGTAAAGCTCGCAAAGGGGCCGAAAACATGGGAAAGCTGCTTGCACAAGCCGCAGTAAATCGCCTTAAAGGTATCGAATTCCCGGACCTTCATTTCCGGTTTATAGGGTTTAATATACCCGAACAAGCCGCGCCCTCCTGTCTTTTGCGATTATCTCTATTGTAGCCGATGATTGCGGCGTTTTGATTACTAAAGTGTAAATTGTCGGCGTATGCCGTCGGGAAAGGTATGTTTTATCAAAGTACGCGGATCATTTCGCCGTAGGCCAGCGGCTGAAAGCCGTGGCGTTCATAAAGCCTTCTTGCTCCATCGTTGTGTTTGCAGATCTCAAGCTTAAATCCCTTTACCGGAAGTCCGGAGGCTGTTTTTATATTTTCAAGATAAAAGGAACCCAGTCTTTGAGAGCGATAGGCTGGCTTCACATAGATTTCTTCAAGCATTAAAAAAAGGCCGCCGCCTTCGTTTGAATAATAAGGGAACACAATGCCATAGCCTGCACAGTCTCCGCTGTCCGCTTCTATGATATAGCCTTGAATATAGGGACTGCCCTGCACAATTTGATCAAAAGACGATTCCATTTGTGAAACAGGGATGACGGTGTCCGCCGCACCAGAGTGATAAAAATCCTCACACATGGAAAGAAAAACGGCTCGGTCACCTTCTGTAAATTTTCTCAGGTTCATATTGATCTCCTTCTTTCTGTTTGCCGCAGAATCTTTTTTCTGCGACAGCTTCCAGTATATCTGTTTTAAGGAAGAAGGTCAACCATCTAAAGAAATCTGAATATTGATAAAATTGCGTGTTTGTGTTGTGTTTTGCTGCGATTTCTGATAAACTATTATCCGAATATTTATAAAAGTTTCGTGTGCACGATGCAAACTCTGCTGTAAAGTGGAATGCAGGAAAACGGCGTCTTTAAAGGAGTTGGTAGTTTGGAGGATTTTCCAGAAGACAAGACGGCGGCACAGCAAAAGACAGGCCATGTTTTAAATATTGTACTGGCGGAGCCGCAGATTCCGCAGAATACGGGAAATATTGCCCGCACCTGCGCGGTGACGGGCGCGCGGCTTCATTTAATCAGGCCGCTTGGCTTTGCTGTCGACGACAAAAAACTGAAAAGAGCGGGGCTTGATTACTGGCATCTGCTTGATATCACCTATTACGATGGATTCGCCGACTTCTTTGCAAAAAATGCCGGCCCGTTTTTCTATTTTACGACAAAAGGCCGCCATATCTATTCAGACGCCGATTATCCGAACGGCGCATATCTCGTATTCGGAAGAGAGGATGCAGGACTTCCGGAGGAGCTTCTGTATCAAAATCCGGAAAGCTGCGTGCGCCTGCCGATGATAGAGGGAGCAAGAAGTTTGAATCTTTCCAATACTGTGGCGATCGCCGCTTATGAGGTGCTGAGACAATGGAATTTTCCTGAGCTTTCCGTCGCGGGACAGCTTCGAAATTATAAATGGGAGGACTAAAAATTTATGAACCGCATTAAGATCATGACCGATTCCGCCTGTGATATTCCAAAGGAACTCGAAGAGCAGTACGATATCCGTATTCTGTCCTTTCCGGTGACGGTTGGCGACAAAGGATATTTGGAGCGCATTGACTTTACAAACGAGGAATTTTACGAGATTTTGCAGAATACGCCGAAGATACCGTCAACTGCGCAGATTACGGTCTTTCAGTTTGAAGAGGAATATGAGACGTTTTATAAACAGGGATATGCGGAGCTGATTTATGTTTCGATTTATTCCGGCGGATCGAGTACTTATAATAATGCCGTAATGGCGAGGAAACAGTTCTACGCGTCGCATCCGGAGGCACAGGAGCAGTTTAAAATTCATCTGGTCGATTCTAAAACATATACGGTGGCATACGGCTATCCTGTTGTAGAATCGGCAAAAAAGGCGCAGCGAGGCGCTTCTTCCGCCGAGATTATCGCCTATCTTACGGACTGGTTTGACTCTGTTGAAATTTATTTTGCGCCATATACGCTGGAGTTTGTCAAAAAATCAGGCCGTGTTCCTGCCGCCGCGGCGTTTGTAGGAGAGTTGATTGGATTAAGGCCGATTATTTCGATTATCGACGGCGAGACAAAGGTAGTCGAGAAGGTGCGCGGCGATAAGGCGATTCTGCCGGCGCTGTTAAAGCGCGCAAAGGAGCGGGTGGTTCCGCAGACGCCGTATATACTGGTAAGAAGTACAAAAAATGAAGAATGCGCCGATCTTGCCGCACAGCTTAAAAAACAGTTTGGCTATGAGGCGGTTGGACAGTTTGATATTGGCGCGGCTATTTCCATCAATGCGGGGCCGAAGGTAGTCGGCGTCATTGTGAAGGGGCAGAATCGCCGGGCAAAATAGCAGGTTTGTCCAGGTTTTTGCAAAATCCCTCTTGAAAACAGGAGGAAAATCATCTACAATAGAATTAAAGTTGTTAATCGATTAACAACAAACCCAATTTCGATTGAAAGGGAGATTTACAATGAACGTACTGAATAAAAAAACGGTCGACGACCTCCATGTTGCAGGCAAGCGCGTGTTGGTTCGCTGTGATTTCAACGTACCGCTGAAAAACGGCGTGATTACGGATGAAAACCGTATCGTTGCGGCTTTGCCAACGATTAAAAAGCTTTTGAACGATGGCGGCAGGGTGATCCTCTGCTCGCATCTCGGCAAGCCGAAAGGTGAGCCGAAGCCGGAGCTTTCGCTCGCGCCGGTTGCAAAACGCCTTTCTGAGCTTTTGGACAAAGAGGTTGTGTTTGCGGCGGACGATTGCGTAGTCGGTGAGAACGCGAAAAAAGCGGTTGCCGAAATGAAAGACGGCGACGTTGTTCTTCTCCAGAATACAAGATACAGAAAAGAAGAAACGAAGAACGGCGAGGAGTTCAGCAAGGAGCTGGGCTCTCTCTGCGACGTATTCGTAAACGACGCATTCGGCGCGGCGCACCGTGCGCACTGTTCGACTGTCGGCGTGGCCTCCTATGTGGACGAGGCTGCCGTCGGCTATCTGATGCAGAAAGAGCTCAAATATCTGGGCGGCGCTGTAGAGAACCCGCAGAGACCGTTCGTCACCATTCTGGGCGGCGCAAAGGTTGCTGATAAGCTCAATGTAATTGAGAACCTGCTCAATAAAGCGGATACGCTGATTATCGGCGGCGGCATGGCATATACCTTCCTTGCTGCAAAGGGCTACACGGTCGGTACTTCTCTGCTTGACAACGAGAAAATCGATTACTGCAAAAATATGCTCAAAAAGGCGGAAGAGAAGGGCGTTAAAATTCTGCTCCCGATCGACTGCGCCGTTGCGAAGGCATTTCCTGACCCGATCGACGCACAAATCGACGTGGAGATTGTTGCTGCAGACGCAATGCCGGCAGACTGCATGGGCCTTGACATTGGGCCGGCTACCGCAGAGCTGTTCGCAAACGAAGTGAAATCTGCAAAGACTGTCGTGTGGAACGGCCCGATGGGCGTATTCGAGAATCCGGTTCTCGCGAAAGGCACGATTGCGGTTGCAAAGGCGCTGGCTGATACCGATGCGATTACCATTATCGGCGGCGGCGATTCTGCGGCGGCGGTCAATACGCTGGGCTTCGGCGATAAGATGAGCCATATTTCTACCGGCGGCGGCGCTTCCCTTGAATTCCTTGAGGGCAAAGAGCTTCCGGGCATTGTTGCGATGAACGACAAATAAGAATGATACCGCACAAGCCGCGTACATCGTGCGCGGCTTGTGCGGTTATGTTATGCATAACGAAAAAGGAGAAGCCGATATGAATAAAAATCTGAGAAAAGCTGTTATTGCAGGCAACTGGAAAATGAATAACACCCGTGTGGAAACAAAAGCGCTGATTGAAGCGCTCATTCCGGCGGTAAAGGATGCGGACTGCGGCGTTGTTGTCTGCGTTCCCTTTACCAATCTTGAGACGGCAGTCAATTTAACCAAGGGCACCAATATTAAGGTCGGCGCACAGAACTGCCACTTTGAGGCAAAGGGCGCTTTCACCGGCGAAATTTCAGCCTCCATGCTGACGGAAATGGGCGTTGAATATGTTGTCATCGGTCACAGCGAGCGCCGGCAGTATTTTGGCGAGACGGACGTTACCGTCAACAAACGCTTGAAAGCTGCTGTCGCGGCGGGACTTACGGTAATCCTCTGCGTGGGCGAAATGCTTGAGGACCGTGAGAATGGCGTGACCGACGAGCTGGTAGCAATGCAGACCAAGATCGCGTTGGGCGGCGTTTCCAGAGAAGATCTCTCGAAAATTATTATCGCGTATGAACCGGTATGGGCAATCGGAACCGGCAAAACCGCTACTGCGGATCAGGCGAACGAGGTATGTGCCGTTATCCGCGCAACTGTGGAAAAGCTTTACGACAAAGAGGCGGCTGA
>UQQY01000069.1 GCA_900543295.1 uncultured Oscillospiraceae bacterium | reverse complement strand
TGAAGATCACGCCTAATTTCAGCGCTGCGCTGTCGTCGGAGGTTTTCTTAAAGGTGACGTCCATTTTGGATGCGTTGTTTACGTCAAGATTCGATTTGTAAAGATGGATAAAATTCTCCGCGTCAACAGTACCGTAGAGCACAAGAGAGGAGCCGCCGTTGTATGCGCCGACCAGATCAAATCCGAAAGCGGACTCGGTTCCGTTTGTCAGCGTTTTACGATACTTCGAACCGTAGTCAAAGTCGGCGGAAAGCTTGCTCCCGTCGCTCTCAATCCACCACTGCCAAGTCGGCAGGATGTCCTGAATAATGATATTCGACCACTCAGAATTGCCCGAAAGCTGGCCGTTTACGACATATTCAAGACCGTGACCAGTATTGAAATTCGTAACAAAGGTGTCGCCGCTTACAACCGAGCGTTCCGCAATATACTGTGCGACGCCCTTAAAGCTGCCGCTTGATGCATCGATATCGGTCTTCCCCGCCTGTGAAACCGTCTTCGATTCGGTCGGATCGCCGGAAGGTCCCGTCCACCACATGCGCTCGCGCTCAAACGCGATCCATTGGTAGTTGTCCTCCTCGCGCTGCATCGTGCTCTCGTAAAAGCCGGTCTGCACGAAATCTGTGCCGAGAGATACGATCGACGCGATCATTTCTCCGTCGCCGTTTAAAAAGCGGTCATAGTTGTTGTTCCACCGGTTGCCGCCCGCTTCAATGCCGCCGAATACTGCCTTAAACGGATCAAGCCCGTAAGAAGCCGCCGTATTGGCAGAATTCTGAAGCGAAGAGGACGACCAGCCGTAATCCAGAAATACGGAATTTGCGCGCTGTACAGCATTTTCCGTATCCTCTGTCGTCGCGGAAGTCAGATAGCCCGCCGTATTTCCGCTGAAGGACGAACTCGCCGTATACCACTGGATATACATGCCGTCCTCACGCATTTGCGCGAACATATCCTTAAGTTTCGCACTATCCGCACTGTTGATGGAACGGCCCTCCATATTGAAGAAGTATCCGTCGAAGCCATAATACTTGGCGATTTCCGTCAGCTTCTTCGCATAGGGATAGGTTCCATCCTCATCCTGCGTAAGCAGAACCGTATAGTCCTGATATGCGCGCGGCTGAAAGATGCATCCAAGCGACAATACGCCGTTTTTATGCGCGGCGTTGGTATAACCTGCATTCGGCAGATTTACCAGACCAAATTCAAAGGTGCGCTTCGTCCAGTCCGATGTGCCATTTCTCTCGCCCTCGGCATTATACAGACTTTCCGGAACCTCTTCTGTCGGCATGCCATGCCAGGAACCGTAGTAGTCCACATACTGCCAGAAGTTGAATACGTGCTGGCTGAATTCGTTTGTGTAGGAATAGCTGTCAAAAAACGCGTTGCCATAATCGCCGGTCAGCGTAAAATACTCCGGCGCCGCGCTCAAATTGGGATCGGCCTGCGTAGCCGCAAACGCTGTATTCCGATTTTGCAGCGGAATCTGCGCGCGCAAAAGCTCCGCATACGGATCCGTCTCAGGGCTCCACGCAAGCAGATCCTCGCCGCGGTAGCCATGCTGATACGGCTGGTTCTCGCCCTTCGCGCTGTCGCCCAGATACGGAAGCGTGTCGCCCGCAAAAACGGACACAGAGCCGCCGACATACATGGAAGCGGTGATCGCCAACGCGAGAATACCGGAACCGATCCGTTTTCCAATGCTGGTTTTCATCTCTCAAACTCCTTTCGATTCGATCTGTTTACGCATGCACATCCGCAGGAACGCATCAAACGATTTCCATTCTCATGACGATACATGCTGCTACAGACTTTATATAAGTATATAAGTCTTTTTTTGTTCACACAAGACTAAAAAGGATACATCATAGTATAAAAAGGATACATTCTCCTGAAAAAATTTTTCTTTTTTCTTTAGATAAACGGAGAAGCAGGCGTCTATTCACACCTGCGAAATATTGCAAAATACAAAGCTATTTTAAGAAATCGGGCGAAATGAAGCTGTTTTTTTACTCAAACCGCCTCCTAATCAAAATGTTCTGCTTGCTTTCGCCAAACGTACCGGCTAAAATGAAAGCATATAAAGGAAGCTTTCACAGAAAACGAAGACTTTCGTCATTACGGCGCGCCGCACGCCGGGAAAAGCGGCGGCCGCGGCGTTTTTTCCGCGGTATAAAAAGGGTGGTTTTATGCGTCTGCACCTGAATCTTCCCCGCCATATCACACTTGTGCACGAAGGGTCTAAGGTTGACCGTTTTTTTGCAAAGCAGTTTGGCAGCAGTCAGTTTACATATCGGGAAATTTTTTCGATGTTCGTTCCGATTGTGCTCGATCAGTTTTTCATCAATTTTATCAGTGTGATGACTACCTCCATGATTAGTGCGTCGAGTCAGGAATCGGTCTCCGCAGTCAGCCTTGTAAGTCCGCTCTATATGATGATCTTTGCCATTTTCAATGCGGTTTCCGCAGGCGGCACGGTTATCGTTGCGCAGTATAAGGGGCGCGGCGACCATGCGCGGATGCGCCGCGCCGCCGGTCAGGTCGTGCTTGCCACCGTTTCGGTTGCAATCGTCTGCTGTATTGTGCTTGTCTGCTTTGCCGATCCGCTTGTGCGGCTGATGTTCGGCGGCGCAGGCGAGGTTGTTATTCAAAAGGCGCGCGATTATATGATTGGCGTAGGAATTTCGCTGATCTTCCACTCCTTTTATATGGGAGCGTTCGCCGTATTCCGCGGAACCGGCGCCACCAAGATTTGCCTGCGTCTCACCATCATCATCAATCTCATCCATCTGCTCGGCAGCATGCTGTTTTTAAATGTAATGAAGCTGGATATTATCGGTACGGCGCTCTCGCTGAATGTGGCACGCTTCATTGGCGGTACGGTTGCGATGTGGGCGCTGATGCACCCGCACAGCGCCATGCGGGTATTCCCATCGGATATTTTCAAAATCGACTGGGGTATTCTGCGTTCTGTGTTCAAGGTCGGCATTCCTTTTGCCGTTGAGCAGATTTTCTTTAACGGCGGCAGCCTGATTGTACAGACCTATATCGTAAACCTCGGTACGGAAAGCGTGGCCGCTAACGCCGTAACAAATTCTTCGTTCGCAATCATTTATTCAGCGGGTCTTGCCGTCGGCACGCTTGCCATCACCGTTGTCGGTCAATGCATCGGTGCAGGAGATCAAAAGCTCGCCCGCTGGTACGGGAGAAAGATGATCCTGCTTGGCACCGCCATGGTTGTTTTGTCCATTCTCATCTTCCTGCCCTTGCAGCCGCTGATCTTAAAGCTCTATCAGGCGCCGGACAACACGCTTTCCATTATATATACGCTCCTGCTTACCGCGATTGTGCCGATGCCGTTTTTCTGGCCATCCTCCAACATTATGCCCTGCATTCTGCGCGCCGCAGGCGATGCTACCTTCAGCTCCCTGGTCTCGCTGGTTACCATGTGGATTGTGCGTGTCGGCCTCGGCTGGGTGTTCTCCATTCTGCTTGGCCTCGGCGTACAGGGCGTATGGATTGCCATGGGTGCAGAATGGGCGGTGCGGACGTTTATATTCTGGCTGCGTTTTAGAGGCAAGAAGTGGCTTTCTAAAAAAACGATTGAGGGGTAATCCCCCTTTTGCGTAAATACTCCCTGCCGCGCGGCAGGAATACGAAAGGAGCAGGCATATGCTGATTACACTTTCCGCCTATGCGAAAATGCACGGAAAAAATCCGGAATCCGCACGGAAAAAGGCGGCCCGTGGCGGCTTTAAAACAGCGCAGAAAACGGGGCATACCTGGCTTATCGACAGCGAGGAGCCATATGACGATCTGCGGCAGAAGGAGCACGCCGCCCCTGAGGAGGGACAGCTCTCCTTCGCCTTTCCGCAGAAAGCGGACGGCAGCTTCCGCGCCGCACTCTTTGACGAGTTGGAGCCGATCTATCCCGACACTAATGTAAGCGGTGGTGTTTCAGCTTACACGGTTGCGGGCTGCAATGGCACATACGCCGGCGTGCAGATCGCCGTTTCCGGCCTTACGCCCGGTATCCCGCTCACTTTTCATGTGGAGGGACCGCACCGCGCTTACAAACTGTTTGAAATGATCCCGATCCCGGTCGAGGTCAACACCGGTGCCGTCCAGCGCAGTGAATATTTAAAAGACGATCATAACGAAAACGTCATCCGCCGCGCGCCGTTTTATGTGTACGAGGCGTTGAAGCCCATCTTCAACCTGACGCGCCCGCAGTATACCACAGCCGCCTTTGTGTTCCGTACTCCGATCGAGTACTGCCGTAAAAAGGAGACGTTTTCCTTTACTATCACGCTGCATCACGGCGATGCCTCCCGCACGCTTATCCTGCATACGGAACGCTATCCCGCCGTTGTCAAGCCGGCTTCCAAGGACGATCCTCAGTTTGTAAACTGGTTCGACTATCACAATATTTCCAGGTGGCACAACGCGCCGATGTGGTCTCCCGACTATGAGGAAATGCTTTATCGTTATCTGCGCGCCGCGCGCTATACCCGTCAAAATGTTATGGCAATTCCGGGGCCTCTTCTGTTTACTGTCACAGAGGGCGGCGAAGTTCGCTTTGAATCCGCGCGCCTTGACCTGCTCCGTGCGGCAAAGCGTGCCGGTATCGAGTTGTTTCAGGGCGGCGCCTTCTGTTCCCGCGCAGCTTCTCTTGTTGACGACGATGCATTTTATCATTCGCTCGACCATGAAAGCTTTACGTCGCCTGAGCAGATCGGTCAGGCCTTTAAGCGCCGTGCATTTGACGAATTCGACTACGGGACGGACGCGGTCTTTTCTTTAACTGGGGCTTCCATGTCCTCGGATGAAGGACGGCGCCAGCTTAAAGAGGCGCTCTGCGAGCTGTACGCCTATTTGAAAGCGCACGATCTCTGCGGCGTCTGGACGCAGTCCTGCCTGGATGAGCCGAACGACGCGCTCTGCGCGGTATATCACACCATTTCCGCCGTTACGCGCGAGGCCATGCCCGGTATCCCGATTTTGGAGCCTGTTCTGCCGACCGAGGGCGTAATCGGGGATCTTGACGTCTGGTGTCCGTCTCTCGATGTATACGAGCGCAATAAAGCTTTCTTCGATGCGCGCGTGAAGGACGGCGACCGCATTTATATCTATTCGTGTCTGACGCCGGGCGGCAATTATACAAACCGCCTGCTTGATATGGAGCGCCTGCGCGTGGTCTATATTGCATGGGGCATGATGCGCTATCCCGACGTGATGGGCTATCTGCACTGGGGTGCGAACTATACCTGCGGAAACAATCCCTTTGAGCGTCAGGCCGCCATGTTTTCGGAACAGGTGCTCGAGTACCATCCCAAGTATGCGAACTTCCTCCCCGCCGGTGACGCATGTATTTTCTATCCCGGCTTTGAACAGCCGCTGATCTCTACACGGAGTGAGGCGCACCGCATAGGTTTTGAAGATCTGGCGCTTTTGCGCCGGCTGCGTGAAAAGAACGCCGCATATGCGGAGGAAATTACCGCCAAGCTGTTCCGGCGTTTTGACGAATATGAAAAATCCGTCACCTTGTACCGGCTGGTACGAAAGGACTTGCTCGAAGCTGTCTGTGCAGAATAAAACGATCGAAAAGCGCGCTGCCGTTACAAAATGGCGGCGCGCTTTTTTAACCGTATCCGATATATTTCAGCGCATGAGATTAAAAAGAAGTTGACAAATTTAATAAACGAATATATAATTATGTTTATTACTAATGTAAACGAAAGGGTGACATCTAATGATAGATCCCGAATCCTGCTCTGCGCAGGAACTTGCCTGCGGCTTTTCCTATTTGCCGGAGGAGAACGCCTATCGCTGCCTTTTCTGCCACGCCGCCTTTCCATGCGGCGAGGTCTTTCCCGACAGCGGGCGCTTTTACACCGCAGAGGCCGCTGTAAAGCGTCATGTAAAAACCGCGCACGGCGGCGCGCTCGCTTCGCTTCTTTCCTCGGACTCCCGTTATCTCACATTAACCGACCATCAAAAAACGCTGCTCCGCCTGTTTGCAGAGGGCTTTTCCGACGCTGAAATTGCAGAGGAGCTGAAGCTCTCCGCCGCAACGGTGCGCCATCAGCGCTTTGTTTTCCGCGAAAAGGCGAAATCCGCAAAAATGCTGTTAGCGGTCTGGGAGCTTGCCTCCACAGGGCTTTCGGAAAGCCGCCGGTCCAAAAAGGAGCAGTTGATTCCCATTCATGGAGGCGCAAAAATGACAGACGAACGCTATGAAATCACAGAGGCGGAAACCGAAAAAATCCTTTCCTCCGTCTTCTCTTCTCTCGACCCGCTCAAGCTCCGCGTTTTCTCCAAAAAAGAAAAGAAGAAGATCGTTATCCTGCGCAAAATTGCAGAACAGTTCCGCCCCGAAACAGACTATACCGAAAAGCAGGTGAACGCTGTTCTGTCTGAAATCTACGACGATTACGTTACCATCCGCCGCTACCTGATCGAATACGGCTTCATGAACCGCACGCGCGACGGAAGCCGCTATTGGCTGCGCTGAATTTCCTTTTGGCCATATGCCCCGGCAAGCAGGATACTTTTGAAACTGCTTTAGCTGGAAAAAAGGCGATTGACTTTCCCTTCATCCGGCGGTATAGTAAACCTATATAGAGAAAGCGTACACAGTACAGAAGGGACAGGAAGGAGAAAATATGAATAAAAGAGACCGTGTTATGACCGCGTTGAACGGCGGTACGCCGGATCGGATTCCGGCGGCATTCTGGTTTCACTTTACCGGAGAAAAGGCTTCCGGTCAGAGCGCCATCGACGCTCACATTGACTATTTCAGGCAATGCGGATGCGACATGATGAAAATCATGAGCGACAGCTATTTTGACTACGCCGCCTCTATGGAGGTCAAAACCCCCGCGGATTGGTACAAGCTCAAGCCGCTTGGAACTGCGCATCCGTTTTATGCTGGACAAATCGAGCGCGCAAGAGAAATTGCAAAGGCGGTCAGGAAGGACGTTCCCGTTTATTATACGGTATTCGCGCCGTTTTCTTCAATCCGCTCCGGCTACGGCGACGCGCTTGTGATGCGGATGCTCAAAGAAAATCCCGACGCGGTCATGCACGCACTGGACGTCATCACAGAGGATACGCAGATGTTTATGAAAGCGTTGTTTGACGCAGGTGTGGACGGTATTTATTACAGTGTACAGGGCGGCGAGAAAAACCGTCTTTCCGTTGCAGATTACCGCCGTCTGGTCACACCCTCCGACAAAGCGGCGCTCGACTATGCCAACACGCTTGGAAACTTCAATATTCTGCACTGCTGCGGCTGGGCGGGAGATCAAAACAATGTGGAAGACTGGAAAGACTACCAGGCCGCCGCCGTCAACTGGGCGGTCTATGTAGAAAAAATGGACATTAACGCGGGCCGCGTCTTTTTCCCGAATGTCCGCTGCATTCTGGGCGGGCTCGACAACACGGTAAACGGCGTTTTATATAAAGGCACGGATGACGAGTAAAGGCTGAGATTCGCCGCCTCTGCGAGACGAACGGAAGCAAGGGCTATATTCTCGGCGCAGACTGCTCGATTCCTTCCGACACGCCGTATGACCGTATCAGGTTCGCCGTCTCCTGTCGATAAGCAGTGCTGGGCGCGGTATATGGGGACATCATCGGTTCCTGCTATGAGGTGCGCTGCACCAAGGACTATCGTTTCCCGCTTCTGCCGGACAGCCGTTTTACCGACGATACGGTTATGACTGCGGCGGTCTGTGATGCGATTCTCTATAACGATCGGCAAATCTCCGCTTTTTCGCTTAAACGCCGCGCCATGGAATACGCCGTGTGCTACCGGCAGTATTACGCCCGCTATCCGGACGCCGGCTTTGGTGAAATGTTTGCGTCCTGGGCGTCCCAGGACACGATTGCCGTGCAGAAAAGCTACGGCAACGGCGCCGCTATGCGCGCCGTCCCAATCGGATACGCCTATCAGACGCTTGAACAAACGATTCTTCAGACAAAAGCAAGCTGTATGTACACACATCGCCATCAGGAAGCCATACGCGGCGCAATGGCGGTCTCCGGTGCAGTATGGCTGGCGCGGCACAAGAAAAGCAAACAGGAAATCCGCGAGTGGATGGAACGGCGGTTTTCCTACAAACTGGACGCAGAGCTTGACGGGATTCGCAGCGGCTATCGCTTCGATCCGCGAACCTCATACAGTGTGCCTCCGGCGATTATGGCTTTCCTGCAAAGCACAGATTATGAGGACGCTGTCCGCAAGGCGGTCTCCTTAGGCGGCGACGCGGATACCATGGCCTGTATCGCAGGCGGAATCGCCGAAGCATATTACGGCGAAATTCCCTGTTATATCCGCCGCTTCTGCGATGCAAGACTCAATTCAAACCTGCGAGAGGTATTCGGTTCTTTTTATGCGCGGTATTGTTTGAACTGAAAAGCGTCAGGAAAGATTATCCTGACGCTTTTCTTTCTAAACGCCGGGATAAGGCACATCTTGTCCCGCTGAACATATTGTGCTATGATATAGTTTAAGCAATTGTATTCTGCTGGGAGGAATGACGACACTATGACGATTTACGAGCTTTCGGAAAAGATCGGATATTCGGTCTCTACCATTTCCAAAGCCATCAACGGATATAAAGGCGTGAACGAAGGTACACGGGAAACCATTCTTGCCGCGGTCAAGCAATACAATTTTATTCCAAGCATCAATGCGCAGTCGCTGCTGTCAAAGCGCTCCTACCTGATTGGAACATTGATCTTGGACGGTCCAAACGATATTTTAAGTCCGCATCTGTCCGAAATATTGAATGCTTTCAAATCGGAATGTGCGAATCACGGATACGACATCACTTTTTTAAGCAACCGGATTGGGAAGAAGGAAGTGACATATCGCGAGCACTGCATTGCGCGTAATCTGGATGGTCTTCTGCTTGCGGTCGGTATGGAAAATCTGCCGCCGGAGCGAACCGAACAATTTGAGGAATTACTGCAATTAAGCATGCCGAAGGTGTCGGTAGAAGGATTTCACAGAGGCGTTCCTACCGTTGTCTCCAATAATCCAGCAGGCGCCCAAAGTGCGCTTGACTATCTGTATGAATTGGGTCATCGGAATATTGGAATCATTACTGTGACAGGAGAAAATGAAGCCAGTATTCAGCGGCTGAACGGATACCGGCAATTTTTAAAAAATCATGCACTTCCGGAACGCTCTGAGCTGATTTTTCCCGCCCGCTCCTATAGCTACGAGGCAGGAGAGGAAATCGCAGACGCGGTGTCTTCTCACCCGGAATTGACAGCCGTATTCTGCATTTATGATGAAATTTCGCTGGGACTGATCGCGGGACTGCGTCGCAGAGGGATTGAAATCCCGCGTGATTTAAGCCTTGTCAGCTTTGACGATATTACGGTTGCCCAGTACAGCGCGCTAACGACTGTTCGGCAAAACCGGAAGCAGATTGGAATGCTCGCCGCCGAAAAACTGATTGCTATGATTGAAAAGCAGGATGTGGCGATACCCGAAAATACTTTGGTGGATACGACGCTGATTGTGCGGAAGTCGTGCCGGAATATCTCGGTATCCCGGTAACAGGGCGCTGTCGGACACGATGCCCTTTTACATATTTGTGCAGTCTGATTAAAGAAGACATCCTGGCTTTGTGAATATTTGCCGATAGACTTTTTTCCACAGATGTAGTATGATTAAAGGCAACACAGAAACCGGTTTCCGCAAATATAGCTTCTGAATCCGGTTTGCAGAGTAATTGTCCCGAACAATGCACCACCGTTGTCGGGTTTTATTTTAAGCCATATAGAAACCCATTTCTATATGGCCGTCAAAGGAGTATGCATATGAAAACCATTCAAATCTCTACAGCTAAAACAGGAATCATATATCAGCCGCATTGGAACCGGCTAATCACCGCAGGCAGAGCCCACGAAGGAATGTACGCAGCGTGGCGGGAACAGCTAATCCAGGTTCAGCGCGAAATTGGATTTGAGTATATCCGGTTCCACGGCATTTTCAACGATGAAATGATGGTATACCGCGAGGACGAATCGGGAAACGCACAGTATAATTGGCAGTATGTCGATTCTCTGTTTGACTTCCTTTTAAGTATTGGCCTGCGGCCCATACTGGAGCTGGGCTTCACGCCAACAGCCATGCGCTCCGGAGAGCAGACCATTTTTTGGTGGAAGGGCAATGTAACGCCGCCGGCTGATCTGAAAAAGTGGGAGGCGCTTGTATCAGAGCTTGTCCGGCACTGTATCCGCCGATACGGACGCGGTGAAGTTCAAAAATGGTATTTCGAAGTATGGAACGAAGCGAATATCTCCCCCTTCTGGTCCGGTACGCAGCAGGATTATTTTACATTGTACGAATCAACGGCGCTCGCAATCAAAAAGGTGGAGAAAAGCCTGCGTGTCGGCGGACCGGCAACCTCCAGCTCGGACACGGTGGAAAGTCCATGGATCAAGGACTTTCTTGCTTTCTGTGAAGAAAAAAACCTTCCTCTTGATTTTGTCTCCACGCACCCTTATCCGAACTCTTATCCGCTTTATTCGTATGG
>UQQY01000068.1 GCA_900543295.1 uncultured Oscillospiraceae bacterium | reverse complement strand
TGCACAACAAACTTTTTTGAATAAAAGTGTTTTCAACCGTTATTTTACGAATTGCACAAAATTAAATCGATTTCTTTGTGCACTATTTTTTTACAGTCTCCTTCTTCTAAATTTGCGTCCAGAAACAACCCGCCGATCCGCGTTCTTTTGAGCGTTAATACACCCCTTCCAACCGTTCCGAACATCTTTTTAATCTGATGATACTTCCCCTCGCGCAGGACAATTTCATAAAGCGGCGTCTTTCCTGCTTTCAGAAGCGTAAGGCGGCACGGCATGCATTCATAACCATCTGCCAAAACTGCGCCGCTTCGAATCTTTTCTTCCTGCTCAGGCGTAAGAGGGCCGTCAATCAGTACCTCATACTGCTTTTCAACATGACTGCCAGGCGACAGAATTCGGTGCGCAAACGCACCGTCATTTGTCAGCAGAACAAATCCGGTCGTATCTTTGTCAAGACGGCCAGCCGGAAAAAGATCGGAGCGAAAAAGCTCCGGCGGAACCAAATCCAATACCGTTCGATGGATTTTATCGTCTGTTGCGGAAACCACCCCCTGCGGCTTATTGAGCATCAGATAGACAAACGGCTCATAAATGACAGCCTGTCCATCCAAAAGGATCTGATCCTTCTGCACATCGATCTGCATATCCGGCTTTTTGGCCGCCGCCCCATTTACAAGGATCCTGCCGTGTTTTACAGCGCCGCGCACATCCCTCCGGCTCAAAATTTCCTGTGAGGAAAAAAAGCGATCCAGCCGCATCCGTTCCATCTGCCTGTCCCCTCTGCCTTAATATATGTACAGTATAACAAAAAAAGAACGCCGGCGCAATGGCGGCGTTCTTTCTCTGTTCCGCCTGTTTCTCATCCATCCGAACCAGTATTCGCTTTCTCGGAAAAACCATGCATGAATCCATCAAGATTCAGCGAACAGATGTCCCCTCCGATAATCTTTCCTTCATAAACCAGTAAATTCGCCCGCACAGGGTCACTCACATCCGGATAGTTTGTTACAATATAGGAATACTGCTTGACGCACTTTCCCCGATATGCCTCCAGATCGTATCCCTGTTTTAACTGAATTTCATTGTAGTTCTGATAAACGTCGCCGAATTCCATCGGAATGGCAACGTTTTTTGATTCTGCCGGTTCTTCCTCGACTCTCCAACCGTATTGTTCCAAAAAGGCTATGCGCTTTTGATTATCGCTGCCATCCGTTTGCACAGCCGCCTTTGTTTTTGGTTCTGTGCGGCAGGAAAAAAAGCAAACAGCAAAAAAAATAAGCAGCAGTATCATTCCACCCCACATCAGATACTTTCTTTTGGGCTTAACAGAAAAAATAAACATACAGACTTCCCCCCTCTACACAATATATGTGTCAGGACAAAGCTCGTATGAAAACCGCGCGAAAAAGAGTTTCCCTTTCGCGCGGTTTTCATAAAATTATTCTGTATGCAGAGCGCCGCGAATATCACAATATTAAGCGCTTACCTGCAAAACTTTTCAATATAGGCATCGCGGCATTTTTCAATAATTGATTTAGCCTCCTCTGCATTGCACACATCGTTGACCACAGTTTCTTTGCTTTCAAGACTTTTATATACGGTAAAAAAGTGACTCATCTCATTGAAAATATGCGAAGGCAGCTCAGAAATATCGTGATATTCGTTATAGGTCGGATCCTCAAACGGAATCGCGATGATCTTTTCATCAAGCTTTCCAGAATCCAGCATCTTAATTACACCAATCGGATAACAGCGAACCAGACTGAGCGGATGAATATTCTCACTGCACAGAACCAAAACATCCAGCGGATCCCCGTCGTCGGCATAGGTGCGCGGAATCAGGCCGTAGTTCGCCGGATAATGTGTAGAGGTATAGAGAATGCGATCCAAAATGATATGGCCGGTCTCCTTGTCCAACTCATATTTGTTTTTTGAACCCTTTTCAATCTCGATCACTGCAATAAAATCATCCGGATTGACCCGGGATGGGCTTAAATCGTGCCAAATATTTGACATAATAGTATCAGCTCCTGTACTTTTCTTAACTCACTTATTCTTTCTCACTGGGACATTATACTGCAAAGCGAAGAAAAATACAATCAAAAAACGCAAGGTTTCAAAAGCTACAAATGAATTTTTGCAGATTTTCACAAGAGTTCAGAAACGTTCACGTGAGAAAACTATGCGAAAAAACAGTATTTACTTCAGGATACGCTTCTTCCATCCGATACTTGCCAAAACCACTACGGTTCACTGTGCAAGCGCCGCTTCAATCGCTTTGGCAAGCTGGTCAGGACATGATGTGCCCTTACCGCCGCAGTCAACGCCCTTCAGCGTTTTTGCGACATCCTCCGCACGCTGCCCGATAACCAAACGAGAAATCCCCTGCAAATTCCCATTACAGCCGCCATAAAACTTAACATCGGTAATAATACCTTCTTCAATCGTCAAATCGATTTGACGGGAACACGTCCCCTTTGTCCGATATACTGTTGTCATTCTGATTTTTCCTCCTATGATTAAACTTACTCATCCCATGCTTTTGCGCCGGTCACGCAGCGAAAAAAGGCGTAAAAGCGATTCCTGAGGCGTTCGTCCCTTACCGACCGGACTCACCTTTGAAGCATTGCTGCCATGAAAATCCGATCCGCCTGTTTTAATCAGACCATGCGCATCGGCCAGCTCTTCCAAAAAACGTTCCTGCTCCGGCGTCGTTTTACTCTGCCATACTTCGATGCCGTCCAGCAGGTTTTGCCCGATCAACTCATGTAAAACATCGATGCTGTTATATGTAAAGGGATGTGCCATTACAGCAATTCCTCCCGCCTTCCGCACGAGCTTCACAACTTCAAAAACCTCCGGCGAAACGCAGGCGCGCACACACGAACCCGACTTCACATCGAAAAGCTCTTTCCAAAGCGAACCGTACATCTCTGTAGCATATCCAGCGCGCATCAGCGTCAGCATAATATGCTGCTTGAATATGCTTTTTGCGTTTCCTGCCGTTTGCAATACTTCCTCCACAGAAATCGGAAAGCGTTCTGCAACAAGGCGGGCCATCTCAAGCCCTGCTTCCTGCCGGTTCTGCGTGGTCTTTTTGCAGACCGTACGAATCGCGCCGACATCCTGCGGATAATAGCAGAGGATGTGAACACGGCGATTCCGCCGGTAATCGTAGGCGGAAAGCTCTGTTCCGTAAATCGGTAAAATACCGTATTTTTCACCAAGCAGGCAATCGCCGTCCGGCTCGCCGATGTCATCGTGATCTGTTACAGCCAGCGCGCTAAGTCCCTCTGCCCGAGCGCGTGCAAAAACTTCTTCACGCGTACAGCTTCCGTCAGATACTACAGTATGTGTATGAAGATCTCCTTGCAAACAGTACCCTCCTTTTTATTATCCCTATTGTTTGATCTCTTGGTACGAATCTATCTTACCGCAAATTCCGCTTTTCAGCAAGATAAAAAATCTTCCCTAAAAAATATGGGCATGAAGCTTGGTTCCCATTGCGGAACAATAAAAAATCCACCCGGCAAAGCGGATGGATTTTATCCGGCATTACTGCTCTTCGAACTGATCCTTGCCTACGCCGCAGATCGGGCAGACAAAATCTTCCGGAACCTCTTCCCAAGGTGTTCCCGGGGCAATTCCCTGATCTGGGCATCCTTCAGCCGGATCGTACTCATAGCCGCAGATTGCACATACATATTTCGCCATTGTTATTTGCTCCCTTCATCATATTTTCAACATCAGCTTACGCTGCTATGCTTCAACTATACCATATAAGTATAAGTTTGTAAAGCTCATTTCAAAATTTTTTTCAAATAATATCCTGTATAAGACTCCTTGGTATCGGCAACCTTTTCCGGCGTTCCCTGTACGACAATCGTACCGCCGCGATCGCCGCCGTCCGGCCCCATATCAATGATATAATCTGCCGTTTTAATCACATCCAGATTGTGCTCAATTACCAGAACTGAATTTCCAGCATCGACCAGTCGGTTCAGCATATCAATCAGACGATGTACATCCGCTGTATGCAGACCGGTTGTCGGTTCATCCAAGATATAAAGTGTTTTGCCGGTAGAACGGCGCGACAGCTCCGTCGCAAGCTTTACGCGCTGCGCTTCACCGCCCGAAAGCGTTGTCGCGGACTGTCCGAGCTTGATATATCCAAGTCCCACATCATAAAGCGTCTGAATGCGCCGGCTGATCTTTGGAACGGCGGAGAAAAAGGAAAGTGCCTCCTCAACCGTCATATCCAGGACATCCGCAATGGTTTTTCCTTTATATTTTACCTCTAAAGTTTCCCGATTATACCTTTTCCCTTTGCAGACATCGCAGGGAACAAAAATATCTGGGAGAAAGTGCATCGCGATCTGCACAATGCCGTCACCCTGACACGCCTCGCACCGACCGCCCTTTACATTGAAAGAAAAGCGGGATGCTCCATAGCCTCTTGTCTTTGCGTCCGCCGTCATTGCAAACAGCTCCCGAATATCGGTAAACACTCCGGTGTAGGTTGCCGGATTGGAACGCGGCGTACGTCCGATCGGCGACTGACTGATATCGACAACCTTATCGATATTCTCTATTCCCTTAATCGCTTTATGCCTGCCAGCCTTGGTGCGCGCGCCGTTTAAATCCTTGGCAAGCTGCTTATAGATAATTTCGTTGACAAGAGAGGATTTGCCCGAACCGGATACGCCCGTTACACAGGCAAACACGCCGAGCGGAATATCTACGTTAATATTTTTCAGGTTATTTTCCGCAGCGCCGACAACTTCTAAATACAGTCCGTTTCCTTTGCGCCGTTCTTTCGGTATTTCAATTTTCTTTCGACCGCTCAAATACTGTCCGGTAACAGAGCGCTCACAGGCGCAAATTTCCTCCGCTGTCCCGGCACAGACAATTTCGCCGCCGTGCACACCCGCGCCGGGGCCGACGTCTACAATATAATCCGCCGCACGCATGGTGTCCTCGTCATGCTCCACCACAATCAGCGTATTTCCAAGGTCGCGCAGCCGCTTTAAGGTGGCAATCAGCTTGTCGTTGTCCTTCTGATGCAGGCCAATGCTCGGCTCGTCGAGAATATAGAGCACCCCAACCAGAGAAGACCCGATCTGCGTGGCCAGACGAATGCGCTGACTCTCTCCGCCCGAAAGCGTGCCGGCCGAACGGGAAAGCGTCAGGTAATCGAGACCGACGCTTTCCAAAAAGAGCAGCCTGGAGGTCAGTTCTTTAAAAATCTGGTACGCGATCATCTGATCGTGCTCACTTAACTCAACCGTATCGATAAATGAGATCGCCTCGGATATTGACATTTTGCAGAACTCGCTGATGTTCTTTCCGCCTACCGTAACGGCCAGTATTTCTTTTTTCAGGCGCTCGCCATGGCAGTCCGGACACAGCATGGTACTCATACACTGCGCGATTTCATCCCGTATAAAACTTGACTGTGTTTCGCGGAAACGGCGCTCTAAATTATTGACGATTCCTTCAAACTCTGTCTGATAGGTTCCTTCCCCATACTCGTTGCGTCTGGTCATCTTGATCCGTTCTCCGTTTGTGCCGTAAAACAGAATATTCTGCGCCTGTTCCGGCAGTTCGCCAAACGGCGTGTCCAACGAAAAACCGTAGTGCTCCGCCAGCGCATCATAATACATTTGCGCGATCGTGCCGCCATCGCCGCCGAAATACCAGCCGCTCGCCTTGATCGCCCCGCCGCGAATGGAGAGATTTTTATTCGGCACGATCAGATCTGGATCGACTTTCATAAAAGTCCCCAAACCGGTGCATTTTTCACATGCGCCGACCGGATTGTTAAAGGAAAACATCGTAGGCTCCAGCTCGCCGATACTGACGCCGTGATCCGGACAGGCATAATTCTGCGAGAACAAAATCTCCTCCCCGCCCTCTACGGATACAAGCGCAAGTCCGCCGGTCAGTCCAATCGCCGTTTCAAGCGAATCGCTTAAACGCGAACGAATATCCTCCCGTACAATCAGACGATCCACCACGATTTCAATGGTGTGTTTTTTGTTTTTTTCAAGCTTGATCTCCTCGGTCAGCTCATACATATTGCCGTCTACGCGAACGCGGACATAGCCGCTTTTGCGTGCCGCCTCAAATTCCTTGACGTGCTCGCCCTTTCTGCGGCGGACAACCGGCGCCATTACCTGAATGCGCGAACGCTCCGGCAATGCCAGAACACGATCCACCATCTGGTCAACGGTCTGCTGCTTGATTTCCCTGCCGCAGACAGGACAGTGCGGGATGCCGATTCTGGCGTACAAAAGACGAAGATAGTCGTAAATCTCCGTCACAGTTCCCACTGTTGAACGCGGGTTTTTGGAGGTGGTCTTCTGATCGATGGAAATGGCGGGCGAAAGTCCCTCAATCAAGTCCACATCCGGCTTTTCCATTTGTCCAAGGAACTGCCTTGCATAGGAGGAAAGACTCTCCATATAGCGCCGCTGGCCGTCTGCAAAAATGGTATCGAATGCAAGCGATGATTTGCCTGAACCGGACAGGCCGGTAAACACAATGAGCTTATCGCGCGGCAGCTCCAAATCAACGTTTTTCAGATTGTTTTCTCTTGCGCCTTTGATGACAATTTTTTCAATACCCATAAAACTCCTTTACATCTCCTGCAACTTTGCAATCTTATCGCGCAGATATGCCGCATGTTCAAACTCCAGAAGCTTCGCAGCCGCTTTCATCTCCGCAGTTAATTTCTTAATAAGCGCTTCGCGCTCCGATTTTTTCATTTTGCGCGCCTTAATCATACGGACATCCGTCTCGCCCTTTTTGGAGATTTCAATGACGTCGCGTACATCCTTCTTTATCGTCTGCGGGATAATGCCGTGCTCCTCATTGTATGCCATCTGTATGGCACGGCGGCGCTCCGTCTCACGAATTGCACGTTCCATCGATCCGGTCACTGAATCCGCATACATGATAACGCGGCCGTTCGCATTGCGCGCCGCACGGCCAATGGTCTGGATAAGCGAGGTCTCTGAACGGAGAAATCCTTCCTTATCCGCATCCAAAATACAGACGAGCGAAACCTCCGGTATATCGAGGCCCTCGCGCAGCAGATTGATGCCGACTAATACGTCGAACTGATCCATACGCAAATCACGGATAATTTCCATACGCTCAATGGTATCGATGTCGTGATGCAAATAACGCACGCGCACGTCCATTCCTTCCAGATAGGCGGTTAAATCCTCCGCCATCTTTTTGGTAAGTGTCGTGACAAGCACCTTTTCCTTTTTCTCGGTGGTCGCGCGGATTTCAAACAGCAGATCCTCGATCTGGCCTTCGACCGGCTTCACCACTACCTCCGGATCAACAAGTCCGGTCGGACGGATAACCTGCTCGACCGTCTGGGTGCTGTTTTCCTTTTCATAGTCGCCCGGCGTTGCGCTGACATAAATGATTTGATTCGTTTTTTCCTTGAATTCGTCAAAGTTGAGCGGACGGTTGTCGTAAGCGGACGGAAGGCGAAAGCCGTAATCGATCAGCGTTTTCTTTCGCGCATTGTCGCCGAAATACATCCCACGCACCTGAGGAATTGTCACATGCGACTCGTCCACAATCAGCAGATAATCCTTTGGAAAGTGATCCAAAAGCGTATAAGGCGTGCTGCCCGGCTCTCTGCGCGCCATAATCCGCGAATAGTTCTCAATGCCCTTGCATGTTCCGATTTCCTGTAGCATCTCCATATCATAGCGCGTCCGCTGCTCAATTCGCTGTGCTTCCAGATACATTTGATTATCCTTAAAATACTTCACGCGCGTTTCAAGCTCTTCTTCGATTTCCTGAAGCGCCTCGTGCATTTTATCCGGCGGTACAATGTAATGAGAAGCGGGATAGATCGCAATATGCTCGACAACACTTTTTACCTCGCCGGTCAGCGGATTTATTTCACTGATCCGGTCAATTTCATCCCCGAAAAACTCAACGCGGATCGCCGTTTCAAACGCATAGGCCGGATAAATCTCCACCACGTCGCCGCGCACCCGAATTTTGTTTCGGATAAAGTTAATATCGTTTCGCTCATACTGAATGCCGACAAGTCGGCGCAGAAGCGTATCACGTTCCATCGCCATGCCCGGACGCAGCGATACCACCATCGTTCGGTAATCAATCGGACTGCCCAGAGAATAAATACAGGACACGCTTGAAACGATGATGACGTCGCGCCGCTCTGCCAGAGAAGAAGTAGCGGAGTGACGAAGCTTATCGATCTCATCGTTGATGGCGCTGTCCTTTTCAATATAGGTATCGGTATTCGGGATATACGCCTCCGGCTGATAATAGTCGTAGTAGGACACAAAGTACTCGACCGCATTCTCCGGAAAAAATTCTTTAAATTCAGAGCAGAGCTGTGCCGCCAGTATTTTATTATGCGCCAGCACCAGTGTCGGCCGGTTGATCTTTTGGATAACGTTCGCCATCGTAAAAGTTTTGCCGGAACCGGTTACGCCCAGCAAAACCTGCCCGTTGTCCCCATGCTCAAGCCCTTTAACCAGCGCATCAATCGCCTGCGGCTGATCGCCGGTCGGCTGGTAGGGCGCTACCAGCTTAAACGCCTTCTGTTCCTCCATAGAATCCCTCCCTTTCAAAAAAGCTGCCGCGCATTTGTCTGCAACATCGCTTGCGAACGCCAAGAAAGAACAATCGTTTGCTTTGTCTATCTTACTACAATACGATATTTTTGTCAATATACCGGACGGCATCATCACATAAGAAAAGCGGAATGCTGAACCCTTCTCAGCCGTATGTACTGCTTTCTTTCAAACATCATTTTATTCCGTGTATAAAAACCACTTACTACAGTAAGTGGTTTCGCTTCATGCCGATGATTTTTTCAGCAGGAATATACGATTTGTCTGATCCGCCTGAGCAAAAAAAGCCGTCATTTCCCGCTCTATCGCAAAAAGAGACGACAATTGTATCCGCCATTTCTCTGTCGAATAATTCAAAAGATAAAGCCCATCATCCAGAAAATCGCCTGAAACAATCCGGATATGAAAACGGTCGATCTCTTCTTTGCTCAGATACGGATTAAGCTTAACCAAAACCCGGCCGCCCGGCTTCAGTACGCGGAAGGACTCGCCGATCAGCTTCTTCGAATCTTCCGGCGTGAGGTTATCCAGAATATTAGAAAGGATGATCGCATCAAAGGATGCAGCCGCAATTTCGTGAAACCGCTCAATTCCGCCGCGAAGAAAGGAATACTGCCCGGTCGCCGCCTGTTCAGACGATCGCTTTGCCGCATGAATGCCCGCCGCAGAAAGATCGATTCCAACGTGGCGTTTCGTTCCGCGCAGCGCGCATAAAAACAGCAGGATACCGTTTCCGCAGCCAAAATCAAGGACAGATGAAGTTTTTTCGCATAACCAATCAAGCGCTTCATTTAAAGCCGGTATACCGGTGTCCGGCGAAGCGGGCACGCAGCATCCGGCCTCTTCAAAAATTCGATCCCATTGCCGGACGCACTTATCATACAACTCGTTCATTCCGCAGTTTTCTCCCAATCACAGCCGGTATTCCCGCCAACAGACACCCGTTAATAAATCCTTCCAGCAAACCAGACCGTCCTCCAGCGTCATATAGCCATGCGGGCTGTTCTCTTTGGGAATGGAAACCGAGCCGGGATTCAGATACAGCATATCGTCCGCTTCCTCACAGGCTGGTATATGCGTATGCCCATGCAGCAGCACATCTCCCGTTTTGTGCGGAGGCAATGCCGAAGTATTATAATGATGCCCATGCGTTGCAAAAATCAGGCGTCCGCCGGAAAACAGCAGGCAGCTTTCCGAAAGCACCGAAAAATCAAGCACCATCTGGTCAACCTCAGCCTCACAATTTCCCCTGACGCATATCAGCTCATTTTTCATCTCATTCAGCATGGCGATCACCTTTTTAGGAGCATAGTCCCGCGGAAGGTCGTTGCGGGGCCCATGATACAGCAGATCGCCTAACAGCAAAAGCCGATCCGCCCGCTCAATACGATACGCTTCGATCATTTTTTCACAATAATACGCCGATCCATGAATGTCGGACGCAATCATCCATTTCATAAATATAACGCTCCGTTCTGCTGCTGTATATTCGAATATTTTTATTTTATCACAAAGCATAAAGCGCCGCAACTCGACAAGCATATGAAAATATGATATGATAAGAGCACTTGCCCTGAAGTGAGGTGATCAGCATTGGAGGAAACAACCTGTCTGTTGTGTGAACAGAAGGCGGCCGAAACGCTTATATACAATGGATTTCGTATTCCGGTTTGTGCGGAACACCGCAATTTTCTGGAATCCTTTTACGACGTGTTCAGCGAGCTGATTGATTCTCAAAAAGAAATGTGCTTTTCACCGGACAAAAAGCCCGACGATTTCCGCAATCTGCTGGCCATGCAAAAACTGCAAATGCTGGTGTTCACCGATGAGATACTGCTGAAGGAAATATATGAATCCTGGAGCGGGAACGACTTTCGCAGTTAAAAGACTGTAGGGATGTCAAACATATTGGACAAGGAACTCGAAAGGAGAAAGCCAGCGAAG
>UQQY01000067.1 GCA_900543295.1 uncultured Oscillospiraceae bacterium | reverse complement strand
GCGCGTGCCCTGCGATACAAAACGGCTTTCCCTGACCGATTACGGCCGGCTTACCTTTGCAAAGCCGGATGAAGAGACGTTTGTCTGTCTTGCGGCTTGCAAGGAGGCCATGCGCCGCGGCGGCGTATATCCGGCGATTGTAAACGGCGCAAACGAGCAGGCTGTCGCTTTCTTCTTGAAGGGAAAAATTCGTTTTCTCGATATTGGGCGGCTGGTTATGGATTCGCTTAAACTGCAATATGATAAAGAGGATTTCGGTATTTCCGACATTCTTGCGGCTGACCGGATGGCGCGCGACTTTGTCTGCGCTTCGGTCTGATAAAAGGAGGATATCCATTTGAACGTTGTTATTACCATTCTGCTTACTATTTTAATTTTCGGCGTTATCATTTTTATCCATGAGTTCGGACATTTTATCACCGCACGGATGACTGGCGTGAAAGTTAATGAGTTTTCTCTCGGCATGGGACCGGCAATCCTCAAAAAGCAGGGTAAAAAAACGCTGTATTCCCTGCGCGTTTTGCCGATCGGCGGATACTGTGCGATGGAGGGCGAAACAGAGGATTCTGACGATGCGAACTCCTTTCGCAGCAAAAGCGTACCGAAGCGGATTTTGATCTGTGCGGCAGGCGCTGCAATGAACATCATCTTGGGCTTTATTCTGATGCTGGTGACGCTGATCGGCGAGCCATACTACAGCTCATCGACTGTAGCCGTCTTTAATTCTGAGGACGCACTTTCCGCACAGAGTGGTCTGATGGTGGGCGACACCATCAAAAAGGTCAACCATACGACGATTTTTACAGCAAATGATATTGTTTTTGAGCTGCTGCGCGATGACGACGGCGTGGTTTCCATGGAAGTTGTGCGCAGCGGACAGACAGTAAAACTTGACGCGGTGCAGTTTAAAGTCTCCGGCGAAGGAAATGACAAATCTTTGGATCTTGATTTCAAGGTGCTCGCCGAAGACGCCAGCTTTTTTGGCGCAGTCAGCCAGACGTGGGGAAGCACCGTTTCGCTTGTGCGAAACACATGGGTCTCCATAGGGGATCTGATTACCGGGCATATCGGGATCTCCGAGCTTTCCGGTCCCGTGGGCGTAGGTGAGGTTGTCGGTCAGGCAGCGGCGATCGGATGGCGCAGCCTTGTCAACATTGCGGCGTTTATTTCGATCAGTATCGGTATCTTCAACCTTCTGCCGTTCCCAGCGTTGGATGGCGGCAGAATTGTCTTTTTGATTATTGAGGCCATCCGACGTAAGCCGGTCAGTCCAAAGATTGAAAACTGGGTGAATACGGCGGGGCTGCTCCTGCTGTTTGCCTTGATGATTGTTGTCACCTTTAAAGATGTGCTGGGACTGTTCTAAAAGGAGTAGACTATGCGGAAAGTAAAACAGGTAAAAATGGGCGGTATCACATTTGGCGACGGCATGGTGCGCGTGCAGTCTATGCTCTCGGTGCCGTCTACGGATATTGCGGGAAGTGTAAGGCAGGCAATGGCGCTCGAGAAAGCGGGCTGCGAAATTATTCGCGCTGCTATTCCAAACGAAGAGGCCGTAGCGCTGATTCCCGCCATTAAGGAGCAGGTGTCCGTCCCTCTGGTTGCAGATATTCATTTTGATTATCGTTTGGCTCTTATGGCGGTCGAGGCAGGTATCGATAAAATCCGTATCAACCCCGGCAACATTGGCTCAGATGACCGCGTAAAGGCGGTGGCGGACGCTTGCCGGAGCCATGGCATACCGATTCGAATCGGCGTCAATGCCGGTTCGCTTGAGAAGCATATCCTTGCGAAATACGGTGCGCCAGTACCCGAGGCACTTGTGGAAAGCGCGCTCTATCACGTCTCCTTGCTCGAACGGTTTGATTTTGACGATATTGTGATCTCCATTAAATCCTCGAATGTGCAGACCATGATTGCAGCTTATCGCCTACTTGCTGAAAAATGCGAATATCCGCTGCATCTGGGCGTGACAGAAGCGGGCACTGCCCGTATGGGCGTTATCAAAAATGCCATCGGCATTGGCAGTCTTTTGGTAGACGGCATCGGCGATACGATCCGTGTTTCGCTGACGGCAGATCCGGTCGAAGAGGTTAAGGCTGGATATGATATTCTAAAGGCCGCAGATATTCGCAAAACAGGTGCGGAGATTATTTCCTGTCCGACCTGCGGCAGGACGCGTATCAATTTGATTGCGCTTGCGAACGAGGTGGAAGCGGCGCTTGCAGATTGCCGCAAGCCTGTAAAGGTCGCCGTCATGGGCTGTGCAGTAAATGGCCCGGGTGAGGCGAGAGAGGCTGATATCGGCATTGCGGGCGGCGATGGATGTGCTATTTTGTTCCGTAAGGGAGAGATCCTTCGGAAAGTTCCGGAGAACGAAGTGGTTAAAACCCTGCTTGCGGAAATCAATGCCATGCCGTTTTAGAGAGCGCATAACTCTTTTCATATAGATATAAAAGGATAAGGATAAACAAACAGTGGAAAAGCAGTTTTTGGATTTATTCGGCATATGCTTTGCAGAACCGCCCGCTCAGGTTTTGAGTGAGGCGGCGCTTTTGCAGCTTGAGGTGGAGCGGGAAAAACGTGAAATGACCGTCACCGTTCATCCGGAGGAGCTTCTTGACAAAAAACTTTTGTTTGAGGCAGAACAGGCGATCGCGCAGGCGCTGTCGCTTTCCAAATGCAGGATTGTCGTAAAATACACGCCGGATCGTTTTACTCCTGATTATTTGCCTCAGCTTGCCCTGGAGCTGAAACGGAGCGTTTCGGTCGTGAACGGCTATTTCGAGGGCGCTGAAGGTACATATGAAAACAAGACGCTGACCATTCATTTAAAGCACGGCGGACTGGAACTTCTAGAGCGATGCAGCGTGCGGGAGCATGCCGCCGCACTGATCGAGCAGGAATTTTCCTTCCGTCCTGCGGTGCAGTTTGACGGTGTGACGGAGATTGACCGGGATACATACTATCCAAAGGAAAATGATGTGCCGTTTTACGAAATGGCGCCGCTTCCAAGTGAGGCTCCTCCCGAGGCGCCGATGACGCCGCCTCCGCATTATGAAGAAAGCCGTGCGTCTAGCACCAAACCAAGAGAAAAGCGGATCAAGCTTGATTTTTCTTCTCTTCCGTTTCCATGCAGCAATGCGGAGATTTTGGTGGGCAGAAAGATCGCCGAACAGCCAATGCCGCTTTCCGGCGTCAGCGCAGAGAGCGGACGAGTGATTGTCTGCGGTGAGGTGTTCGATATAGATTCGCGCTATAACCGCGACGAGACAAAGATCATCATGTCGGTAAGTATTACGGACTATACCGGCTCCAATATTTTAAAAATCTTCGCGGACAAAAAAGAGGAAGAAAAATACGGCGCAATCAAAAAGGGTGTGGCGCTGCTGGTGCGCGGCGATGCGTCCTATGACAAATATGAGCACGAGGTTACCATTCGGCCGTTTGACATCATGACAATGAAGAAAGAGCCGCGCATGGATACGGCCGAGGAAAAACGTGTAGAGCTGCATCTGCATACGATTATGTCGGCAATGGATGCGACAACCAAGGTCGATCAGGTTATTAACACTGCCTACCGGTGGGGACACAAAGCCGTTGCCATTACCGATCACGGCGTGGTACAGGCATTTCCCGATGCGATGAACGCAGTCGATGCAATCCGCAAGGACGGCGGCGAGTTCAAAGTCATCTATGGGGTGGAGGCATACTTTGTAAACGATTCGGTAGAGATTGTAAATGGTGAACTGGACGAGCCTTTAGACGGCGAATTCATCGTATTCGATACGGAGACTACGGGTTTAAGCGCCGCAGCGGAGCGCATGACGGAAATCGGCGCAGTTCGTATCCGCGGCGGAGAAGTGGTCGAAACGTTCAACACCTTTGTAAATCCGGGAAAAGCGATTCCCCCCAAAATTACCGAACTTACCGGTATTACCAATGAGATGGTTGCAGACGCGCCGTCTGAAGCAGAGGCGCTTCAAAGCTTTCTCGACTTTTGCGGCGATCACATTCTGATTGCGCACAATGCGCCGTTTGATATGGCGTTTATCCGCGCGGCTGCACAGCGCGCCGGTATTAAGCGGGATTTTACCTCTCTCGACACTGTTCCGCTCTGCCGGAACCTTCTGCCGGAGCTTAAAAAACACAAGCTGAATATTGTTGCGGAGCATTTAAAGCTCGGCGATTTTAACCATCATCGCGCGTCAGACGACGCCAATATGCTGGCGGCGATCTTCTTAAAGCTCTGCGAAAAGCTGAAAGCGGAAAAGGACGTTCATACGGCACAGCAGATTAACACCGCCTGCGCTGGTGTCGACGTTAAAAAGGCCGAGACGTTCCACCAGATTATTCTGGTCAAAAATGCAGCAGGTCTCAAAAATCTCTACAAGCTTGTCTCCTATGCGCATCTCGACTACTATTTTAAACGTCCCCGTATTCCGAAAAGCGTACTTTCAAAACACCGCGAAGGTCTGCTGATTGGAAGCGCCTGTGAAGCAGGGGAGCTTTATCGTGCCATTACGGCCGGAAAGCCGTGGAGCGAGCTGTGTGAAATTGCAAAATTCTATGACTATCTCGAAATTCAGCCGATTGCCAATAATATGTTTATGCTGAGAAAGGGCATGGTCGAAAGCGAGGAGCAGCTCAGAGAGTATAACCGCACGATCGTGAACCTTGGCGATCGGCTCGGCATTCCGGTTGTTGCCACATGCGACGTACACTTCATGGAGGAGAAAGACAGTATCTTCCGCGAAATCCTGCTGTTTGGCATGAAGTTTACGGATGCCTCTGAGCAGCCGCCGCTTTTCTTTCGTACTACAGATGAAATGCTTAGGGAATTTGCCTATTTTGGTGAGGAAAAGGCCAAAGAGCTGGTGATTACCAACCCGAATAAGATTGCCGATCTGATCGATCCGGAGGTGCGGCCCATTCCGCGCGGTACGTTTACGCCGGAAATTCCCGGCTCAGAAGAGGACATCCGGCGGATTACGTGGGAGAAGGCGCATGAAATATACGGCGATCCTGCGCCGGAAATCGTGGAAAAACGCTTAGACCGCGAGCTTGACTCCATCATCAAGCACGGTTTCGCGGTTTTGTACATGATCGCGCAAAAGCTGGTTGCAAATTCTGAGGAGCATGGCTATCATGTCGGTTCGCGTGGATCGGTCGGATCGTCGTTTGTGGCGATCATGGCGGGAATATCCGAGGTCAATCCGCTTCCGCCTCACTATGTCTGCCCAAGGTGCAAGCACAGCGAGTTTATCACGGACGGATCGGTGGGTTCAGGCTTTGATCTGCCTCCCAAGGACTGCCCCGAGTGCGGCGCCCAGATGAACCGTGACGGACATGATATTCCGTTTGAAACGTTTTTGGGTTTTGACGGCGATAAGGCGCCGGATATTGATTTGAACTTCTCCGGCGAATATCAGTCGAGCGCTCATCGTTATACGGAAGAGCTGTTCGGCAAGGATCATGTATTCAAAGCGGGTACGATTTCTACGGTTGCAGATAAAACGGCTTACGGCTTTGCAATGAAATATCTGGAGGAAAAAGGACGTACTGTAAACAAAGCGGAGGAAAACCGTCTCGCTTTGGGCTGTGCCGGCGTTAAGCGCACAACAGGCCAGCATCCGGGCGGTATGGTCGTTGTGCCCTCCAAATATGAGGTGTACGATTTTACGCCTGTACAGCATCCGGCGGATTCTAAGGAATCAGGTGTCATTACGACGCATTTCGACTTTCATTCGCTGCATGATACCATTTTAAAGCTCGACGAGCTTGGGCACGATGTTCCGACGCTGTACAAGCATTTAGAGGATATGACGGGCATTATGATCGCCGATGTTCCGCCTATGGACGAAAAGGTTATCAGCCTGTTTACCTCTACCGAGGCTCTCGGCGTCACCCCAGAAGAAATCCACAGTGAGACGGGAACGCTCTCTCTGCCGGAGATGGGAACGAACTTCGTAAGGCAGATGCTGATCGACGCGCAGCCGAAAAAATTTTCAGATCTTTTGCAGATCTCAGGCCTTTCTCACGGTACGGACGTATGGCTCGGCAATGCACAGGATCTGATTAAAAATAAAACGTGTACTATCTCCGAGGTGATTGGTACGCGCGACAGCATCATGACATATCTGCTCCATAAAGGGCTTGAGCCAAAAATGGCGTTTAAAATTATGGAGATTACCCGTAAGGGCAAGGCACCGAAGCTTTTGACAGAGGAGCATTTTGCCGCCATGAGAGAGCATGATGTGCCGCAGTGGTATGTTGATAGCTGTATGAAAATAAAGTATATGTTCCCGAAAGCGCACGCTGCCGCGTATGTTATTGCGGCGTGCAAGCTCGGCTGGTTTAAGGTGTATCATCCGCTCCCGTACTATGCTGCGTTTTTTACAGTGCGCGGCGGCGATTTTGACGCAGAGAGCGCTGTGCGCGGCAAATCTGTCGTGCAGATGAAGCTCGATGCGCTGCGTGCAAAGGGCAACGACCGCACGGTAAAGGAGGAAGATACGTATGTAACGCTCCAGATTATCAACGAGATGCTCTGCCGGGGTTACGAGTTTTTGCCGATCGATCTTTACCGCTCCCATGCGACGAAATATCAGATTGAGGATGGACAAATTCGCTTGCCGTTTACTGCGCTGAAGGGCGTTGGAGAGGCGGCGGCGCGCGCTTTGCAGGCAGCCAGCGAGCAGGGATCGTATATCTCAGTGGACGAGGTGCAAACCCGCTCCGGTGTGTCAAAATCAGTGATTGAAATGCTCGAAGAGGCGGGCGCTTTGGGCGCTTTGCCGAAAACAAGCCAGATGACGCTCTTCTGATTGACTTATTTGTTTTATTGTGATACTATAGTATCACGTTACTGTGATAAAGCAAAAGGAGAATAAAATGCTCAAAAATCAACTAATCACTCCGGAGGGAACAAAGGATTTTCTTTTTGAAGAAGCCGCTGTCCGGGAAGAGGTCGAAACGCTTCTGCATACGCTGTTTAAAGCGCGCGGCTTCAGCGAGGTTATTACGCCCGGGCTTGAATTTTTAGATGTTTTTTCTGTCAAAGGACATAGCATACCAGTTGAATATATGTATAAGCTGAGCGACCATAAGGGAAGGCTGATGGTGCTGAGACCGGATTCTACTATGCCGATTGCAAGACTTTGCGCGACGAGGCTGCGCGCAGAACAGCTTCCGCTGCGGCTTTCGTATAATCAGACGGTCTATTCGCAAAACCGCACGCTGACAGGAAGCGACGAGGTAAAGCAGGCGGGCGTTGAACTGATTGGTGCAGCCGGTCTGCGCGCAGATCTTGAGATGACGTCGCTTTCCGTACAGGCGCTGCATCGCTGCCGTCAGCGGAATTTCCGTATCGAGATCGGCCATATTGGAATATTCAACGCCTTGATTGATGCGCTCGGTCTGGACGATGCGGTACGCGAGCAGTTGCGCCTTTATATTGAGGCGAAGAATTACCCTGCGCTGAACGATTTGCTGGATACGTTTGGCAGCAGGCATGAAGCGGGCGTACTGAAACAGCTTCCGCGTCTGTTCGGCGGGGACGGCGTGTTTCCTGAGGCGGAAGCGCTTCTGGAAGGGACCGATGCGGAGCAGCCGCTTTCCTATCTTCGTTCGCTTTATTCAAAGCTTGACGAGTTGGAACTTGGGGATTGCGTGACGGTTGACCTTGGAATTGTCAACCGTACGGATTATTATACCGGTATTGTATTCAAAGGATATATTGAGGGGCACGGTGAAGAGGTGCTCTCTGGCGGACGCTACGACCGTTTGGTTGGACAATACGGCGAAGAAACGCCTGCTGTAGGTTTTGCGGTTAATGTGGATGCTGTGGCGCGGGCTCTTTTGCGGAATGAAAGCGCAGAGCGCAAAGCCCCGCAGGTGCTTGTCTTCTCAGATGCAGACTGTGAAATAGAGGCACTTCATGTACTCGATCGCCTGGTGGGCGAGGGGAAAACGGCGGAATTTGCAACAATGGAATCGCTGCCTGAGGCTATACGGTATGCAAAGGCCAAAGGAATCGATACCATCGCACAAGTCGCGCAAAGCGGCGTATCCATGTGCTGTGTGAAGGAGGAAATCTGATGCGCCCGATACGGATTGCTTTAACAAAGGGACGGCTTGAGAAAAGTACGATCGAGCTGTTCCGAAAAATGGGACTTGATTGCTCTGAGCTCGAAAATAAGGGCAGGCGGCTGATTCTTCCAATTCCCGGTACGCGGTTTGAAGTCGTGCTGGCGAAGGCCGCAGATGTGATTACCTATATCGAAAACGGCGTCTGCGATGTCGGCGTGGTGGGAAAAGACACCATTATGGAATACGGCGGATCATTTTTTGAGGTTGCGGATCTTGGAATCGGCAAATGCCGCTTTGCGCTTGCATGTAAAAAGGGAACAGATTTCTACTCCGGATATGCAGAAAAAACGATAGCGACCAAATACCCAAACGTTTCGCGCCAGTTTTTTGAGAAAAAGGGCATGGACGTGCGGATTGTTAAGATTGAGGGCAGCGTGGAGCTTGCGCCGCTTCTCGGCCTTTCCGATGCCATCGTCGATATTGTAGAAACCGGTACAACGTTAAAGGAAAACGGCCTCGCTGTGATCGAGGATGTGGCGCAGGTGTCTGCGCGCGTCATTGTCAATACGGTGAGCATGAAGCTCTGCAAGCAGGAAATCGAGCAGTTGATTGCCGATTTGGAGCGGGTTTTGCAGTAAAAAGGGAGGAGTTTTGATATGATTCCAATGATTCAGGTAAACGGGACGGATGAAACCGCATTTTTGAAAAAGCTGCGGGCACGCGCGTCCTCCGTCAACGACGAGGTGACGGCTTCTGTAACGGAGATCGTCCGCAATGTGCGTGATCGCGGGGACGAGGCGGTCAGAGAGTATACGGTTCGTTTTGACGGACAGGCTCCGGACTGTTTTGAGGTAGACCGCGAGAAGATCAACGATGCGCTGACGGAGGTGGATCCCGCTTATGTGGATGCGCTGTTGAACGCGGTGGCGAATATTACGGATTTTCATACCCACCAGAAACAGCAGAGCTTTATCGACGCCAGGGAAAACGGCGTGATTATGGGACAGCGGATTCGGGGCCTAAAGCGAGTCGGGCTGTATGTTCCGGGTGGCACGGCGGCGTACCCGTCCTCTGTGCTGATGAATGCGATTCCGGCGAAAATCGCAGGTGTCGAAGAGATTGTCATGGTAACGCCGCCGCTTAAAAACGGAAAAGCGAATCCGGATATTCTTGTTGCAGCGGCGCTCTGCGGCGTGGACCGTGTTTTTCTTCTGGGCGGCGCACAGGCGGTTGCAGCGCTGGCATACGGTACGGAGTCTGTCCCGAAGGTCGATAAGATTGTGGGACCTGGCAACATCTTTGTTGCGACGGCCAAAAAGCTTTTGTTCGGCGAGGTAGATATCGATATGATTGCCGGCCCGAGCGAAATCCTCATTTTGGCGGACGAAACGGCAAACCCGTCTTATCTTGCTGCGGATCTGATGAGTCAGGCTGAGCACGACCGGCTTGCCTCTGCGATTCTGGTCACAACCTCCGAGCAGGTTGCGCGGGAAACTATAAAAGAACTGGCTGAGCAGGTACAAACGCTTTCAAGAAAAGAGATTATTGAAGAATCGCTTGCAAATTACGGGGCAATTTTCATTTGTGATACGGTCGAACAGGCGGTTGATATGGCAAACGATTTGGCGCCTGAGCATCTTGAGGTTATGATGAAAGATCCGATGCAGTATATCGGAAAGCTTGATAACGCGGGCAGCGTCTTTTTGGGACAGTATTCGCCCGAGCCCTTGGGCGACTACTATGCCGGCCCGAACCATGTCCTGCCCACAAGTGGGACGGCCCGTTTCTTCTCGCCGCTTGGCGTGGATGCCTTTATCAAAAAGTCAAGCTATATCTGCTATACGGAGCAGGCGCTTCGCGGTGCAAAGGATGATATTATTCTGCTTGCGGAAAAGGAGCGGCTGACAGCGCACGCAAATTCCATCCGTGTCCGTTTTTAACGTTATTTTGTCTGATAGAAAGGAAAGCGTAATATGGCGTATCAGCTGAATCAGAAAATCCGTGATCTTGTTCCGTATGAGCCGATCAGCGGAACGTATGACATTCGCCTTGATGCGAATGAATCTTATTTTACTCTGCCCGAACAGGCGTATGAAAAGGCGCTGAAGGCGGCCTTGTCCGTTCCGCTCAACCGCTATCCGGATCCCGCCGCAGCAGAACTTATCCGGGCGTTTTCCGCATATTATCGTGTCGATCCAGTATATGTAACGGCGGGTAATGGTTCGGACGAACTGATTTCGCTTATTACTTCCGCATTTTTTGAATCTGGAGACGAACTTGTTACGGTTGTGCCGGACTTTTCGATGTATCAGTTTTATGCGGGTGTAAACGGTGTAAAAGCGACGGCGTTTCCCAAAAATGAGGATTTGACGCTTAACACTGCACGGCTTACAGCTTATTTGAAAAGCGGCGGCGCGCGCGGCGTCATCTTTTCAAACCCCTGCAACCCGACCTCGCTCTGCATGCAGGAGTATGCCGGCTCCGAAACCGCCAAGATACATCTCAGCAATAA
>UQQY01000066.1 GCA_900543295.1 uncultured Oscillospiraceae bacterium | reverse complement strand
TGATCCTACGCCGTAAAAGAGCGTTTTCCAGCAATATGAAAAAGAAACAACCGGCGAAAACTTTCCGCCGGCCGTTTCTCTAATGTGATTGGGGTGATTTATTTCCATTCGTTTTACTCAAATAAAATGCGGCTCACTCGCCGATCTGATCGATCAGATCATCGACATCGACCTGATCCGCGGCCTTCTCTTCTGCTGCGGAGTCCTCTGCCTCAGCAGGGGCTATCTCGCCCTTCATCAGCTTTTCAAAGGTCTCGCCGTTGATTTTTTCATTTTCAATCAAATATTCCGCAACACAGTCGAGCTGATCCCGATGCTCGACAAGAAGCGCTTTTGCACGTTCAAACGCGCTTTCAATCAGGGCGTGCACTTCGCTGTCGATCTCACGCGCAATTTCCTCGGAGTAATCGCGCTGCTGTCCAAGATCGCGTCCCAAAAAGACCTCATTTTCAGACTGGCCGTAGACAATCGGGCCAAGCTTTTCGCTGAAGCCGTACCGCGTCACCATTTCACGCGCGGTTTGGGTGGCCCGCTCAATATCATTGGACGCGCCGGTACAGATGTCGTCGAGCGCAACGGTTTCCGCCGCGCGGCCGCCCAGCAGAACGATCAAATCCTCTTTCATATGGCGGCGGGAGAGATGCATCCGATCCTCCGACGGAAGATGCATCGTATAGCCGGCCGCCATGCCGCGCGGAATAATCGAAACCTCGTGCACTTTATCCTGCGTCTCGCAATAATAGGTGACAACCGCGTGGCCCGCCTCGTGATATGCGGTGATCTTTTTGTCATGATCGCCGATTTTATGCGAACGCTTTTCCGGACCAGCCACGACCTTGATGGTGGCTGCCTCAATATCTTCTTCAATGATGGCCTTGCGCTTATTTTTCGCCGCAAGCAGCGCCGCCTCGTTCAGGAGATTTTCAAGATCCGCGCCGGTAAAGCCCGCCGTTGTACGTGCAATTTTATTTAAATCCACATCAAAGCCAAGCGGCTTATTCCGCGCATGAACCTTAAGAATCGCCTCGCGCCCTTTTACATCCGGATAACCGACGACAACCTGACGGTCGAAGCGTCCGGGACGCAGCAGCGCCGGATCGAGAACGTCGCGGCGGTTAGTCGCCGCAATGATGATAACGCCCTCGTTTTCACCGAAGCCGTCCATTTCAACAAGCAACTGGTTCAAGGTCTGCTCCCGCTCGTCATGACCGCCGCCAAGCCCTGCGCCGCGCTGACGGCCGACCGCATCGATCTCATCGATAAAGATGATCGCCGGCGCATTTTTCTTTGCCGTTGCAAACAGGTCGCGCACACGGGATGCGCCGACGCCGACAAACATTTCAACAAAGTCCGAACCGGAGATAGAATAAAACGGAACGCCGGCCTCGCCCGCAACCGCGCGCGCAAGCAGCGTTTTGCCGGTGCCGGGAGGGCCGACGAGCAGCACGCCCTTCGGGATGCGCGCCCCCAGACTGTTGAACCGCTCCGGCCTTTTTAAAAACTCGACAATTTCATAAAGCTCTTCTTTTTCTTCGTCCGCGCCCGCAACCTCTGCGAATGTCGTCTTCTTCCCCGATTGCAGTGTTTTGGCGTTCGCCTTGCTGAAGGTGTTGAGCTTTCCGCCGCCGCCCTGCTTCGCCATCATGAAAAACAGAAGCACAACCATGCCAATCGTCAGCGCGATGGAAATCGCCGGAATCACCCACGAATTATCCTTCGCCGGAATATAATTATATTCCATCTCGCTGCCTGCGTGATCGACGTTATACTGCTCGATATAGGGATCAATGTCATCCAAAAACTTCGCGAGATAGGCCACCTGCGTTACGACGTATTTCTTTCCGTCTCTTTCCACTGTGGCCTTTACCTGAGCGGCCTTGTCGTTTGTCATATCGATTTCCATCTCGATCTCGCCGCTGCCGAGATCGAGCTTATACGACTTGACAAGTCCGTCGCGGAACATGTAGACGACGTCCGAATAGGAATAGGTATCCCCGGTCTGACGAATCATCGACGACATCATATACACGCCGAAAATCAAAACCGCAAGCACCCCGATATAGACGAGCGCCGTCCTCTTTTTACCCTGCAAACAGATCAACTCCTTGGATTGTTTCTCTTATTTATTCACCGTATACCGACGGCTTGAGCACACCGATATAAGGAAGATTGCGATATTTCTCTGCATAGTCAAGGCCATAGCCGACTACAAATTCATCCGGAACCTCAAAGCCCTTATAATCCGCAGCAACATCCGCTTTCCGCCGCTCCGGCTTATCGAGCAGCGTACAAATCTTTATGGAGTTCGGGTTGCGGCCGAGCAGCAGCTTTTTGATATATTCAAGCGTCATACCCGAATCCAGAATATCCTCAACCAGCAAAAGATCCATTCCCGCGAGATCGTTGTCAAGATCCTTGATGATTTTGACGACTCCGCTTGTCTTCACGCCGCTGCCATAGCTTGAAACGCACATAAAATCGATTTCAGCCGGTACGGTAACGGCGCGCATCAAATCCGCCATAAACACGACGGAGCCCTTGAGCACACTTACCATGACAAGACGTTTGCCCGCATAGTCACGGCTGATCTGCGCGCCGATTTCCGCCACTCTCGCAGCAATGTCATCCTCCGAAAGCAATACCTTTAAAATGTCCTCTTTCATTTTCTGTCCTCTCCCATTCTGTCTTCATAAATGAAAAGAATACGTTTCGTCTCCGGCGCAACCGCATTTTTCCGGTCTGTTCCAAAGCCCCATACGCCGACGATCCGCTCTTCATCCCAAAGCACCGGCACTGCGGTCTTCTGAGCCGCAGAAAGTCCCGCCTCGGCAAACAGCTTTTTCAGGGTGCGTGTGCCGCCGCGGTGAGCAGGGGCGAATCGATCGCCATTCTGCTTTTGCCGCAAGATCAGCTTGCCCCTTATTGTATCATAGTCCAGTGCAAGATATAATAAATTTTTATAAATTTTTTGGTAAGCCGCGTACACATCCCGAGAAACGATCTCCGCGCGCAGAATTTTTCCGCAGACCTGCGTTTCACCGCGCAGAAGAAGCGGCGTGCAAAAGGGCGGAATTTCTTTTGCAGCCTCTCGATACAGCCTGTCCCTGCGAACGGAGAGCACGGCGCCGCCCTGTACCGTTATAGAACCGGACGGCAGCGTGAGCAAATGCAAAAGCGCTTCACAGGCGGCATAATCTGCGCCGCCCGCTTCCGTCTCGAGAATGAATACCGCGGCGCGCCGCCTGATTGCCAAGGGCAGTGTCCGGAGCTTTTTGGCATCATAGCCGTCCACTCTCCGGAACTCCCGAACGGCCTGCTCCGTACATTCACGGAGGTAGATCTCCTCCTCCGACAGAATAGACGACGCACGCGCGATAGCCCGTTCGGCCTGCGGTTCGATCTCTGTAAGCGCAGGCAGTACAACATTCCGAATCTGATTTCTCGCATAGCGGCAGTCGGCATTTGAGGAATCTGTAATAAAGGGCAGGTCATATTCCGCGCAGTACGCCTCAACCTCCGCCCGCGAGACGGAAAGCAGCGGACGCACCACATACCCTCGTTTGGCTGGAATGCCGCAAAGCCCCTTCATCCCGCTTCCCCGCGTGAGGCGGAACAGCACAGTCTCCGCCTGATCCGACATCGTATGCGCCGTTGCGATCAGTGCCGCGCCATGCAGACGCCGTATCTCTTCAAAAAAAGCATACCGCACCTTTCGTCCCGTTTCCTCCACGCCGGCGTTTTCTTCTTTTGCTATTCTTTCAACATCAATCCGCCTAACCTCAAGCGGAATGCCGTACATCTGACAAAAACTGCGCGCCGCCGCTTCATCACGATCGCTCTCATCCCCGCGCAGCATGTGATTTACATGGCAGGCTGTAACGGGAAGCTGACATTGAACCGACAGGCAGTACAGAAGCGCAGTCGAATCAGCCCCGCCCGAAAAGCCGACTACCACATGGGTATCCGGTTCAAAAAAACCGCTGTTCCGAACCGCACGTTCAATTCGGTTCATCTCGGAACATCTCCACATCCTCAAATCGGGTAAACTCGCCGATCCATCTAATATCCAGCTCACCGGTCGAACCGTGACGGTTTTTCGCTACAATGCACTGCGCGTCCGTCGGATCGGCCTCCTCCTCTTTGCCGTTTTCATCATCCTTATAATAAGTATCGCGGTATAAAAAGAGTACAATATCCGCATCCTGCTCAATAGAACCGGAGTCACGCAGATCGGACAGCATCGGCTTATGACCCTGACGCTGCTCCGCCGCACGGGAAAGCTGAGAAAGCAGAATAACCGGAACGTCGAGCTCTTTTGCCATGATTTTCAGATTCCGCGTCATCTGCGAAATTTCCTGCACGCGGTTTTCCGTCCTGCGGCCGGAGGACATCAGCTGCAAATAGTCGATAACGACAAGGCCGACGTCCTTTAGGCGCAAAAGCTTCGCCTTAATATCGTTGACGGTAACGCCGGCCGCATCACTGAAATAAAAATTCATCCGGCTCAATACATCGGCGCACGATGCGAGCTGCACCCATTCGTCAGCATTCAGATTTCCGACGCGCAGCTTGTTGTTATCAATACGCGCCTCTGATGCCATTGCACGGGAGACAAGCTGCTCATTCGACATTTCGAGCGAAAACATGACGACCGATTTTTCCGGATATCGCCTTGCCACATTCAACGCGATATTCAAAGCAAAGCTCGACTTGCCCATGCCGGGGCGCGCCGCAAGCAAAATAAGATCCGAGCGGTTTAAGCCGCCCAAAATCATATCAAGCCGCGAAAAGCCGCTCCGCAGTCCCAGATATTTATCCTTGTCCTCACCGGACATTTTGGTCAGGCGGTCATAGGCCTCTAAAATAACAGTATCAATCCTCGTAAGCGATGCGGGATCCTTTCCCTGCCGGATGTCGTAAATCCGCTGCTCCGCATATTCGAGCACCTGTTCGGCCTCGGTCTCGCCGCTGCGGGAGCGCTCGATAATATCGCCGCATGCCGTAATCAGCGCGCGCAGATAATATTTTTCCCGCACGATACGGCAATAGTCCATCAGATTTGCCGTTGTCGGCACAAGCTCCATAAGCTGAACCAGATAGAGTTTTGCGTTTTCCGCACTGTCAAATACCGCCGCCCGCACCGCTTCATCCAGAACCGTGACAAAATCAATGGTTTTGTTCAGGCTGAACATGCCGCACAGCACGCCGAACAGCTCCCGATGCTGTTTTCGATAAAACATCTCCGGACGCGGAAGCTGCTCCAAAACGGCGCCGATCTGATCCGGTTCCAGCAAAAGCGCGCCGAGCACCGACTGCTCCGCCTCCAGACTGTAGGGCATGTTTTGCAGCGTTTCAAATAGAACCTGCTCGTTTTCGGCCATGACTACTCCTCCCTGTACGTTCACAATAAAACACAGCAAGGCTATCCCATGTATGCGTCTTGCGCATACAGGCATAGCCTTAAACCGCCTGGAAGCTTATTCCGCCTCTTTTACACTGAGGCCGAGTTTGGCCGACACGCCTGGGTGCAGCTTAACCTCAAAGCTGTATTCGCCGAAAGTCTTAATATCGCTTTTCATCACAATTTTCTTTTTGGTAAGATCTGTTCCGAACTGACGGTTCATTTCGTCGGCCACCTCTTTGGCCGTTACCGCGCCGAACAGACGGCCGCCGGTTCCTGCTTTTGCGAAAATGATAACGGTTTTTCCGTCGATCTTTGCACAATCCGCCTTTGCCGCGTCAAGCGCCACCTGCGCATGGTGCGCCGCCGCCTCATCTTTTGTCTTTTTCTCATTCATCGCTGCGGCGCTCGCCTCCACGGCAAGCCCCTTTTTAAAGAGAAAGTTCTTCGCATATCCGTCGGAAACCTTGACAAGCTCGCCCGCTTTGCCCGTTCCCTTGACGTCCTGTTTTAAAATAACCTGCATTACTATCCTTCCTTTCGTTCCTTTTCTGCACAATATTCTTCAATAATCGCCGCAAGGCGCGTGCGCACCTGATGGCAGTCGCTGTCTTTAATCTGGGCGCCCGCCATGGTGTGATGGCCGCCGCCGCCCATTTTTTCCATTATGACCTGCACGTTAAACGCCCCCATAGAGCGCGCCGAAATATTCACCGTTCCGCCTGTTGCATACAGCACAAACGAAGCCTTAACCCCGCTGATACTCAAAAGCTCATCCGCAGCCTGCGGCGCGACTACGCGCATATCGTCGCCCGCTGTATCGCACACCGAAATCGCGCAGCCATGCAGCAGCTCCGCACCGGCGACAATCTGCGACCGGCGGCGATATGACTCGATCGTAGAAGAAAAAAGCTCTCGAACCGAAATCGTATCCGCGCCCAGCCGACGCAGATACGCGGCAGCTTCGAACGTGCGCACACCGGTTTTCATAACAAAGTTTTTGGTATCCAGCATGATGCCGGACAAAAGCGCCTCCGCCTCCATACGGTTTAAGCGGCAGGAATCGCCCAAATACTGCACAAGCTCCGTCACCATCTCAGACGCTGAAGAGGCAAATGGCTCATGATAAAAAATCACCGCGTTATCGATGTGATTGACCATTTTGCGGTGATGGTCAATCACCACAACCTGCTTGCAGCGTTTGTATATTTCCGGACTTTCGATCAAATCGACCGTATGCGTGTCGGTAATAATAAGAAGCGTTTTATCCATAACCAGATCAACCGCTGTTTCAGGCAAACAGATCATATTCTGCTCTTTGTTTTCGACCAGCCTGCGCACAAGCACATCCGCAAGATTTCGTCTGGAGTCCAATACGATATACGACTCCTTGCCAAGACAGCGGCATGCCTTTGCGAGGCCAATTGCCGAACCAAGCGAATCAAGATCCGCAAAGCGATGCCCCATCACAAGCACGTTATCGCTGCCCTTAATGAGCTCCGCCAGTGCGGAAGCCACGATGCGGGTTTTAACCTTGGTCTGCTTTTCCACACCCTTTGAAAACCCACCGAAAAACTCATAGCCGGTTCCGGTTTTCACGGCAACCTGATCGCCGCCGCGCCCAAGCGCCATCTCAAGCGCCTGTCTGGCCTCGCTCTCCGCGCGGTGAAGCGTATCGATAACGGGCGCTACGCCAATGGAGAGTGTAACCGGCGTTCGGTTTTCTGTCTCCACAGCGCGAACCTTATCCAATATCTCAAACCGATTTCGGAACATTTTATCGAGATCCTGTTCCTCCACCACCATCAGATAGCGGTCGTGATCCATTCGGCGGATAAAACCCGTTGTGCTGTCGGCAAACGTCTGAATTGCATTGCGCACATCATTTAAAAGCTTCAGCCGGTTGGCGTCGGCCTCCTTGCCTATTGTTTCGTCATAATTGTCAATCAGCATGGCCATAACGACCGGCCGCTTCCGCTTTGCCTCCTGCCGGATGATTTCAAGCTTTGTCACATCCACGAAATAAAGCAGACAAAACGGCTGCTCCCCCTCCGTTTTCAGGGCATAGACCTCATAATAACCCTTCCTGCATTTTACACGGCGGGGGCTGCACTCCAAAAGCTCGGAGAGCTCCTCCTCAATCAACGAACGCAGGGAATAGCCGAAAATATCCTTTTCATCTCCCAGAACAGCGGTGCGAAACGTCTCGTTATACCAGACAACCTCGCCCTGCTCGCTCACAATCAACGTCGGAATCGGAAAATTGATAAGCCCCGATTCATGCCGGTCAGAGACCGATTTCCCCATGGACGTGATAACCCTGTGCAGATCCTGCTGAATCCGCCAGATCCGCACGGCGGCCAGCACATCCAGCACCAGCACAATCGGCGTAAAGATGAAAAACAGAATTTTATCCGCAAAGAAAAGCGCGCCGCACATCGTCAGGCTGACGACGATCAATAAAATATTCAGCGGCCGGATCAGCCAGAAACGTTTCGGCTTCATTGCGGCGTCCCTCCCTTTTTAAAAAGTCAGACCTCCATGATGATCGGCAGGATCATCGGGCTGCGCTTCGTCTTTTTATAGATATAATTGGACAGCGCGTCTTTTACACTGGTTTTGATGCCGCCCCAGTCGCGCACCTCAGCGGCATAGCACTGGTCGATTACGCCGCGCACAACCTGTCTGGCGTCGGTGATAAGCCCCTCGGACTCCCTGACGTAGACAAAGCCGCGCGAAATGATCTCCGGTCCGGAAAGCAGGCTTCCCGTCACCTTTTCGATGGTCATGACCACGACGATCAGTCCGTCCTGCGCCAGATGCTGGCGGTCGCGCAGGACGATGGTGCCAACATCGCCCACGCCCAGTCCGTCGACCAGAACGCGGCCGGCCGGAACTGCGGCTCCGGTTTTCATCTCGTCCTCCGTCAGCTCAAGCACCTGTCCAATGTCTCCGATATAAATATGATCCCGCGGAATTCCCATTGTTTCCGCAAGCCTTGCGTGCGCACACAAATGCTTGTATTCCCCATGCACCGGCATGAAAAATTTCGGCTTCGTAATCGCCATGACCAGAGCCAGCTCATCCTGACACGCATGACCGGAAACATGCACCTCGTACATTTTTTCATACACAACTTCCGCGCCCAGCCGCAGCAGGTCGTTTACCACGCGCGTTACATGCTTTTCATTGCCCGGTATCGGCGTTGCGGAAATAATGATAAAATCGCGCGACGTTACGTTTACCTTACGGTGATCGCCGCTGGCCATGCGGGAAAGCGCCGACATCGGCTCGCCCTGACTGCCGGTTGTGATGACAACCAGCTGCTCCTCCGGATAGCGAGAAAGCTGGTCAATGTCAATCAACAAACCCTCCGGCACGTTTAAATAGCCAAGCTCAACCGCGACAGCCACTACGTTTTCCATACTTCTGCCGGAAACGGCAACCTTGCGGCCATAGCGCTCCGCCACGGAGATGATCTGCTGAATACGATGAATATTCGAGGAGAAGGAGGCGATGATGATGCGGCGTCCTTCCGCGCTGTTAAACAGTCCCTCAAAAGACCGGCCGACTTTCCGCTCGGACGGTGTCGCGCCCGGCCGCTCCGCATTAGTGGAGTCGGAAAGCAGACACAGCACACCCTTTTCGCCAAGCTCCGCCAAACGCGCGAGATCCATCATGCCGCCCTCAATCGGCGTATAGTCAATCTTGAAGTCGCCCGTCTGGACGATGACGCCCGCCGGTGAATGCACGACAATCCCCATCGCATCCGGTATCGAATGATTTACATGGATAAACTCGACCTCCATACATCCCATCTGAACCGTTTGGCGCGGACTCACGACAAAAAGCTTTGCCGATGCAAGCAAGCCGTGCTCCTTGAGCTTTCCTTTAATCAGGCCGATGGCCAGGGGCGAGGCGTAGATCGGGATGTCAAAGCGTTTTAAAAGATACGGGATAGCGCCGATATGATCTTCATGTCCGTGGGTGATAACCATACCCTTGATCCGATCGATATTCTCTTCAATATACGTGAAATCGGGGATAACCAGATCGACGCCGAGCATATCCACATCCGGAAACGCAAGTCCGCAGTCCACGATAAACATATCGTCCTGGCACTCATAAAGCGTCATATTTTTTCCGATCTCATTTAATCCGCCGAGCGGAACAATCCGGATCGGCATCTTTTTGGCGGCCGGCTTCTGCTTTTGATTTTGGCGGCGGCCGCCTGTACGCTGTCCACCCTTTGGTGTATCTTTTGCTTTCTGCGCGCCTGCGTTGTGCGCGTTGTAGTACGCCTGATAGCTTGCGTACTTCGCGCTGCGTCCAGTCCCCGCGCTATCGCCCGTTTTAGACGGCGCTTTCGCGGCGCCAAGCTCCTTCATCAATTCCTCCGGCTTAAACGGGGCGCTCTGCCGGCGGCGCGTACTCTGTTCTCTCGGTTTCGCTTTCTTCTTCGGGGACGGCTCCCTCATGCTAAAATCCATATCCGCCGTCTGTTCCATTGTTTCTTTTCGCAATGCTTTTCCCTCACTTCGGTTGTGTTGAGGCAATCTGGACATAATCACCAAAACCGACCCCTCTACCTAAAGAAAGTCGGCGCCTCATATGTATGTATCGTTCGAATTCCACCCGCTCATTCGGTGCGGTCAGCCGAGTGATGCAGCCGCATTTCTGATTATTCCGTCCATCCTGCTGCGGCCATACCTTTGTTCTCAGTCAAGCTTGTTTTCCGTACATCCATTTGTCTTTTATTGTAAAGCAAATATCTTTTCGTGTCAAGCTATGGGATGGATCTGAGACTTTTTGTTTGCAATCTTTTTACAGGATGGCGGTAAATTCTTTTCTTTTTCGCGCGCTTATGCTATACTGAGACAAAGGTTTCCTGTCCTCGTATTGTTTTAAAATAAAGAAACCTTATCAGCTTTTAGGAAGTGGAATTTATGACGAACAACTATGACGTCATCATTATGGGCGGCGGCATTGCAGGCTTATATGCCGCGCTCAATCTGGACAAAAATCTGCATGTGCTGCTCTTATCAAAGCGCGAGCTCAGCCTGAGCAATTCAAATCTTGCGCAGGGCGGTATCGCCGCCGTGTTCGACACCGTACACGACAGCGTCCAGAAGCATATCAACGATACGCTTGTCGCCGGCGGTTTCCGCAACAACCGCAAGGCGGTCGAAATCCTTGCAACAGAAGGCCCGCGCGATGTGCGGCGCTTAATCGAGCTTGGCGTAGATTT
>UQQY01000065.1 GCA_900543295.1 uncultured Oscillospiraceae bacterium | reverse complement strand
TATTTTTGCTTTCCGTTATGCAACAGGCGGCGGCGCTTCTTTTACGTGGCCAATGCTTTTGTTATTGATCCCTGCATTTTATATGGTATTCTTTTGGAAACAGATCAGACTGGTTTTTAGATTATTCTTTCTTTCGGGAATAACAGCAAGCATGGTAGCTCTTTGCGTGGGAATTGGACGCATTATTTACGGAATGCTGTTTGTACCGCTTATAATATTATCTATAGATATGCTTATAGAAGTATTTATCACATATCATATTCAGAAGAATCGAAAGAGCTGGTTCATATTATTTGGCGTACTTATGATTTTTATAACACAGGCCGAAACAGTCGCGAGAAAGACTTATGATGCAATTAAAATGGTGGCGGTTCAACCTTATAAAGAAGCATACGAGGCGTGCGTTGACATTGCGGATTATATTCCGGAGAATGAAAGAGACAGCGTTGGTCTATACCTTGGAGATTCTCTATATTGCTGTGCGATTGCTGAAATTATTCCGTATAATCGATACTGTGGCTGGCAAGACCATTATATTTCGCTCGATCCGAATATTGCAATAGAATTTGATCAAATGCTGACAGATAATCCGCCCATCTGGATGTTGACTATTCCAGATTACGATAAAATTGACGATCATATTGCGAAACATCTTCAGACAGAATATGAGTTATATGCAGGGAATGAGCGGCACTGGCTTTTCAAAAGGAAAACTGTATAGCATCTAATTATTTAGATATTTTTAACATTATCGTAGAAGAATTGACCGTCTTCTACGTGTTCTTTTTATGGAGATTTATGTATGATCTTGTGCCTAAAGGACGATCATGATATAATAAATAATATATAACGCAATCACATTTTAGACGATATGCATTTGCAACCAGTAATGCGAAGACACAGATTGCGGCTTGAAGTAAGAAAAGTTTAAAGAATAACAGGAGGTTATGATTTGGACAATGAAAAGCGTTTTGCCGTACTGATTGATGCGGATAACGTTTCGGAAAAATATATCAAAGGCATACTGGACGAAATTTCCAACGATGGCGTTGCAACCTATAAGCGTATCTATGGCGACTGGACAAAGCCGAATCTTGGTTCATGGAAGAATGTTCTGCTTGAAAACTCCATTACGCCGATCCAGCAGTACAGCTATACAACAGGGAAAAACGCCACGGATTCCGCCTTGATTATCGATGCGATGGACATCCTTTATTCAGGCAATGTGGACGGATTCTGTTTAGTGTCCAGCGACAGTGACTTTACCCGGCTGGCCTCCAGGCTGCGTGAGTCGGGAATGACGGTTGTGGGGATGGGTGAGCGGAAAACACCGTCCGCCTTTATTGCGGCGTGTCATCAGTTTAAATACCTTGAAATTCTGGCGCAGAATGTGGAGGAAAAGACGACTGCGTCGGAGGACAGCGCTTCCGAGACATTAGCCCGCGCGGATCTCGCTACGATCAAACGTGTTGTACTGTCGATTCTCGACGAAATTTCAGACGAGGATCAGTGGGTGTTTATCAGTGAAATCGGGGATATTCTTGTAAAGCGTTATCCCGATTTTGATGTGCGCAATTATGGCTTTAAAAAGCTGACACCGTTTTTGAAATCATTGAATATTGTCGATATCCGCTGGACAAAGGGGCATGACAGCAATAATCGTTTGGTTTTTGTCAGGGCAAAGCAGGATAAATCAGCAGGAAAATAGGGGAACAAAAATGAAATTTGACGAGGTTGATTTGATTGAGCCGATCCGAACGGCGCTAAAAAAAATCGGCGTTTTTGAAATGACGGAAATTCAGGAAAAGGCGATACCAATTCTTTTTCAGAAAAAGGAAGTCATTGCAAAGGCGCCGACTGGTACGGGAAAAACGTATGCGTTTGGCATTCCGATTATCACCGAAATTGATCCGGAGCTTGAAGCGACACAGGCATTGATCCTTTGTCCGACAAGGGAGCTTTGCACGCAGCTGCGTGACGAGATGCGCGCTCTGTCGCAGGATATGCCGCAGATACGTGTGGCGGCGGTATATGGCGGGCAGCCGATTCGCAGACAGATTGAAGCGCTTCAGAAAAATCCGCAAATTGTCGTTGCCACGCCGGGCCGCCTGATCGATCATTATAAGCACCGCAATATCCGTCTGAACAGGGTTGCTGTGACCATACTCGATGAAGCGGACGAGATGCTTGATATGGGCTTTTTTAAGGATGTCCGCTTCATTTTGGATCAGCTTCCGAAACGAAACCGGCTTTCGATGTTTTCGGCGACGATTTCACGCCCTGTCATGGACATTGGCTGGCTTTATCAGCGTGATCCGGTGGAGATTGTGGTGGAGCCTGTTAAGGAAAATAAGCCGAAAATTGCGCAGTTCGGACTGCGTGCAACCGGGACGCAAAAAATTCTTGATTTGATGCAGCTTGTACGTGTTGTGAAGCCGGAACGCGCCATCATTTTCTGCAACACGAAATATCAGACCGGAAGTCTTTGCGATCAGCTTGTGCGAAAGGGCTTTTTTGCAAAGTGCATCCATGGTGATATGGCGCAGCCGATGCGCAACAAGATTATGAATGAATATAAAGCAGGCGGATTTCAGCTTTTGGTGGTAACGGACGTTGCGGCGCGCGGCATTGATGTAACCGGTGTGGATGCGGTGATCAATTTCGATGTGCCGCAGGAAAACGAGTATTATATCCATCGGATCGGGCGGACTGGCCGCGCTAAGCAGGAGGGAAAAGCGTATACCTTTTTCTGGGATAATGACAAGGCGCATCTTGATGATATTCTGCATTACACTAAATCGGAAATGCGCTATTTGAAGTTCGACGAGAACGGCGAGCTGACAGACGCATGAAAATGCTCCGCAGTTCGATTTCCGCGATAGACGACCGCCCTGTGGCGGCTGCTGCTGCTCCGCTGCTTGTGTGGTATGAACGAAATAAGCGCGCGCTTCCGTGGCGCGAGGACAGAAATCCATATCATATCTGGCTCTCAGAAATCATGCTGCAGCAAACGCGAGTAGAGGCCGTTATTCCATATTATCATCGTTTTCTTGCAGCGCTTCCTACGATCGGGAAGCTTGCGGCGGTGGAGGAAGAGCAGCTTTTAAAGCTGTGGGAGGGTCTTGGCTACTACAGCAGGGCGCGCAATTTGAAAAAAGCGGCTGTTTTGTGCGTAGAACAATACGGCGGTATGCTTCCGCCTACTTATGACGAGCTTTTAAAGCTTCCGGGGTTTGGCCCTTATACGGCCGCCGCTGTTGCCTCCATTGCGTTCGGAGCACCGGTTCCCGCAGTGGACGGGAATGTTTTGCGCGTTGTCTCACGTCTTTGCGCTTATGGCGAGGATATCATGCTGCCCGCAGTGCGAAAGACGGTTTTTACCTGCCTTCTTCCTTATATGACGGAGAAGCCGGGCGAAATGAATCAGGCGTTTATGGATCTTGGGGCTTTGGTCTGCCTTCCAAACGGCGCACCGAAATGTACGGACTGTCCGGTTTCTTTTTGCTGCGAGGCTTTTTCAAACAGGCAGGAACGGCTTTTCCCAGTTAAGCGCGCAAAAGCCGCACGGCGTATTGAAAAACGCGTCGTACTGCTTATTTGTGCGGAACAACGTGTTCTTCTGCACAAAAGAGACGCGCAGGGATTGCTGGCCGGACTGTGGGAATTTCCGAATTTTGAAGGGTCGTCAGACGAGACCGCAGTGCGGGATTACTGTGCCGGAATCGGACTTTCAGCCAAAAAAATTTGCCGGTTGGATGATGCAAAGCATATCTTTACACATATTGAATGGCATATGACAAGCTTTGCAGTGGAAATGGACAGATGTATAGAGGTTAAAGGCGGCGTCTGGGTCAAAGCAGAGGATTTACAGGAGCAATATCCCTTGCCGGGCGCATTTCACGCCTTTCGAGAAGCCGTAAGAGAAAGGCTGAGATAAGCGGCGGCGTTCTTCTGCGCTCAAAAGGAGCGCCTGCACCTTACAATGTACCGGTATACCTGACGGAAAGGATAACGTGAAATGAAACGTTTCGAAAAGAAAGTTGTTCGACAGCCGCGCGGCCCGATGATTATGAGCGCGCTCGGTCAGTTTAAAGCGGATCTGGTCTTAAAAAACGCCAATGTGCTGAATGTTTTTACCAAAGAATTTATGCCGCGTGATGTTGCGATCAACGGCGACACGATTATCGGCATTGGCGAGTATCAGGGCGCTTTGGAATACGACTTTTCCGGCAAGTATATCGTTCCGGGATTTATTGATGCGCACGTTCACATTGAATCCTCCATGCTTGTACCGCAGGCCTTTGCAAGAGAAGTGGTACGCAGAGGTACTACGACGCTGATTGCTGATCCGCACGAAATCGCAAATGTGTGCGGGGAGCCGGGAATTCAGTTTATGCTGGATGCAGCGGAGAAATCGCCGGTCAATTTGTATTATATGATGCCGTCCTGTGTGCCGGCGGGGGACTTTGATACGTCGGGAGCCATACTGGATGCGGAAGCGCTTACAAAATATGTAAAGCATCCGGCGGTTTTGGGGCTTGGTGAGGTGATGAACTCAACCGGAATTATGCGCTGCGATTCTGATTTGTACCGGAAGCTGGCGTTATATCATGGTAAGATGATTGACGGACATGCGCCGATGATGTATGGAAAAATGCTGCAAACGTATCGTCTGGCAGGTGTGATGACAGATCACGAATCGACAAGCGGGGAGGAAGCAGCCGAAAAACTGCGTGCAGGCCTGGCTGTTTTAATCAGAGAGGGTTCCGGCGCCAGAAATCTGGACAGCCTGATTCAGATTCTGATCGACGGCAGAATGCGGACAGAACGGGTTGCTTTCTGCACGGACGACAAGCATGTGGACGATATTCGGAGAGAGGGCCATATCGATCATCATATCCGCCGAAGCATTGAGCTTGGACTTGATCCGGTTACGGCTTATCTAATGGCAAGCTGGTATCCTGCACAGATTTACGGTTTACGCCATCTTGGGGCAGTTGCCGCGGGGTATCAGGCAGATCTGGTGGTGCTGAACAATCTTTATGACGTAAAGCCGGAAATGGTTCTATACAAAGGAACAGTGGTGCGCAGCATACTGGAAAAGCCGCTTGAAGTGCAGATTCCACCTGCTGTCTGCAACACGGTGCATGCCGCGCCGGTCAAGCGGTGCGATCTGCGGCTTAAGCTGACAAAAGATGTCGTTCCGGTTATTGTGCCGGTACCGGGTCAGATCATGACAAAACGTCTGGATGAACGGGTACACAGCCGGAACGGTTATTTTATTCCGGGTTCGCGTCATCAAAAGGTGGCAGTGATTGAGCGGCACCATGCGAGCGGAAACGTAGGGCTTGGGATTGTGCGCGGTTTTATCAAAAGCGGTGCGATTGCGGCGACGGTTGGACACGATGCGCACAATATGATTGTGATCGGAACAAACGACGCGGATATGCTGGTCGCTATTCAGGCGATGAGCGAAAGCGGCGGCGGATATGTTATTGTGAAGGAACAGAAAATCGTTGCGGGAATTGAACTGGAAATCGCAGGCTTAATGAGTACGCATTCTGCGGATGAGCTTTGCCGTCAGCTTGCGCTGTTTTCCAAAGCTGCACAGGAAATCGGGATTCCGCAGGACATGGATCCGTATCAGACGCTTTCGTTCCTTCCGCTTCCGGTTCTGCCGGAGCTGCGTGTGACGGACAAAGGTCTTCTGGACGCTGCATTGGGAATATTTTTAAGTTATTGAGGATGACAATGAACGAGTTGTGTTATAAAAAACAGGAAATCCGACAGGAATTTTTTACAGAAGAGACGCTTGTCCGCGCGCAGTTTGAGGACTGCCGCTTTTTGGGGATAAGGTTTGACGACATGCTGTTCGATCACTGTACATTTACACGCTGTACTTTTTCAGGGTGCAGGATCGGTGCGGCTGAATTTCGTTTCTGCGCCATGCTCAACTGCGTGTTTCGGATGTGCAGTCTGTTTTCAACAGTATTTGATAATTGTAAAATGACCGGCTCTGCCTTTTTTGACATCGACGCACCGTATTATGAGATAAACGGCGGCGATTGGTCGTTTACCGATGTAAGGGATCTCTCTTTTTATAAGATGAGACTTGAGTATATCAACTTTGAGGGCGCAGATTTTACCGGCTGCTGTATGGATCATGCGAAAATTACCGCCTGCAATTTGCGCCATGCGCGTTTCGGAAATACCAGTATGGTTTCAACTGATGTGCGTGAGAGTGATTTGTCGGGAAGCAATCTGCCGGGGCTTATCCTGCGGAAAACAAAGATCGATTTGCAGCAGGCCGTACTGCTTGCCGAGTCACTGGGAGCTTGCTATGAACCGTAATATTGTATTGAGAACGGCGAGGGAAGAGGACGCAGAGGGGCTTCTTTCCATTTATGCGCCGTATGTGGAGAATACGGCGGTTTCATTTGAATATGAAACGCCGTCTGTGCAGGAATTTAAGGAGCGGATTCAAGAGATTTCGACCGATTATCCGTATCTTGTGTGTGAAGTGGACGGAACGCTTGCAGGGTATGCATATGCGCATCGGCTGTTTGCCCGAAAAGCATATCAGTGGGATGCTGAGCTGTCAATCTATCTGAGTCCGCAGTTTCAGAGACAGGGAATAGGCGCTCGGCTGTATACGGCGCTGATTACTTTGCTTCAAATACAGCACGTCAGAAACCTTTATGCACTTGTGACTGCTCCGAATGCAGGGAGCGAACGGCTGCACAAGCAGTTTGCCTTTACGCTTGCAGGCGTTTATCATAAAGCGGGCTATAAGTGCGGGAAATGGCGCGATGTTTTACTTTTTGAGCGGCTTTTAGTGGACAAGCCGCAGACGCCGTCGCCGTTTCTTCCTTTCCCTATGCTCGATTCAGACAAAATCCGCGAGGTTTTGCGGGACCAATCATTAAGACAAACAGATAGAGAGGAAAAAGAGAAATGTCTTTGTTTCAGAAAAAATCCGGGATGACGGATATGACGAAGGGAAATCCATATAAGCTGATTGTACTGTTTTCGATTCCTCTTTTGATCGGAAACGTATTTCAGCAGCTTTATAATATGGTGGACAGTATCGTCGTCGGCAACTACATTGGAGATCAAGCGCTGGCGGCGGTCGGAACGGGCTTCCCAATCATTTTCATGCTGAGCTCTTTATTTATGGGGATCGGTATGGGCGCTTCAATCATGATTTCGCAGTATTACGGCGCTAAGGATATGGAGCGCGTAGGAAAAACGGTCAGTACGATTTATACGGCGCTGATGATCGGTATTGTACCGCTCTCGATCATAGGCGTTGTTTTGTCAAGGCCGCTTTTGCTGCTGATTCAGGTGCCGAACGACGGCACGCTCGATATGGCAACCGTATATATGATAACAATTTTTGCCGGTATGATCGGAAGCCTTGGTTACAACATCAATGCAGGTATTTTACAGGGATTTGGCGATTCTCGTACTTCGCTTCTTTTTTTGCTGATTGCAAGTGTCATCAATATTATACTGGATATTGTATTTACCGTTTTTTGTGGAATGGGCGTATTCGGCGTAGCGCTTGCTACTATTATCGGACAAATTTCTTCATGGCTGTTCGGGGTGTATTATATTAACAAGCATTATGAGTCGATACATATCAGGCTGTTTCATTTTGACTTTGACAAGGCGCTGTTTAAGCAGGCCATGCGGCTGGGGATTCCCTCCGGTATCCAGCAGGCGCTTTTTTCCATCGGCATTATGATGATGCAGTCGCTCGTCAACAGCTATGGCTCTACCTTTATGGCGGGTTTTAACGGAGCGAATAAGATTGACTCGTTCGCATTTATGCCGGTGCAGAGCTTTTCTGTGGCCATCACGACTTATACCGGGCAGAATGTCGGCGCGAACAACTATCACCGCGTTGGGAGCGGTATGCGCGCCGGTATGATTTTATCCGCCGTCACCTGCATTGTCATCGGCGCGGCGCTCTATCCTCTGAGCGGTCTTACCATGCGGCTGTTCAGCCAAAGTACGGCGGTGATTGAGGCTGGTATTACCTATCTGCACAGCGTTTTGCCGTTTTACGTGCTGCTTGCGGCGATGTTTATGATTTCTGGTGTAATGCGCGGCGCGGGCGAAATGATCGTGCCAATGATCTGCTCGTTTACTTCGCTTTGGATTGCGCGCGTGCCGACTGCTTATTTGCTTGCACACTTCTTTGGAAGGGATTCGATCTTTTATTCATATGCCATCGGCTGGGCCATTGGATTGGTGATTGGCTTAATTTACTATCTGACGGGACGATGGAAAAACAAAAGTATCATCGGGGCGAGTACTAAGATGCCTGAATCAAAAAATTCGTGACCGCGTAAAACCAAGATCAGTTTTGCGAATGATGCCGCAGGCGATTTTTTCGCCAGAATTTCCCGAGGGCTGAGTCATAAGATCGTCTGGCATTGCGTGCAGAATCATGGTTTTTCCGATGATTTCTTCACTATGGAAGCGGGTTGTGATGACGGCATACCATGCCCATCCATCGTTGGAAAACACCGGCGGCAGATCGCCCGCGTGATATGGATGCAGGGTGTTTTGCGGATTATAATGGGCCTTCGCGTCTGCAAAAGGATCCTCTGCGTTTCCTGCACAGCGGTCTCCCTCATGAATATGAAAGCCGAATACGCGGTGCTCCGGCTGTGTGGGCAGGCCCGTTAAAAATACGGTCAGCAGCGTGCCGTTTTGTACTGTGTAGAAAGCGGCTTTTCCAAGAATGTCCGGAAAATGGTTGGAGCCTTTTATCTCTGCCGCCGCATAGGGTCTGCGATTTTGCAGGATGCAGGCGACGGAGGACGCGGGGTTTTTTTGCATGGTCGGCCACCTCGTTTAAATGTTTTATTTCATGATACGCAGAGAATTTGAAAATGTGAAAAAGACGCGCAGGAGTTTTTCTCCTGCGCGTCTTTTTCATCGATCTTATAAAACTGGCGAAGCGCCTAAAATCATACGAGCTGAAAATGCGGCCGTTTACACGGCTTATATTTCGCTGTCTTTTTCAGATTTATTCAGATAATGATAGTTATATGTGTTATGCGTGGTGTTGTTGCCAAAGCCGCCAAAGCTGCTGTTTTTGGCTGGAGAGAGCAGAAAGCCAAAAACGGTGCCCGCAAATAGGGCGCAGAGAATTGAAAGAAATGCCGTGCTCTTTCTCATAGCGATGACTCTCCTGTCTGATTATTTTCCGGCGACGGACAGGCCGTCAACCAGAATATCCGGTGCGCCCAGAACGGTTACGCCGGAGGGATAGTCGAGCGAAAGGCGGTTGTCAAGCGCGTGGATATTCTGGAGCAGGGTAAAGAAGTTGCCGGCAACGGTAAAGGAGCGGACAGCATGCCCGATTTTGCCGTTCTCAATGGTAAAGCCTTCGCTGTCGATTGAGAAATCACCGGTGACAGCGTTTGCTCCGGCATGCAGACCCTTAAATTCTGTGATATAAACGCCGTCCTTTGCCTCTGAGAGAAGTTCCTCAAAGGAAACGTTTCCGGGTTTAATATAAAAGCAGTAGGGGCTTATTGAGATCGAGTCCGCATAGCTGTGCTTGGAAGCGTTTGCTGTAGTGGATACACCTGCTTTTTTGGCTGTTTTGCGATTGTGCAGCAACGTCTTCAGTTCGCCGTTTTCAATCACGGTTTTTTCGCGGGTGGCGACGCCCTCTGCGTCGAAGGGCATTTTAACCGGACTGTCCGGGTAGAACGGGTCGTCGATCAGTGTAACACAGTCGGACGCAATTTTCTCTCCCTCTTTTCCGGCTAAAAGCGAAAGACCCTTTTGCGCAGCGTCCGCAGAGAAAGCGGAAAGGAACGCGCTCATCATAGTACACACCTGTTCGTTGCTGATAATAACCGGCATCTTTCCGGATTCCTGCTGAACAGCGCCGATTTTTTGCGCGGAGCGTGCGACTGCTTCTGCTGCAACCGCTGCCGCGTCAATAGCCTCAATCGGCTTTATGCGGAAGAAGAAAGCGGCGTTTACATCGTCGCCGTCCTGTACAACCGGCATAGTGAAAGCAGAGTCATAGCCGTATGCCGCAGAGAGATCCAGCCCGTTTGAATTGAACAGACGAATTACCGTGCGGTAGCCGCCAGCGGAGGTTTCGGTTCCTTCAGAGACGCGGCTGTCCGCGTCATAGCAGGCCTTCTGGCAGGCAAGGGCCTTGTCAATGTAATCGCCTGTCGCAGCGAGAGGAGCAATTTCCGTTTCTGTCTGGCGGTAGTTGTCGCCTGTTCCGTAAAAGTCATCGCTGTCCGTATTTTCAATCAGCGCCGCATTTTCAACCGCGCGGGAAGGAAGCGCGCGAAGCTCTTCTTCGTCCATCAGTTCAGTGGAAGCATAGCCGATTTTTCCGTCCGCGCGGCAGCGGAAGCAGACGCCGCGGCTTTCTGCACTGCTGAATTCCTTGATTTCGGACTGAAAGACGCTGACGTCCATGCCGCGGTCTTCCGTATAATAGACCTCATATTCCATAATGCCGGCTTTTTTTGCGGCATCTTCAATGATTTGCTTTAACTGCTTGTATTCCATAGTGACGCCTCCTTATCTTCCGCCGACCGTGATGGACGACACGCGGATCAGCGGCTGTCCGACGTCGGTTGGAATACTGCCGCTTGAAGCGCCGCACATGCCCTGTCCGGTCGCAAGGTTTTGACCGACCATGTCG
>UQQY01000064.1 GCA_900543295.1 uncultured Oscillospiraceae bacterium | reverse complement strand
TATGGACGCCCCTGCTATAAAGACGAAAACGGGACTTACGATTCGCTTGTCTGGCTTAAAAAAGCAGTGGAAAACACCCGTTATCACGATGTGGAAATCCACATCACAGAATGGAACTCTTCTCCGAATTGCAGAGATTTGGTACATGATACTGCCTTTATGGCACCATTTATCGTTCAAAATTATATCAAAACCATCGGGCTGGCAGATTCCATTGGATTCTGGACTTTTACGGATATTTTTGAAGAGGAAAGCTTAGGGCAGTCGGTCTTCCACGGGGGATTTGGAATGCTCAATATACAGGGACTAAAAAAGCCGTCCTATCATGGATTCTGGTTTTTATCACGCCTTGGGAATGAACTCTTAGAGCGTACCGACAGCTATGTGATCACGCGAAAAGAGAACCGCATTCAGGTGCTCATGTGGAATTACTGTCATTACAACGACGTCTATGCAAACGGAGATCCAACCTGTATCTCTCAGCTTGACCGATATTCCGCATTTGCGGAAAAAGGCGATGAACTCATACAGATTCATTTTGACAAGCCGGAAGAGAAATTCCGTATGATTCAGTATACGTTTGACCGTGCACACGGCTCTGTATTTGACAGTTGGCTGGAAAACGGCGCGCCCGAACCGCCGGATGAAGAAGAGCTCCAAATTCTGCGCACAAAATCGGAGCTTGAATCACATATTTCCTATCTCGACGGTGCGGATGACATTTGCATCCGTCTTAAGCCGCACGGCGTTACTCTGTTGGAATTCACGCCGATAAAATAAAACCGAATCTATTCTCTGCATATTCACAATATATGTTCTGCCGCTTTTCGGCCGTATGCCCCGACTAAGGGCATAACTGTGCAACTCTACGCATGAAGGAACAAACTTCCGCATATCATGTACAAACAATCCGGTATAGGAGGGGCGTGCATGAAAGGCAGTCCGGAAGAACGCGCCGCATTGCTGGCGCAGTATATGATCGAAAGCGGAGATACGGTGCGCGGTGCGGCAAAAAAATTTTGCGTCAGCAAAAGTACTGTACATAAAGATGTGACCGAACGTTTAAAAAAAAGCAATCACGCATTGTATACACAGGTGCAGCAGGTTTTGCTGCACAATAAAAAGGAACGTCATATTCGCGGCGGCATTGCCACGCGGGAAAAATTCAAAGCGCAGCGGGAACGCATGGCGGCACAAATCGGACGATAGCTTCATGAAAAGAAGCCGGAACGCATTGAGTCCTCCTTATCCTCAAGGAGGACTTTTTTGCGCCTGCCAAAAAGATGCGCCGTTTTGTATGCCTTGCATCTTTTCTGCGGATATGGTATCATAAAATTAGATAATATACCAGAGGGGAGAGATCGTGTTGCAGATTCACGAGTCGGCGGAAAACTATCTGGAGACGATATTGATACTGCATAACCGGCTTGGAATGGTTCGTTCCATCGATATTGCGACAGAACTTGGCTTTTCCAAACCAAGCGTCAGTGTATTTATGAAAAACCTTCGGGAAAACGGCTATATTTTAGTGGACAAGGATGGGTATATTACGCTGACGGACACAGGACGCGCGATAGCAGACAAGATTTATGAACGGCATCAGATGATTGCGGAAATTTTGATGGCACTTGGCGTGGACGAGGAGACGGCATATCGCGATTCCTGCAAAATCGAGCATGACATCAGCGACAAAAGCTTTGAATGCATGAAACAGCATTACCTGAATGCAAAGCAGAACAATAGAAAATGACAGCTTATGAACCGGTCTGAAGGCTGTCTCTGCATGCACGCCTTAGAAAATATGACCGCCTTTGTACCAGTCAAACTGTTTACCATAAGTAAAAAGGACAGCTTCGTTATAGGAAGCTGTCCTTTTTTATCCTATATGGCAAGCCCTATTTATCGGCATCTACACTGTGTGTAACGAGTCCCGGCTCTTCCGGCTTCGGCTCCGGCAGGACGAGATTTAAAAGAATACCTGCCAGGATACCAAGCCCTATGCCGCTTACGCTGAAAGCAGGGCCACCAATGACTGCTCCGCCGATTGCAAGTACAAACATAACGGCTGCAATGCAGAGATTACGGTTTTTCGTAAAGTCCACCTTATTTTCAACCAATGTGCGCAGACCGACCGAGGAAATCATGCCGTACAGCACAATGCACGCGCCGCCCAGCACGCAGTTCGGAACGGATTCCACCACGCCGATTGCTTTGCCGAGGAAAGAGACCACAATCGCAATAAGCGCCGCCAGACGGAGCGAAGCCGGATTGTAGTTTCCGGTTGCCGCCAAAACAGCGGTATTTTCAGAGTAAGTGGTATTGGCAGGACCGCCGATCAGGCCGGCAGCCATTGTCGCAAGACCATCGCCCAGCATGGTGCGGTGCAGTCCCGGATCTTTAACAAAGTTCCGTCCAACAACCGAGCCGTTCGCATAAACATCGCCCACATGCTCTACACAGGTGACAATTGCGATCGGCGCAATGATACCGATTGCCTGTAGGTCAAATTCCGGCAAAACGAAATTCGGCACCTCAAACCATGCATGGTCTGCAAGACCGGAGAAGTTCATTAAAGAGTCCGGCGCCAGACCGGTTTTGGTTAAGATCAGCGTCAGAATATAGCCGCCCGCCAGCGCAATTACGATGGAGGACATTTTCACCATGCCTTTTCCGTAGCTTGAAAGGACAACCGCAAGCAGGCAGACAAACAGTGCAATGCCCCAGCTCCAGTAATATGCCGGTGTAAACATTTCCACGCCGTTGCCTTGAATGTTGTTGATTGCCGCGCTCGCCAGATTCAGGCCGATGATGGCAATACCGACGCCGCGCACAACCGGCGGGAACAGCCTGTCCATAAACCGGCTGCCAAACAGTTTGATAAGCAGGGCAAGCAGGACATAGAACAGACCTGCAACAATAATGCCGCCCATCGCCTTTGGAATGTTTGCTTTGTCGCCGTTTATGACGGTTTGCAGCGCAACGATAAAAGCAAAGGAGCTGCCAAGGAAGGTCGGCATTCTGCCGCCCGTACAGAGATGAAAGATAATGGTGCCAAGTCCGGCAGCAAACAGCGCCACGCCAACGTCAAGCCCAGTCAGAATCGGGACAAGAATTGTCGCACAGGACATTGCGAACGCATGCTGCAAACCGAGCAGCGCCATTTTTCCGGCGCCAACCTTTGGGTACGTCTTCGCACCCGGAAACAGGAAATGATACGCCTTTGAGAAAATGTTCATGAGGTTCCTCCTGTCGATATTGATGATATTGTGCGCCTTTGCCGCAGGCCGCGCACGTCATAAATATTTAACAATATCTTAATCAAAATGTCAAGGAAAATGACGCATTTTCTCTGTGATTTTCGTCGCTTCTGCAACTGTTTTGTCTGATTTATAACAGAGAAAGGCGGTACACGGTTCATTCTGAACCATGCCCGCCTTTTGTAAAGCCGTTTACAACCGAAATCCATATCTGAAATCGTTTACTGCTTTTGCTTGTTGATTTGTTCCAGTACAGCCGAAAAAGTATCGCCGCTTGGATGAAGCGTACTTCTCCTGATCTCATGGATCAGCCCTTTCCTGCTGATTCCTTTACTTCCAGATCGAACGCTTCCCTCCGCTGTCTGAAAAGCCAGCTCTCTTCTATGCCATACGAAAAATGCCGCCGCGCCAAGAGCCAGTATTCCGATACAGACAAGCAAAAGATAAATCCAGTTATTCTGTGTGCGTTCAGCTCCAACTCCGTCATAACTGATTTCCTCTTCAAGCAGGACTGCGTCGGGATCGCCGCAAGAAAATAGGACAGCGTTGATTCCGTATTTTTCGTCGAAAGCTTTGGCAAGCTCTTTTATACGACCGGACTCTAACGAATCCTCACAGAAAACCACAACGCATTTTTTAGCTTCGCTTACTTCGACCGCCGTAATACCTGTTTCTTCTTTTGTCATCGCCGCGATTTCGTCGGCTATGCGGTACAGCTCCTCCAACGAATACTGCGCCTGGGCTTCGTCTGTCACAGCTACGCCTGCAAAACCGGATTTCCCGCTTTCTGCCGAGACGATGACCGTGCCGGACAGAAGAATAGAAAAGATGCTGAGAATAAGAAAAATCTTTTTTTTCATGACATACCTCCTGAAAAATTGTTCTTAAGCCGGTGGATAGCCTTTTGATAACGCCATAGTACAGTGCCGAGCGGGACATTGGTTATCTCTGCGATTTCACGGAATTTCAGATCTGCGTTCAAATGCAGGGTGACAAGCTCCCGTTCTTCTTCTTTTAATTGCTGCAACGCCCGCTCAATATCAAGCCTCAATCCGACAGAATCCTCAAACGGCACGCTTTCCGCCTGGATTTCTTCCGGCAATTCGTGAATTTTCGGCTTTCGCATGTAATCGATTGCCAGATTACGCGCTGCTTTGAAAATCCACGCGCGGAGGTTTTGAACATCAGACGGCGGAGCGCAATACAGCTTTACAAACAGTTCCTGCATGACGTCTTCTGCGGCGTCCCTGTCTGCTGTTATGCGGCAGATAACAGTGAAGACAGGCTCTTTCATATCATGATACAGTGCGGAAAAGGCCTCCTGATCGCCGTTTCGAATCTGCGCAAAGCATTGTTGAAGCTGACTGTTGTTCATGTGAATCCTCCTTTCGCTTACGATGACGATTGTGCGGCACGTTTTATTGGAAAACAGCAAAATAAAAACTGATGAAATGCAGTATCGCCGGCAGAAGCAAAGAAAAAGCCGTCCGCTAAAGCGGACAGCCCGAGTTTTTATGATACAGGAATAAAAGCCGGCGTCTCAATGTGCGGCCGCCGCCGGCCGTATTCCAAACATGATCTATTCTCCTGAGATGGGAACATACTCATCCGTTACAATATCGTAGCGCAGCACAATGCTGCCGTCGGCGGAAGCCGCATAGGTGGCGGTCACTTTTTTATGTGATCCATAGTCGTCCACAACCTTGTATACGTAGCAGTCGGTATCCTCAAATTTGACAGTGGTTTTCCTGCGGACATAGCTGCGCGTTACGCCTTCCTCCGGCGGATCATGCTTTGCAGCGGTTTTTTCAATAAACGCTAACGCATCCTCCGCGTTTCCAGAAGTCTCCTGCTTCGAAGCAGTGCTGCTTTCCTCCCCTGCATTTTCACCTTGCAGGGAACAGCCGGTCAAAATCAGCAAACCAAGCACAAGTAAAACGCACCACAGCTTTTTCATCATTCAAGCCCCCGCTTTCCATGACTGTGCGCCTTTTCAGAACGCATATTATATCGTTATTATCATACCGCAGTGTATATCGCTTTGTCAAATTACTTTTCACTTGACAGTACGGATTGTACACGCTATACTTAGAATGTAGATTTTTGTACACTTTTTCGATAAGCAAACGGAAAACAGGGAAGCGAATTGCTTCCCGTGTTTTTTTGTCAAATGGAAAAGGAGTGTTTTTATGCAGGAAGGAATCCGCGAAAACAAGATGGGCGTGATGCCCGTCAACCGGCTGCTTTTAACCATGTCGCTGCCGATTATGGCATCCATGCTGGTGCAGGCGCTCTATAATATCGTTGACAGTATTTTTGTCGCACAGATCAGCGAAAACGCGCTGACTGCCGTTTCGCTTGCTTTCCCAATCCAAAACCTGATGATTGCGGTCGCAACCGGAACCGGGGTTGGCATCAACGCCATGCTTTCCAAAAGTCTCGGCGAACATGACCAGAAGCATGTAAACCTGGCGGCCTCCAACGGCGTGTTTCTGGCGCTGCTCAGCGCGGCTGTTTTTATCCTTTTCGGCATCTTCTGTCCGCGGCTCTTTTTTGCGTCGCAGACTAAGATACAGGAAATCATCGATATGGGGACAAGCTATCTGACGATCTGCTCGGTCTTTTCATTCGGCATCTTTTTTCAGATCACCTTCGAGCGTTTGCTTCAGGCGACAGGACGCACAATGCTAACCATGCTAGGCCAGCTTGCCGGCGCGGTTATCAACATTATTTTGGATCCCATCCTGATTTTCGGATGGCTCTTCTTCCCGAAAATGGGTATTGCAGGCGCAGCGGCTGCAACAGTTATTGGACAGATTGCCGCCGCAATCCTGATTGCATTTCTCAATCACTATAAAAATCCGGAGGTCCAGCTCACGTTCAAAGGCTTCCGTCCCAGCGGCCGCGTAATCAAACGCATTTATTCGGTGGGTATCCCGTCGATTATTATGGCGTCGATCTCTTCCGTTATGACGTATGGAATGAATCTGATTCTTGTGAGATTCACCGAAACGGCAACAGCGGTTTTCGGCGTATATTTTAAGCTGCAAAGCTTTATCTTTATGCCAGTTTTTGGCCTGAATAACGGCTTGGTTCCCATTGTGTCATATAATTATGGCGCCAGACGTCCGGAACGTATTCACAAAACAATCCGCTACAGCGTAATTTATGCAACCCTTCTGATGCTGCTCGGCGCTGTGGTGTTTCATGTTTTCCCTGAGCAGCTTTTAAGTATGTTCAACGCATCTGAAAATATGCTGGCAATCGGGGCTCCGGCGCTGCGGATCATCTCAGTAAGCTTCTTGCTTGCCGGCTTCAATATTGTGTGCAGCTCAGTCTTTCAGGCTATGGGCAACGGCCTTTTGAGCCTTTACGTATCGGTTGGCCGTCAGCTTGTCATTTTGCTTCCGGCGGCGTATCTGCTGGCGCAGTTCAACACGCCGGACGCAGTATGGTGGGCTTTTCCCATCGCAGAGATTGCCGCGCTTCTTTTAAGCGCTGTTTTTCTGCACCATCTGTATCAAACAAAGATTAACAAGCTGTCTTCTCCGGAAAAAGCGAAAATTTGATGAATTGAGCTCCTTTCCGCATTCGAAAAATGCAGGAAAAACAATTGTGCACAAAATCAGGACGCCGGTATACCGGCGTCCTTTCTTATAAGAAAAAATAAAAATCATTTCATGCACTTGACATTGCGGAAAAACATGCTATTATAATAATGATTCTTATTTGCAGGAGGGCACTATGCGCTATTCCAAACAAAGAGAACAGATCCTGATGGCGCTGAAGCGTTCCTGCGATCATCCGACAGCGGATATGCTGTATACAAGGCTGCGTGGAGAAAACCCGAATATCAGTCTGGCTACGGTTTATCGGAACCTGAACATGATGGCGGATGCGGGAGAAATCCGGCGAATCCTTTTTGACGATGCGAAAGCACGATACGATGCAAATCCGGCTCCGCATGAGCATATGCAGTGCCTTTGCTGTCGAAAAGTATTTGACTGCTCACCCGAATTTTATCATATTATGCAGCAGCAGATTTTTGAACAGACTGGATTTCTCGTAACGCGGCATCAGCTCTGTCTGAGTGGAATTTGTCCGTCCTGCGCTGCAAAACAAACGTATGAAACCTTTCAAAAGGGTTCAAAATAAGAAAAAGGAAAAGGAGAAGATACGATGAATTTAAAAGGCAGTAAAACCGAAGCGAACTTGATGACCGCTTTTGCGGGCGAGTCCCAGGCGAGAAACAAGTACACCTATTATGCGTCCAAGGCAAAAAAAGAAGGCTATGAGCAGATTGCCGCTATTTTTACCGAAACGGCTAATAACGAAAAAGAGCATGCAAAGCTCTGGTTCAAGCTGCTGCACGACGGCGACGTTCCGAACACGGAGGCAAACCTTGCCGACGCTGCCGCCGGCGAAAACTACGAATGGACCGAGATGTATGCGGAATTCGCCAAAATCGCAAAGGAAGAGGGCTTTGACCGGATAGCCTATCTTTTTGAGGCAGTAGGCAAAATCGAAAAAGAACATGAAGAGCGTTACCGCAAGCTGCTTGAGAATGTAAAAGGCGGTCTCGTTTTCTCGAAAGATGGTGATATGGTATGGGTTTGCAGAAACTGCGGCCATATCCATATCGGCAAGAACGCGCCTGAGGTATGCCCGGTATGTGCACATCCGAAAGCTTATTTCGAGCTGCGCGCACAAAATTATTGATTTCAGCTATTTCAGCATAAAAGCAAAACCACCACTGACGTGGTGGTTTTGCTTTATCTTTCTTCCGCAGAGCGAATTTCCGTCTCATACTGCTTTACCAGTGCGAAGCTTTCTTGCATAAACGATTCGATTGGATGGGCTGCGAACAGCTCCAACATTGTGGAAAGCAGCGGCTTGCCGCCGATATTGCAGTGATAGAAATATGCATACACATTTTCATCCCGATACGGATTCAGCGCGTTTAAGCGCGTCTCCTGCAATATGGCGTCCACGACAATCTCACTCAGCAGCCATTTTACATGCGGCGCCTCATACTCCGCCGGGTCGTCGTGAAACAGGAGATTCCACCGTTTAAACCAGACAAAGTGCGTAATCTCATGCAGCGCCAAACCCATTGCGCCACGCTCGCTGTTTAAATAGAACAGATCAAACGCATGCGTGTCGAGATAGCGCGGACACACCGGATTTAACGAAAGATAACCGGTCATATCGTTAAATTCATCCCGCAGATCCATTGCAAAAATCTCGGAGAACGCCTCCTCTACCACAATCCGGCTTGCATCCCAATGCCGCTGATAGGCCTCCTGCTTTTGCATGAAAAGCGGCTCGTTCTCCTGATAAATCCCCTTCAGGATGGCTGTGAGATACTCGCGCTTTTCGTCCGGCGTCATACGCTTCATTTTCTCCTGTTCAAACTGTGGATAAAAGCGGAACAGGCTCTCTGTGAAAAAATCGCTTTGTTCCTCGCTCTGGACGGCAAGGATTGCGTCCCGCATATAAGAAAAAGACGGAATTTTATAAATCAAATTCATAGGATCATCTCCTTCGTCAGCTTATATCCCTTCCAATACAACGCGCACTGCGCCGTTATCCGGAAAAACATATACGCCGAAATCAGTCTCATCCCCGTTGCGGATACGTTCACAAATCCAGCTTCCCCTTGCGTCGAAGCGCCCCTCTTCTACATGGAGATAATCGAGAAAATGCTCCAGCTGATAGTCCTGCTGCGGAGCCTTCCATTCTGAAAGCGGCGGATTAGAACGAAAAGCCAGCGAAAAAGCCACGCCGCAGATATAAAATTCATTTTTCGCAGTCTGTATAACCAATCCGCGACCGCGGCCTGTTGTCGGCTCAGCAATCCTGTGCCGGTAATCGCCGACGCGCGCAAAAGCGCCGAAACGCGCGATTGCTGTCCATCCGTCCAAACGCAGCGTCTGTTCTGAAGCGAATTCCTCCTGTACGACCGCATGAATTTTTCCACTTCCGCGATACTCTGTCAAAAGCGGAAGAACGGCGTTCAGGCACTGGAAATCCTCATGCATGGGTTTCGCACTTTCCAGCAGTTCTCCGTCCTTACTCAACACGCTCTCTGCCCCGAAAAAGTGAACGCCGGTCAATCCGCATTCGGCAATCGCGCGGAATACGCCGATTGCCGACGCGACGGAAGTCCCTGTCTCTGGAATATACAAGGGATTGTCCGGACGGTTGTACGCACGCGCCGCGGCCATATATCTTTGTTCTTCCTGTACATAAATATCAGGGCATATCATATCCAGATGCGGCGCAAACCAGCGCCAGAACGCCAGATTTTTGATCACTGCCTCACCAGAGGGATAGTCGGTTCCAGGCGTCTCAAAACCGCCCTGAATGTCGAGCCAGACGTTTGTATACATGGGGATTGCATAGACAGCTTTTCCCGCAGCGGCAATCCGGTCGACATACCGCGCCATACTGTAAGCTTGCAGCAATTCGTCACCACGGCGGCCAAACAGCTCGCGCCAGTTTCCAGCTTTCCGTGCTCCACATGCCTTCCAGTCGCGTACAGCCTGTTCGGTCTCCGCGCCGCTTTCAAGTCTGTCAACGACTTCCTGCGGAACATCTGCCTCATACGCCGCCTGCGCCGTATCGCCGTAGTCGCGCACGCTTCTGCCCACGATGCCAAGCTCATTCTCAATTTGCACCGCCAGCACTGTCTTCTCCTGTTCATCCTCTTCTCTGATTATTTCCATCAATCTGCAAAAAGCGCGCTGATCCGCTCTTTGGGTCTCTTCACAGAAGGATGAAAGATTTGCGATTTCGTATCCATCATATGTACGAACGCGCCAAAAGCGGCTGTGATCTGTTTTAACCCAAGACGGTACATATTTCATGTGACCGTTTTTCCATGTGCCAAACCATAAAAGAATCAATTTGAGATTCCGCGCACGGCAGGTTCTAATAATATCTCGCACCAAAACATCATCAAATCCGCCTTCCTGCGGCTCAAAACGCTCCCAGCTTACCGCAATCGCGCAAGTGTTTACTTCCATCAGCTCGCATGCACGCCATACTGGTTCTAATTCTTTTAAAGAATACCCCGAAGAATTATGAGCCTGCGCGCCGATTGTAAAAAACGGCTTTCCATCCTGATAAAACACAGTCTCTTTCATATGCGTATTCTCTCCCCCTTATCTGCCGAAACAGTTCTTATATTTGGTTATATCAGAGTAAAGAAAAGATGTCAAGTCGAACAGGTATCAAGTATAAAAATCTATTTATCATAAAAAAACAGTACACAACAATATGCTGTGTACTGTCTTGGAGCTGATAACCAGATTCGAACTGGTGACCTCGTCCTTACCAAGGACGTGCTCTACCACCTGAGCCATATCAGCAATGGCGACCCGCATCGGGCTCGAACCGACGACCTCTAGCGTGACAGGCTAGCGCTCTAACCAACTGAGCTAGCGGGCCATTGG
>UQQY01000063.1 GCA_900543295.1 uncultured Oscillospiraceae bacterium | reverse complement strand
TGATTTCGTTTTTTTTCGCAAGCCACTCTGTAAAAGCGGTAGCGGATCCCACCGCAATACCGGTATAAAATGCGGTTTCATACTGACGCGTTTTCAAGTATCCGGCCAGAAAGCCTGCTACCATGGAATCTCCTGCTCCTACGGAGTTTACAACGGCTCCTTTTGGAGCTTCACTTTGATAGACTGCACCGGTTTCATCCAGCAAAACTGCACCCATCCCAGCCAACGAAACCAAAACATTGCGGGCACCGCATTTTTGCAGCTTCTTTGCATGGAAGAGGGCCTCTTCCTGAGAGGATATCGTTGTGTCAAACAGTGCGCCCAGTTCATGATGATTCGGCTTGATAAGAAACGGTTGATAATCGAGCGTGCGCATCAAGGATTCGCCGGAGGTATCGATCACAAATTGGACGCCTTTTTTTGAAAGCCGTTTTAATATTTGTTCGTAAATATCGGCAGGAAGAGCGGTGGGAATACTGCCGGCTAAAACCAGAATATCGCCCGACTGAAGCCCATCAAGCTTTGAAAAGAACTGTGCTGTTTCAAGTTCAGACAGTGTCGGCCCTCGTCCGTTCAGCTCGCTTTCCACATCCGCCTTAATTTTTATGTTGATGCGGGAAAAGCCTGTTTTTGCTGAAACAAAGTCACAGTCGCAGCCGTATTGTTCGAGCATACGGCAGATTTCTTTTCCGGAAAAACCTGCACAGAATCCCAGTATCTTGGAAGAAATTCCGAGGTTTTTTAATACAATCGAAACATTGACGCCTTTTCCACCGGGATAAATCGCCTCGCTTTCCGTGCGGTTTATCTCTCCTGCGGAAAACCGTTTTGTCCTTACAATATAGTCGAGAGACGGATTTAATGTAACGGTATAAATCATAGTAAGAACCTCTTTGCCTGTTTTAATGGCTTTGCCCCTTTGGGGAGAGCATATGGCCGAAATGTGGGCGGAAACCGCTGATATATCGATGAGGAATGTCAGAGATGAAGGGATTTCTTAGGACATGTCTCGATGCACTTCATGCAGAGGATACATTCCGTTCCGCGTTTTCGCTTGCGGGAATTATCCGGAACATCGACATCCATTGGGCAGATACGTCTGCAAGCACTGCAGGAAATACATTTTTCGGTGTCGTTTTTCACCCGCATAAGGGAGAAATAACTGGCAGGCTTTAAAAATACGGCGACAGGACAAAGATACTTGCAGAAGGCGCGGTTATCCTTCAGCAAAAAAGCCAAGGCGATTCCGACTGCATAGTACAGTGCATTTCCGGCGAGAAAGCACCAGAACATGATCCGTTGCATATCCGGAATCTGAAAGAGAAACAGCGCGCTGACAAACAGCAGAGATAAGGCAAAAAACACATAGCGGAGAAATCCCCAGCGCTTTCTTGGAGTCTGCCGTGTTTGGAAGGGAAGGAGATCCAAAACCATGGCCGTCCAGCAGGCGTATCCGCACCATCCGCGTCCAAACAGCAGGGGACCGAATATCTTTGCAACTGCATAGTGGATGACGGCCGCCTCGAACACGCCGGAAAACAGATAATACCAGAACCCTTCAATCTGCATGTTTTCCTGCGATAGGATACCGAGATAAACAAGCATGTACAGGCCGACGGCGAATTGCACCACGCGCCGTGCATACGGTACTTTTTTTGTATAGAAGAACAGACCGAGTGAAAGACAGGTTCCGATATAAGAAAAGTTAAATAAATAAAAGATGTTGTGAAGCGTGATCCACAGCACAACGGCAACCGCCTCGAAAAGCGCCCAAATCAGAATGATGCCGCCGTATTTCTTCACCGGACTCATCCTTTCTTTCTCATGCGTTTTTTGTATCGTATCATGTCTCTGTTTTACTGTCAAGCGTACATACCGTCCTGTTTACAAAAATCTATCACATTTGCTTTCCCACGAGTCCACTACATATTTTTCAAAATCAAATGGTACACTATAGACAATTCAAACGGGGAGGTATTCATCATGACAGATCAAAACGGATTTGTTCCATCGGATTATGATAACGCACAAAATTCCATATCCTCACAGCCGGCCGGCGGCGTTCAAGGCGCGCTGGATCTTTCCGGAGAAAGCCCGGCAGCAGATAACACGATGAATGCGTCGGAAACAGTCGATACAACCGGCGCACAGGATTGGGCAGAAAAGGCGCAGGCTGCCCCAGTTTACTCGTCTTATTACGCGCCGCAGGGCATGCCGTATGCGTCTAATATTCCGCAACCAAAAAAGACAAAACTTAAAAAAGAGAAAAAACCGCATCGCGGCGCGTGGCTCGCTTTAGTGGTTGCCTGCGCTTTTGTGTTCAGCTTTGCAGGCGGTGCGGCCGGATACGCTGTTATGCAAAATGGTCTGCCGTTTTTTAATGCAGAGGACAGTACGGCGAAAGATAGCAGCGCCGGAGACAGCGTGCTGCAAACCGGAGACGGTTCAGCCGCAGCCGCGACTACTGCCAGCGAGGTGACGGAGCTTTCGGCCAACAGCGTGGTCGAAATTACAACCGAAAACGTAACAACGGGCAGCTTTTTTCAACAGCAGATTCAGACCGGTGCCGGAAGCGGCGTTATTGTAACGGCGGACGGGTACATTGTAACGAACAACCATGTAATCGAGGATTCTGATAAAATCACCGTCACCTTACGCGACGGGACACAATATGAGGCACAGCTTATCGGCACAGATGAAAAAACGGATCTTGCCGTATTAAAGATTGAAGCTTCCGGGCTTCAGCCGGCAGTATTCGGTTCCTCTTCAGACTTGAAGGTCGGCGAACAGGCAATCGTAATCGGCAATCCGCTCGGACAGCTTGGCGGTACCGTTACAAGCGGTATCATCAGCGCGCTTGACCGCGAAATCACAGTTGACGGTCATACTATGAATCTTTTACAGACGGATGCGGCCGTAAATCCCGGAAATTCCGGCGGCGGTCTTTTCAACTCAAAGGGAGAGCTTGTGGGAATCATCAATGCAAAATCAAGCGGCGATGATGTTGAGGGCCTCGGCTTTGCAATTCCTTCCGATACCGTAAAAGAAGTTACAGATGCGTTGATTAAAAACGGGTATGTTCCGGGTCGGGTCTCTCTTGGATTAAGTGTTGTGGATATTTCGGACGCGCAGACTGCAATGATGTATCGTGTTGATACGCTCGGCGTATATATCTTAAGCGTGGAGGAAGGCTCTAATGCGGAGAAAGCAGGCTTGCAGGCCGGTGACCGCATTGTTGCGGTTGGAGATAAGGAAGTCTCCAGTTCCTCTGATATTACTACTGCGCTAGATGACTACAGTGTGGGCGATCAGGTAAAAATCACCATTACCCGCGGCGGGAAGACAGGAACAGCGACTGTTACACTGGCGGAACAGTCGCACGCCAACGCAGACAGCTAATTACTGAAATCCTCTTTTCATTTCTTCTTTATACTCCTTTATAATCAAGAAGGTCTCCGATCCTATGCCGGAGACCTTCTTGATTATGTTGCGGACAGATTTTCTGCTGCGGTGCGCCGGATGACAAACGATCTATTTCACCCGCCGCATCGTATAGGACACTGCCTCAAAATCCAGAAGGATCGGTACGGCAAGTCCTGCATACATCAGCTCGTCTCCACCGAATGTGCGGTCGAGCTCTTCGATGTAATAATCCGCATTGGGATCAAGTCCGGCAAAGCGGATGCGTTTTCCGTTCGGAGCCGGACGCAGAAGCTGTCTTGTGTAGACGGCGAAAGCCTCAGACTGATCTTTTGCAGAGAACATCCAGGCGCAGTCATCATCCTCAAAGGGACTGACCAGACGATAAAAATCGCCGTTTACCACAAGCGGTGCGATTTTTTTATACTGCGCAGTCTGCTCTGCGATCATGGCACGCTCTTCATTTGAAAGATTCATCGGATTCAGCTCATAGCCGAAGGACGCGCTCATTGCAACAAGACCGCGCGTCTGAAACGGCGTAACGCGTTCAAGCTGATGGTTTGGCGAGGCGGAAACGTGCGCCGTCATGCAGACCGGCGGATAAGCGAGAGAGGTTCCGTACTGAATGCGCAGGCGGGCAATGGCATCGGAATCGTCGCTTGTCCAAATTTGCGGCGTATAGTAGAGTATACCGGCGTCAAACCGTCCGCCGCCGCCCGAACAGCCTTCAAAAATAACATCAGGAAATTCTGAGGTAAGAAAATCCAAAAGGCGATAGAGATTTTTCATATAACGGTGATAGATTTCCGGCTGTTTTTCCGGCGGAAGAAGCCGGGAATATGCGTCGGTTATATGCCGGTTCATATCCCATTTGACATAGGAAATGCGGTTTTCGCGAAGCGTTCGGGCAACGGACGTCTTGATATGGCGTAGGACGTCCTCCCGCGAGAGATCTAAGATGAGCTGCTGTCTGCCGCGGCAGAAGGTTCGGCCGGGCTCGCCGATTATCCAGTCGGGATGCGCATGGTAAAGCTCGCTGTCCTCAGAGATCATCTCCGGCTCAAACCAGAGACCGAACCGCATGCCGATGGCTTCGCAGGCTTCGATAACGGGGGTGAGTCCATTCGGCAGCTTCCGTTTGTCTGTAAACCAGTCGCCAAGAGAAGTTCGGTCGTCGTCTCTGTGTCCGAACCATCCGTCGTCGAGAACAAAAACGTCAATACCCAGATCTTTGCAGCTTCCGATCAGATCGAGAAGCTTTTGCTCATCGAAATTAAAATAGGTTGCCTCCCAGTTGTTAATGACAATGGGACGGCGTTTTCCGACCGCTTTGGTGTGTCCCAAATGCGTGCGGATCAGATCGTGATACTGCTGGGAAAGGCGGTTTAATCCGCTTTGCGTATAAGAAAGCAGAACCTCCGGCGTGACAAAAGCTTCGCCCGGCGCGAGCTTCCAGGAAAAATCGAACGGATTGATGCCAGCCTGAAGCCGCACGGATGAAAAGGCGTCCTTTTCCGCACGCAGAACAAAATTACCGCTGTAGACAAGCATGATGCCGTAAGCTTCACCTGCAAACTCTGTCGTGTGCGGGGCGGCCAAAACGGCGAACGGATTGTGATGATGACTTGAGGCGCCGCGCCGGCTTTCAATGGACTGCGTACCGTTACGCAGCGGCTTGCGTTCAATCTGACGTTCTCTGACATGCGTGCCGTCGAGCGTTATCATATCGAAATCGCCAAGAGGCAGATCGGTGCTCATGCTCATTGCGCCGGTCAGCGTAATGTCTTCTCTGCTGTCGTTCAGGATTTCGGCGCTGCGCGCGATGACGTCTTCTTCGAAAAATACACTGTAGGAAAGACGGACGCCGATTCCGCTTAGCCGATCCCGCAGGAGGACAAAAAGCGTCTCTTCGGCACCGTCTGTGCAGGGAAGGCCGTCAAGAGCAGGTTTCCCTTTTTCAATCGTGTGACTTTCATACTGTAAGTCAAGAAGACGGCTGCCGTTTGGGAACCTTACGGTAACGGCGGGCGCACGGTAGTCCCCATGGCCGTAAACCGGATATTCCAGCATCATCAGATCCTGACTGAACTGATGGTCTGTAAAGCTTTGATCGATCGGTGAAAAGCCGGATGGGTATACCTGCCAGTGATGCGTCATATCACAGGTACGCAATTTTCTGCCATAGTAAAGCGTAAACAGATAGTCGTTTTGAAACACGCGGAACAGGTAGCTTGTATGTGCGGTGGAAAGATGAAAAATCCGTCCTTCCTCCTGAAAAATGATGGGCATAGGCATCCTCCTTGACGATGATTTACCCGTATTGTACAGCAAATAAAACGTTGGCGCAACCAAAATATGCAGTTTTTTGTATACTGCCGGTCTGCGGCGCCGTTGCGTTTCAGAAAATCAGACGGTATAATAAAAATAATGTTTTATCGCTTTCTGTCATTCGGCGCGTTCGGAAAAAGGCGCTGATATGCAGGAAGTGTGTTCTAAAGAAGAGGAAAGAAGGAAAGTGTTATGAAACAGGCAAGGGCAAAGCCTCCAATACCGCTTTGTTCTAATGTGTTTTGCAGAGAGGAAAACACCCGTATATACTGGCTTGGCGGCGCATCGTTTCTGGTTTGTGCATATGGAGAGAGCGTGCTGATTGATCCGCAGATGACAGTATCAGAGCGTAACGGCAGGCTTTACGGCGCAAATGGCCTTCCTCTGTTTGCCGCGCCGCCTATGCGTGCCGAGCAGGCGGGCGATGTCGGACTGGTCTTATACACACATGCGGACGACGACCATTTTGAGACAGAGACGGCGCAAAAGCTCGGTTCTCTTGGTGTACATCTTGCGGGCCCTGCGCCGGTTTTTGAAAAAGCAGTGCGCCTTGGTATTCCGGAAAAGCAGCTTTCATTGATTCACACAGGAGATCTTTTAACGGTTGGAGAAATCCGTGTGACCGTTTTTCCAGCGGATCATCCGTGGCAGCTTTTGAATGTAAAAAAATTCGGCCGTCCCTACGGCGCGGGTGATTGCGCGGGCTTCTTAATTGATACGCCGGATGTGCGGATATTCATCAGCGGGGATACCAGGCTTTTACCGGAGCATACTGAACTTACCGGCGTGGACGTACTCGGCATGGATGCGTCTGCCTGCTGCTTCCACTTAGGGGTGCAGGGCTCAGCCGCACTTTGCCGCTATCTTTCCAAGGCATGGCTGATTCCCTGTCATTACGGTACTTATGATGCGCCGGGTGATCCGGCGCACGGCGGCAATCCATCGGATGTGCTCAACTTGGTTGAGGGCGCGGACAAACGTTTGATCGACGCGGCGCCCGGCGAGCGGATTGCATTTCGCTCGCACCGCCGCACAGTTTGAGAATAAAGCTTGGAATAATCCGTTGATAAGAGAAAGCAGGCGAAATGATGTATATTGCTGATCTCCACATTCATTCTCGTTTTTCACGTGCTACAAGTAAAGACTGCGATCTGCCGCACCTTGACTGGTGGGCGCGGCGCAAGGGTATCGGACTGCTGGGAACGGGTGACTTTACGCACCCCGCATGGCGCGCCGAGTTAAAGGAACAGCTCGTTTTAACAGGAGAAGGCGTGTATACGCTGAAAGAAGAGTACCGCCTTTCCGACGCTGTGCCGGGAACTGCGCCGCGCTTTGTTGTGACAGGCGAGATCAGCTCCATTTATAAAAAGGACGGCAAAACGCGGAAGGTGCATAATCTGATTCTTCTTCCAAGCCTTGAGGATGCAGAAGCTCTTTCCGCCAAGCTGGAGGCCGTCGGAAACATTCATTCGGACGGACGGCCAATTCTCGGTATGGACAGCCGCGACTTAATGGAGCTGACGCTTACGACCTGTCCGGAAGCGGAGTTTATACCGGCGCACATCTGGACGCCGCACTTTTCCATGTTCGGCGCATTTTCCGGATTTTGTACCGTTGAATCGTGCTTTGACGATATGGCGCGGCATATCCATGCGGTGGAAACAGGACTTTCTTCTGATCCGCCGATGAATTGGCGCGTCTCCGCGCTGGACGGTCTTACGCTGGTATCGCATTCGGACGCGCACTCTCCTGCAAAGCTTGGCAGGGAGGCGAATCTTCTGGATACCGACCGGACTTATCCGGCGCTCATCCATGCCATTCACACTGGCGAGGGCTTTCTGGGAACAATCGAATTCTTTCCGGAAGAGGGAAAGTACCATCTGGACGGACACCGCGGCTGCGGCGTATGCCTCACTCCTGCGGAGACGGCGGAATTAGGCGGAATATGTCCGGTGTGCGGAAGAAAACTAACCATCGGCGTAGAACATCGCGTGGAGGAGCTGGCCGACCGGCCGGAGGGCTTTCATCCGGAGAATGCAAAACCCTTTGAAAGTCTTGCGCCCCTTCCGGAGGTTATTGCGGCTTCTACAGGCGGGCCGTCGTCCGGAAAGCGGATGGACGCCCAATATGAGCGGCTGCTGCACGAGCTTGGGCCGGAATTTTATATTCTGCGGCAGGCGCCTTTGGAAGAGATCGCCCGCGCCGCCGGTCCATGCGTGGCGGAAGGCATTCGTCGGCTTCGCGCGGGGCAGGTGGAGCGCCGCCCTGGTTTCGACGGGGAGTACGGAACCATTTCCCTGCTGACGCCTGCGGAAATTGAGCAAATCGGCGGACAGCTTTCTTTGTTCGGCGTTTCCGCAAAAAAGATAGAAAAACCGAAAGCAAGGCAAAAGCATAAGGCGGAGGCCGCCGGAAAAGGCTCTGTCCCGGCTTCGGCGGACAGACTGAATTTACAGCAGCAGGCGGCTGTTGCGGCAAAAGAACCGGTTGTGGCGGTCATAGCGGGGCCGGGAACCGGCAAGACTAATACGCTGGTCTCCCGCATTGCCTATTTGATTGAAGAGCGTGGTATAAAGCCCGACGAGATCACGGCGGTGACTTTTACCAATCAGGCCGCCGCAGAAATGCGGCAGCGGCTGGAAAAACGGCTTGGCGGAAAGCGGGCGGTCTCCCGCATGACTATTGGAACGTTTCATGCCATTTGTCTGCATATGCTTGGTGATGTACGCCTAATCAGCAGAGGCGAAGCGCTTACCATTGCGGCAGATGTGCTGGCAGAGATGGAAAGCAGAAAGACCGCAGGCAGCCTGCTTCAGGCCATTTCCCGTATAAAAAACGGCGCTTCCTTTGAAACGGCCGAATTGGACAAAGCGCTGTATACTGCGTACTGCGCTCAGCTTCAAAAGCGGGGTATGCTGGATTTTGACGACTTGCTGTCCGAAGGGCTTAAGCTGGATACCGTCGGCCGCAAGAGTTTTCACTATCTGCTGGTAGATGAATTTCAGGACATCAATGCAGTGCAGTATAAACTGGTATGCGCATGGCATAAAAACGGAAAGAGCCTGTTCGTTATCGGCGATCCGGATCAGTCAATTTATGGCTTCCGCGGAGCAACGGGCGATTGCTTTTCCCGTTTGCAAAGCGATTTTCCCAATATTCGGAAAATTCGTCTGATTGAGAACTATCGTTCCACGCCGGAAGTTTTACAGGCGGCGATTCCGCTCATCAATCGAAATCCCGGGGAACCCCGCTTACTTTCGCCGAATCGCCCTGCCGGTATAGCGGTGCGTCTGATTCATGCGTCAGATGATTTTGCTGAAGCCGTATTTATTGCCAAGGAAATTAGCCGCATGACCGGCGGCGTCGATATGCTTGAGGCGCAGAACGCCGACAATGGCCGCGGTGTTCGGGCTTTTTCCGATATTGCTGTGCTTTGCCGCACGCATCGCCGGCTGGAGCTGATTGAGAGCTGCTTAAAGCACGACGATATTCCCTGTGTTGTCAGCGGCCGTGATGATTTTCTCGATGCAGACGAGGTGCGGGGCGTTCTTGCCTTTTTCCGTTCCATGCAGGAAGTGCGCGATACTGCGGCGCTGGAAACCGCGATGCGCCTGCTCTGGAACTGCCCCGCTGATCTGATCCGCCGCGCCTCTGACGCTTGTAAAAAACTTTCGCGTTTTGATCCGGAATTACTGCGGGAAACTGTACGGGGTTTCGGGCATTTGGAGCTTTGGCTTGCATGCGCGGAGAAATGGTTTCCTCTGCTTGAGGAAAAGCCGTACAGGCTGATTGCGCGCTGGGCAGAAGAATACAGGAAAACACCTGCGATGGATCGTCTTTATCATACAGCGGTCTTCCATAAAAGCTTTGCGGAGCTTTGGAATACGCTGGTTTTAGGAGAAGAGGCGGACGTCTCCCGCGCTGCGGGAAAGAGATGGGAGTCCGGCGCTGTAAGGCTGATGACGCTGCACGGAGCAAAGGGACTTGAATTTCCGGCAGTGTTTGTAGCGGGAGTCAGGGCGGGGATTTTGCCGCTTGAAACGCAGGGGCGTCCGGCAGACGTCGAGGAAGAGCGTCGGCTTCTATATGTGGGAATGACCCGCGCGCGGGAAGAGCTGCTTCTTACCGCCGGAGAAGAGCTATCCCCGTTTTTACGCGACCTTCCGTCCTGCATAAAAGAGGAACGGCTGAAGCGTCGGGAACGTCCTGCGGAGCAGATGAGCCTGTTTTGAGTACAAAGCAGCAAAGAGGAAACGCTGTATTTTCCGCTGTTTTTACATGTTGCTTTCTGAACAGAATACGGCTGCCGTTTTGCTTTTGTAACAGTATTTGTTTTTAGTGAAGAGTTTTGTCCTGAGCTTTCTGCGTCGATGCGTTTTCGCTGATCTTCAGCCATTTTATGAGCTCTTTTTTGTTCTCATCTTCGGCCAGCAGAAGCTTTTGAAGCGATAAAATATCGTCGATTCCAATATGCAGAATCATACAGATAAGAATCCATTTCTCCCATGCAGTGGAGCGCTTCCCCTTTTCGATTTCGCGGTACATTTGCGCCGTCATACCGGCGTACTCTGCGACCTTTTCCTGCGAAAGGCCAAGTTCCTTTCTCTTTTTCCGCACAATAATGCTAAAATACATTCTAATTTTGATAAAAATCCCTCCTATTTCTTTATCGTAGAGAAAAGGAAGGAAAATTTCGAGAGAATATATTTTGCCTTTTTGTCGAAAAAGATCGAATGTCAAAAATTTTTTCTTCTTTCGTCTCGGACAGACGGTTTTCCGCTCTGTTTTGACCTTCAATGAGCGAAATCGGCTGGATGGAAGCAGCGGCTTTTGTACTCAAGCGGTTTTTATGAATTTAAAAGCAGGAGGCTGTTTTTTCTACACTTTTAGGCCGTCGGTTAAAAGAGCATGCATGGAACGACGCGAACGGATTCCCGTGGTTCCTTTCTTTGATTTGATCTCATTTTTTACATGTGTTGTTAAGAGCGAGGCAAGATGTCTGCAAATGTAGGGATGTCAAACATATTGGACAAGGAACTCGAAAGGAGAAAGCCAGCGAAG
>UQQY01000062.1 GCA_900543295.1 uncultured Oscillospiraceae bacterium | reverse complement strand
ATGGCCAAAATGACGGAAATGGAACAAATCGAGCAGTCCCTGCCCGGACTTGACTGCGGCTCATGCGGTTCGCCGACTTGCCGCGCATTGGCAGAGGACGTCGTGCGGGGACTAGCCTCGCCGGATGAATGCATCTTCAAATTCCGTGAAAACATCTCCGCCCTGGTTGACGGCATACATAAGCTGGACGGATATATCCCGCACTCACTGCGGGGCGAAAAGGAGGAAGGACATGATGACCCCGATTGAATTGTGTGAAAAGCTTGGCTTTCGCGTTGTCTGCGAAGGCGAAGGGCGGGAGCGCGAGCTGCATGGTATTTACTGCTGCGATCTTTTAAGCGTGGTGATGGGCCGCGCCAAGACGGATGATCTCTGGATAACGGTTATGGCAAACATCAACACCATTGCAGTCGCAGTTTTAAGCGACGTTAGCTGCGTGCTCTTATCCGAAGGCGTGCAGCTTGACGCGCAGGGATTGGAAAAAGCGCAGGCACAAGGCGTATGCGTTCTTTCAACTGATCTTCCGACCTTTGAGGCTTCGGCAAAAGCGGCCGCACTGTTTCTGTCATGAAGATCAGCTATGATCTGCATCTGCACTCCTGTCTCTCGCCCTGCGGCGACCGCGATATGACGCCGAATAATATCGTTAATATGGCGGTTTTGCTGGGACTTGATGCGATTGCAGTGAGCGATCACAACTCTGCGCGAAACCTGCCTGCCGTTTTTCGGGTGGCGCAGCAGGCCGGGCTTCTCGTTGTACCTGCTATGGAGCTGTGTACGGCGGAGGAAATTCACATGCTTTGCCTCTTCCCCGCTTTGGAAAATGCACTCGCCTGCTCGGACGCGGTATATCCATATCTTCCGGCCATCCCCAATAAACCGGAGATTTTCGGCGAGCAGCTCATTTTGGATGAAAAAGATGAAATAGCCGGAGAGGAGCCGTACCTGTTGATTAACGCACTGGCGCTTTCTTTGGATGAGATGCTCCCGCTCGTCAGACAATTCGATGGTTTGCCGATCCCGGCCCATGCCGACAAGGATGCGTATTCCATTACGGCCAGTCTTGGCATGATTCCGCCTGAATACGGATTTTCCTGTATCGAGCAGAAAAATCCGAAAGCGGCGCTTTCTTTTGACGGCAGGAGAATCTATAATTCTGACGCGCACTATCTTGAGCATATGAACGAACCGATTCATTTTTTAGAGGTTGAAGAAAAATCAGCGGCAGGTATTCTCAAGACTCTGCGGCAAAAGAGGTAAAACGGGCTGCCGTAGGATATGTCCGGCGCTAAACTGTATCCGCTTATCTCTGCGATTTGACAGATCATAAAAAAGGCTCTTCCTTGGGAAGAGCCTTTTTTAGTGAAAGAATTTCATATGAAGGAAAGAATATTCCTATAATTCTTTTTTTATTTTTTGCAGCGCGCCCTTTTCCAAACGGGAAACCTGTGCCTGACTGATTCCGATTTCATTGGCGACCTCCACCTGCGTTTTGCCGCAAAAAAAGCGCAGATTCAAAATCCGTTTCTCACGGTCATTCAAATTGTGCAGCGCCTCGCGCATTACGATCTCGCTCAGCCAGTTTTCGTCGCTGTTTTGATCTCCAACCTGATCCATTACATAGATCGTATCGCCGCCGTCAGAGTAGACCGGCTCATACAGCGAGACGGGTTCTACAATTGCTTCCAGGGCAAGGACAACCCGTTCTTTGGGCAGCCCGATCTCTTTGGCAATCTGTTCAATTGTCGGTTCACAGTCGTTTTCTCCGGTAAGCCGCTCCTTCGCCTGCATTGCACGGTATGCAATGTCCTTTAAGGACCGGCTTACGCGCATTGTATTGGAATCGCGCAGATAACGGCGGATCTCGCCCTGTATCATCGGCACCGCATAGGTCGAAAAGCGAACGTCCTGCGAAATATCAAAATGATCGATGGCTTTCATCAGACCGATGCATCCGATCTGAAAAAGGTCGTCCAAATTTTCGCCGCGGTTGACAAACCGCTGAATGACGCTTAAGACCAGGCGCAGATTTCCGCAAATGAGCGTCTCTCTGGCCTTCATATCGCCTTCCTGCACCTTTTTTAAGAGTTCGATTTTTTCGCTTTCCCGCAGCGTTTTCAGTTTTGCTGTATTGATGCCGCAAATCTCAACTTTTCCGTATGCCACATTATCCCGCCTTTCTGCTTATGCAGAAAGTATTCCCTGTTCAATAATATGGTATACAAGGTATTTATTTAGTTGGAAATCTTTCAGACCAGAGACGCGGAATAGTTTGACAGCATTGCTTCACGATAAAGTTTCACGGCCACTCGCCGTTTCTGAAGGCAATGCCTGAACACACTGCTTTCTATCGTGTTACACCCGCCTTGTTTGCTGCGGCTTATAAGCGATTTCATCCATCTGGCACAAACAGGTTGGCCCGATGAAATCTATAACAACCGTCATTCTTGCAGGCGCTCTATTTTTAAAATACTCTCTGAACACATCTGCGCCTTTGCGAAAATCGAAAACCCGTTTTATGTAAAAATTCAACTGAACAATATCGTCAAGCGTTGCGCCAACAATGGATAAGGTGTGCGCCATGCTTTCAATAGTTGCGCGGGTCTGATAAACAATATCATTCACATTTTGACCGCCGCCATGATGCGCCAGAAAAATAAGATCTCCAGCTATTATGCAGGAAGAACAAGTATCGTCTCCACAGTGAGCAGGCATTTTTGTAACCATCGGCCCGCCCTCTTTATCAGAGAGACTCCGCACGCCTGTTCAGCGTTCGGATTTGCTTTCTCCTCTTTGCGCGTGCCGCTTGTCTGCGATCCTCTACCGCGCACTGTTCCACAATTGCATACACTGCCAAGCATCCTGCCAACAAAATCGCCATTTCTTTGCATCCTTTCTGATTTATCTCTATATGAACAAACGTTCGTTTTTTATATTATATATGCGGATTTTCTGTTTGTCAAGCGATTTCAAACATTTGTTCTTTTTTATTTTTCAAAAATATATGTATTGACATAACGTGCATCCCGTTTTACAATATGGATGGCGACTATCACAAAGAAAAGGAGACTGTCCTATGAACTATCCTGTTGAGCAAGGAATGACGCCGCGGATCGGCGCGCAGTTTTTTATCAATCCGGAGGATACGCCGGAGGATTGCCAAAAACACTTTGCATTGATGCGGCGTTACGGTATTCGTCTGGTTCGCCTGTTCATTCTCTGGGATCATGTCGAGCCGCGGCCAGACGAATGGCATTTTGAACGCTACGACGCAATCTATTCGCTTGCTCATACTTACCAGATACAGATTGTCTCTACCCTGACCGCCGAGGATCCTCCCTGTTGGTTTGAGGAAAAGCCATTCTATCATCATTATGCTGATTTAAACCGCTCAGACTTGAGAAAGGCTGCCGCACGCTATCTTTCACAAGTAGTCTCACGCTATCACAGCCACCCTGCGCACTATGCATGGATTTTGATGAATGAACCGGAACTGCATGTCAATCAAAATCCGGAGACAATGCAGCTTTTCCGGACATGGCTTGTACAAAAATACGGTATGATCGAAAAACTAAACGCCAAGTGGTATGCGCAGTTTTCCCGTTTTGAGGATATAACGCTGCATCTCCCTGAAACGCCGGAATATTGGCAATGCTTCGGTGCGTTTACGGATTGGCACGCTTTTTTAAAAGAAAATCTGGTACAGCAGCTTGGGTGGATTCGGGACGAAATTCGAAAAATCGACACAGTTTCTCCAACGCATATCAATCCAAAGGGGTTTTACGGCAATCTTGCGCCGGTTGGACAGGACTATTTTAAAGAGGCAACCGTCTCGGACATTCTGGGCGCTTCGATTCATCCGGCGTGGAAGTTCCTCTGGTTTTCCCGCGAGGAATATGGCCTTGCTTTTTCCTTTTGCGTGGATCTGATCCGCAGCGCCTCCCGCAAAAAAAGCTTCTGGGTAACGGAATTACAGGCCGGACCAACGATCACAACCGGCGTTCAGCCCTGCACGCCGTCTCCAAAGGAAATAACGGCATGGCTGTGGGATGCCTTCGGAGCAGGAGCAAAAGCCGTGATTTATTGGATGTGGCATCCGCGCACCTCCGGTCAGGAGGGCGGAGAATGGGGCATCGTATCGGCCGGTCACAAAATCTCCAAGCGGCTGCTTGCCTCTGCCGAAGTAAGCCGCCTGCTTGAAAGCGAACAGCAGCTCTTTTCAAATGCCGAACCCGAAAAACCGCAGACCGCTATTTTTTACAATCAGGCGGCAGAGGTGCTTTCCCTTATTGAAGGAAGTCCGCTCTACCGCACGCAGGATGCGCCGGTTCAAGCCATGTGCGGAATTTATCACGCGCTGATGCGCGCGCATATTCCGGTCGGATTCGTTGACGCAGACGCGATACGAAAAGGCGCGCTTTCCGAATATCGCGCAGTATATTTCCCCTGCTCCAGCGCTTTAGATGCCGACATACTGGAGATTGTTCGTGCTTTTGCCGCAGACGGCGGCGCCGTCTGGGCGGAAGCGCCGTTTGCCATGAAAGGTAGCGACGGCGTTTTACACCGGCATATGGACGCCTTTTATCAGATGTTTGGCATCGACATTACAGAATTTGAAGGAGCAGCGCCGCTGGCATCGGAAAAATCCCCTTATCTTTGCAGCGCAGACTTGGAAAGCAGAGGCGCTGAAATAACCAGACGGTTTTCAGACGGACGGCCATCTGTTCTCATTTTTTCTTTCGGGCGGGGTGAAACCTGTTTTGTCAATTCGACCGCAAGCTTAGGATACTTTCATTCTCACCTGCCTGTCTTTAAAGAACAGATTGTCTCGTTCGCACAAAGGCATACCGAGCCGCTGTTTCAAATCCACACGGACTCAGAGGCCATGTTATATCGAGCAATGCAAAGCGGTGCGGTGTTCGTTCTGATTCTCGAAAACTGGACAAGTGAAGAGACTGTATGCAGCGTTACAACTGCGTGCGGCAACTTTTCTGCCGTCCAATGCTTAACCGGTAATGCCGTTTTCTCGTACTGTGCAGACAAATTGAATCTTACACTCCAGGCAAAGGATACAGCGGTACTGACGATCCGTCTTGCTGAAAAAACAGACGCTGATATTGTTTCGGAATGTTAAGTTATAAAGATCGCGCATTTTGCTCGGAAGGCACGGCAAAAACAGCGGTAAGCGTTATTTTTCAGCGTATAAAAAGGACTTCGGCATGTGTGCCGAAGTCCTTTTCTGTATTGACTCGCTGTTTTACTGCTCATATTTCTGCAAGAGCGCTTCGCAGAAACGCAGGCCGTCGGAAAGCAATCTGCCAAACTGGCGGAAAGCGGCATCCCTTTCCATAGGAAAAGCTGCTTCCTCATGAAAAACTGCCGCTTCTGCCTTTTCATACTTCGACACCGCAGAAGAAAGACGGATTAACCCGAGAAAGCAGTCCGTACCGCTTACTACCTTTTTGTATTCCCGCTTTAAATAGAGAAGAAAAGATCTGGTAAGCAAATCGCAGTAAATCGGATCCGGATCACTGTCGGACAACGCCTGAAGCTGTGAAAAATACAGCTCCGCCGACTGCTGTATGACCAAAATACAGCAATAACTTGTTCGAATTTCCCTGCACAGTTGTTCTTTCGTCAAGCGTCTCCCTCATTCTATCTCTTCTATAATACGTCCTGCGGCAGAAAATACGAACGCGTCTTTTTTATCCTAATCCTTGATTATTGTTTTTTAACACCGCATATTCCAAGCAGAAGCACAACCATTAAAATGCAGCCTTAATTCTAAAAGATCCGTTTTCCCAAAAACTGCCCCTCCGGAACGCTTTTATGCAAAGAGGGCACATGGCGGGCCGAAACAATTCCTGCAATCAGGAAAGACGCCAAAATAATAGGAAGACTCCTTTCAAAGAAAACAGTCAATCCGAAAAACACAACAAAAGATACAATCGAACGCAGCGCGTGCGGCCGCAAAACCAAAACGACAGAGAAAAACAAATACGGGATAACAAGAAAAAGCAAAGCCCTCGACTGCGGCAAAAGTCCCAGCAAAACACCGAAGGAAACGGCAATTGCCTTTCCGCCGCCCCACGGCGCAAAAGCATGACCCGCAACCGGCGCAGCTATAATCAGCGACATCCAGAGTGAATCCGGCACAATAAAATATTTTGCCAAAAGAACAGGAGCCGCACCTTTGGCAAGTTCAAAAGCCAGAGAAAGCAAGCCGACCGGAACGCCGCCGAACTTCATTGCATTCGCCGTTCCGGGATTTCCATCATCACTGCATTTCGCAATATCTACATTGCAAAACCATTTGGGGAACACCCATGCGTACATAACGCTGCCGGAGATTAAACCCAGCAAAACAAGCAGCGGAGCCGCCATATTCATCACCCCTTTAACAAAAAATCACAAATCCTATCGCCGGCGTCCGCATGAATTTCCCGGCGCTGGGCGGCTTTCATTTTTTCACATGCCTCTTGATCCGCCAACAGCCTTTCGGCACAGGCTACCGCCTCGCTTTCATCCTTTGCGCAAAGCGACATTCCGCGTGAGGAGAAAAAAGCGGCGTTTACCGTTTCACAGCCTGGAATTGGAGCCGTATGAATAAGCGGAACATTCCGTGCCGCCGCTTCCGTGCTGGTGAGTCCGCCAGGCTTTGTGAACAGCACGTCGCAAGCTCCCATATAGGCGGGGACCTGATCCGTAAAGTCGAGAACCTTTACGCGCGGATCCGCGCCGAACTTTTGACGCAGCTCACGTTTTAACGGTTCATTTGAACCGCCCAGAACAAAAATCCGATCTGCCGGATGACAAATTCCCGCCAGCTTCTCTGTTAAATTCGAAACCGCACCGAAACCCATGCTTCCGCTCATCACAAGCAGCATTTTTCCGCCTGTCGGAATTTGAAGGTCTTTTCTTACATTGTCTGCTTCAACCGGACGGTAAAAACGCTTGGAAACCGGTATTCCAGTTGCAAACAGCTTTTCTTCTGGTATGCCTTTTTTTATAAATTCATCCCTCAGATCCTCATGCGGGATGAAATAACCGTCCAGTTCTGTTTCCTCCCAAAACGGGATACAGGTATAGTCCGTTGCAATCGCATAGCACCGCGCGGACAGATTCCCTTTCCGGCGCAGGCTGGTGAGCGCTTCCGCAGGAAACAGATGCGGAAGCAAAACCGTATCAAAGCCGTTTTCTTCAATATATGTACCAAGCGCCTTTGCATAGCCTTTGTTCGCCAGATAAACAACGGATTTTATTTTGCTGGAGCTGATTCCGCCGCCGGCCCAATACAAAAAGTGAAAAAACTGCGGCGCCTTTGTCGCTACATTGATATAGCTGCCTGACACCACGCGGGAAACCCGCTCGCCTGCAAACAGCAGTGCATCTTTCATTTCACAGGAAATATTCCGTTCCTGCAAATGCTCCAGCATAGCGCGTCCCGCCGTATTGTGCCCTTGTCCAGTGTTGCACGACAAAATCAAAGCTTTCATACCACATACCCCTTATCTTTGTAACCGCTTTTACACCGCGGCAGTTTCAAAAACGCGAAAGGAACGCATCAGCAGACGTACAATTTCCAACACGTCCGTCTCGCCCAATCCTTTTTGCAGCGTTTCAATACATTGCTGCACAGAATGAATCCGTTCGACGATATAGCTTGTACCCATCGGCGTAAGCATCAAATAGACGCGGCGGCGGTCTGTTTTTGGATGCACCGCCTGAACATACTCCTTCTTTTGCAGTTCCTTAACCGCCGCCGTCACACGCGCCCGCGTAACATGCAGCTGTTCGCTGAGCTCCGAAGGCGTGACGTCATTCCGCTGTTCCTGATATAAATAGTGCAGAATTCGGTTTTCGCCTTTAAATAAGCTTGAAACCTCTTCAAAAAGCGGTGTATTCAAAAAAGCATGCAGCGCCTCAAGCAGCGCGTCACACTGACCTTTCACCCTTGTTATCCCCTTTTACAATTAATACTATTAAGTATTATAGCCGTTTCCTGATAGCACTGTCAACAGTCTTGTCGAAAAAGGATCATCTTTCGGTGAATTTCACATCTAAATTTACTGAATTCTGCAAAAAAAGCGAGGAAAGCCAAAAGGTTTCCTCACTTTGCTGACCCTGTCTTTATACGATTTCTTCATCACAGGGCTTTTTCCAAATCATCGACAGCTCAATCTCGCCGGTATCCGGTTCGGGCTGCCGCTCTTCTTCTACAAAGCCCTCTCGCAAATAAAACCGAACAGCGGATTCATTCTTTTGATACACATGCAGAAAAAGCGAATGATGCGTCTGTTTTGCCCGTTCCATCAACAGACGGCCAACTCCACGGGAGCGGTTTTGCTCCTCAACAAAGATCCCGGCAATGTAACCCTCTTCTGTAATCCCGATAAAACCGAGAACGCGGCCGTTCTCTTCGCAGACCGTAACCTCGGCATCTGGAATCATCGCCCGAACCGCCGCTGTGTTTTTTCTCCAGTATTCCGCAGGAATAAAGGAATGCGCCTCTAAATTGGAAGACAGCCAGATATGCATAACCGCATCAATATCCTTTTTCTCAAAAGGTCTGCTGTACATCATGCCTCCCCTCCTGTCAGGACAAGCCGTACTGCTCCCGCAGCTTCAGTTGACGGACGTCTGTTCCGGCAAATTTTAAGCACCGATAAACAGACAGACGGGAAAGTGTGCGCTGTGAATAGCGCTGCTCAATCTCCTTGAGTGTAAGATTTGTATTCACAATAACCGGTCGGTTCAAGTTCTGACGCGCATTGATAATATTATAAAAAGAAGCCGTATTGAACTGATTATCAAGCTCTGCGCCCAAATCGTCAATGATAACCAGATTGGCATGCATCAGCGTATCCATGGTATCAATATCCCCGCCCTTGCCGTAATACTCATTCTGAAGCTTTCTAAAAAGCTCGGGCGCAGAGACGTACAGCGCAGAATATCCCTTTTTCATCACCTCGGCGGCAATTGCCAAAGAGAGGTGCGTTTTGCCAAGGCCTACGCCGCCCATCATCAAAACGCTTGCGGAATGCGGCGTAAAGGTATCGGCATACTCCCGGCAAAAGCGCTCAATCTGCTCCATTCGCGCGCGCGCTTCCCCCTGATAGTAGGAAAGCTTAAACGACACGAAATCCGTCATCGTGATATAACTGTCGGCATTGAAATCCTCTACATTATACTGCGCCTCAAGCTCTCTTAAACAGACGCACGGAACCGAGCCCGTATAACCGGTATCCCCGCAGACGCGGCAATGAAAATGCGGGGCAAGATAATCGGCCGGATAGCCGTTTTCTCGCAGCAGACGCTCTATCTCGCTCTGCGCATACAGATTTTCCTGTTTAATCCGCTGAATGGCGTTGTGCACATCCTCCTGCTTATTGAAAACGGCGCGAGTGACTTTTTCGCAGGTATCGGTCAGCGTTCTGCGCAGACGGCGAATCTGAGGAAGCGCCGCCTCCACTTCATCCTGCCGCTTTTGTACGCCCAGCACGGCAAAGTCATGCCGCGCATGTATGGTTTTGAGTGCGCGCCGAAAGCTTTCTTTGCTCATAATCTTTTATTCCTTTCGCTCCTTTAATGTTGGAACACGATCCCAGAAACGCTCGATCTCTTCGAGGTCATAGGTGGCCTCGTTTTCCTTTTTTCCGGACTGCGCTTTCTTTTCCGACTCGGCTTCTTCAACGGTTGCAAAGCCCTGTTCGTGCCAGGAGGTCAATATCTTATTCATATAGGGAAATGACAGTTTTCCGATCCACTGGATCATGCGCTCATATGCGGCGCCGATCATCTCCAGCGAAAAATGATATTCCTCAAACCATTTGCGGATAAAACCGCGCTCCGCCTCCGTAAGCGCGCGGTTTTCAATCCCCAAAAGCTTTTTCACCGCGTTTTCATTGCTTCGTTCCTGCTTTAAAAAGGCAAGATACTGCTCTGCAAGCTCATGCGTAACGATCCCGTTATCGGCCCACATCGCACACGTTTTTTCAAGATAGCGCGCGTTCATTTTTCCGGTTGTGATACAATAATCGATAGCCATCAGAACAACGTCCGCAGGCAGACGAAGGTATTCGAGCACATGGACGATGGTTTTATATTCCGCCGGAGAAATTGTCCGTCCAAGCAGGCTTTCCGTACAATCAAGAAGATAGGTAAGCTCCGGCGGCGTATTTTCCCGCCGCTGCTGGACGGTCCGCTTTGACAAAACCGCAACGTTTGCCGCAGGCTCCGCTTGCTTATCCTCAATCAGCAGACCGCGCCTTACCCAATAGGAAAGCGCTTCTTCAATGCGCTTCTCCGGCTGGCCCAGCAGGTTGGAGAGCAGGTTTACGCTGTAATGCTTATCCGCATTTTTAAAAATCAGCAGCGCCGTCTTTAAGTATAACGCATCCATTTCCGCAAGGTCGTCGCTGACGATTTCCTGCGGAAGCGCAAAATGATTCGCATATTGATTAAAATTGATCCGATATGTCACAATTTCTTACCCCTCTATCGCTCGAAATGTCCTTTATAAAAACCGATTGCATCTTTATGGTCAGTATCTGTATCCATTGTCTTTGTGCGAAAAAGTTTTTTCGCGTCCCGTACGCAACTGTGTTTATTATATCATATTCCGCTGCGGCGCACAAATAAAAGATCGTTTGTTCCCCTTTTTTCTTTCCCGCTTTCGTGCTATAATAAAAGAACATAGGGACAATCGGCGCTCTTATCTCAGTAAATAACATACATTCTTTATCACAAAAACAAGGAGGCGGTTTTTTTGGATCACACCGTTGTTGTTCCGGGCGTCGGCCGCGGCGGCATGACGGACAAATATCAGGTGAAAATTCTGATCTGTTATCTGATGTCTGCGGTCTCCGCCCCTTTTACTGCCGACCAGCTTAACGAAATTTTTCAGGATACACAGATCGTCAACTATTTTACCTTCTGTGAGGCGCTCGATGAGCTGAAAGAAGGCGGGCATCTCTCGTTAAAGGAAGACGGCGCTTATCGCCTGAATCCGCTTGGTTTGGAAACGGCGCAGCGCCTCTCCCGTTCGCTTCCCAAATCCATACAGGACAATGTTGTGCAAACCGCAATGCGTCTGCTTGCAAGGCAAAAGCACGAAAGCGAAAACGAAGTGACGA
>UQQY01000061.1 GCA_900543295.1 uncultured Oscillospiraceae bacterium | reverse complement strand
TCTGCACACGGGATAAAAGCGGATCGAGTTCTTCTAAACGCATAATTTCCTCCAGCAAATGATTTTTTATGTTCAAATAAAGGACGGGACTTCCCGCACGTCCGTTTTATTGTAGCATAAAACCTGTGAAAAAAAAAGATGCGGACAAATAAGAAAACGATTTACGAAAAAAGGCTTTTATGATATACTGAAAAATATAAAAAGAGGCTTTATTTCTAAGATCATCCGGTTTTGAGAAAGGAGAATTATAATGAAGGCGACAAGACGAAAATGGCTGGCGATTGCTGCCGCGGCGGTATTTTTGCTAGGCGGATGCGCATCTGCTCCGCCGGAGAACAAAAAGCCGGATATGTCGAGCCTTTTTGCCGGCAATGCGGGAAGTATGGAGGATGCGGCCGATGAAGGCTTCACGGGATGCTGGAAGTATCAGGAGACGGAAAAATACTTTTACCTTTCAGCAGAAAAGGAATGGAAGGAGTCGGACGGCGAAACGGTTACGGCGGAGGGGCGATATGATGTCGAAGACAGTAAGGCCTTGCTGTACGATGAAACCGGCGCTCTGTACCGAACGCTGACGATTGCAGAAGGCGTGCTTTTGGATCAGGATGGCGGCGAGCTCGCCTATTTTTCCGAATCGCTTGAGGGACTGGTTCCATATTTTCTGCTCTATCACATTGAACGGAATTATACGGCGGGCGACGATCCCGCGTTGATAGATAACGGCGCGGCGCTGTATCAGGAAGGCGGCGCGTATCAGACCCTTCCGGCATACGTCAGTGTGCAGGTGACGGATGTGCGGGAAGAAAACGGCTGGCGCGAGATAGACTTTGTTGCGGTGGAGGAAATATCTGCGTCGGATCGACCGGCGGATACTTCGGCCAAATACCTGACGGCCTGCGGCCTGTATGACTATTATACCGGCGCGCGGCTTGGGATAAACGTACCTGAAGACGTATTGCAGAGCACAGCGTATTGGACCGTCGCCTTCCGCGAGGCGTTGTATGATATTCAAGTCACCTATCAGTACGAATGGAAAGAAGACAATAAAACCGCGTACCGCCGCTATACGGTAAAAATGCCGCTTTCGTATGACGGATTGGTTGTCATTCTCCATCCGCTGAGCGATACCTACACCGAATATCAAGACGGGGATACGGGTCTTACCGGCGCAGACTTGGATAAATTGGGCGATCGGATTCAAAAAAGCGTCGTCTGCCGTCTGTGATTATCACTTATATATAGAAAACAAACGCACCCGATCCGTATTACGGATCGGGTGCGTTTTTATGAAGAAAGAAGAGAAAGAAGACCGCGTCTTAAAAAGCATGACCGGTTATTTCATGCGCGCGTTCGTTTGCATTCAACACAACGTTTTCGTACTCTTCCTGAGCGAAAGCGTTTTTATCGATCCAAAAGGTAAAGGTACACTCTGTGACAAGCTCCTCCTGCGGGACGCCGCGTTCCCGCTGACGCTGTATCTCCGCAAAGGTGTAGGCAACCTTCATGGTGGCGGGGTAGCCCTTATCTTCGGCCGGATCGATTCCGAATGTGATCTCCGGCTCATAAACGGCGTCTTCTGAGCCGTCCTTCAAGCGTATTTTAAAAAAAGTAGATGTGCCAAGGTATTTTCCAGCTCCGGCGCCTTCCTCCGATGGATCGGCTTCGGTGACGCGCGCCTTATCGAGAATCCGTATCATAAAGGTCTGCTCTTCTTCAGTCAGGTTGACCGATGCGATATTCGATAAATAGGAAATCGAATCAATATCTCCGGCAGAGAGCTTCGCCGTTTTCAGCATAGTGTTGTGCGGCGAGCAGGAGGAAAGAAGCAGACAGGAAGATATAAGCAGGGGAAAAAGGCGTTTACATTTCATTGATATTCCTCCTTTTTACAGCAGAACACTTTCTAACAGCCATATTTGATTTGTGCCGTCAGCATAGAATGATACGCAGCCTATGCCCAAAAGTAGAATTTTCCATATTCACCTTTCTCAGATCGTCCTTACACGTCTTCTTCTATACTATTATAATTTGATTGAAGTTCTTTTGCAAGCCTTTGCTATTCAATTTTTGTTAGTTCATAAAATATCCGGCGGACATCTGAATACCGGTTTCTGCATCTGTAAGGATATAAACATAGCGTTATGCGGATAGACAGGGGATTCGCTGAAAAACGCTTTGTCAAAGAATTAACGGATTGGTCACAAGTTCTCGCGCAAACGGCTTGACTTCTTGCGTTCAGCTTTTTATAATGATAATCGAGGAAAGTTGCAAAACACTTTCGACCGCTTTCTTTTCGGAGGGCGGTTATCATCCCTTTATCATGCGGAAGGAGAAAATACGATGCTTACTAACAACAAGAACGTGCTTTCTTGGGTTGACGACATGGTCGCGCTCTGCAAGCCGGACAAAGTCGTCTGGATTGACGGATCGGAAGAACAGCTGAACGCTTTAAGAGACGAGGCTGTCGCAACCGGCGAAATGGAGAGACTCAACGAGGAGAAGCTTCCGGGCTGCCTGCTGCACAGAACGCTGCAAAACGACGTTGCCCGCGTTGAGGCGCGCACCTTTATCTGCTCGAGAAAAGAAGAGGACGCTGGCCCGACCAATAACTGGTGCGATCCGAAAGAGATGTACGCAAAGCTTACCCCGATGTACGACGGCGTTATGAAGGGCCGTACAATGTACGTTATTCCGTACTCTATGGGCCCGATTGGTTCTCCGCTCGCAAAAGTTGGCGTTGAGCTGACCGATTCCATCTACGTTGTTCTGAACATGGATATTATGACCCGTATGGGCAAGCAGGCATTTGAAAATCTGGGCGATACCTCTAACGATTTCGTCCGCGGCCTGCACTCCAAAGCGGACATCAATCCGGATAACCGCTACATCGTTCAGTTCCCGGAGGATAACACGATCTGGTCCATTAACTCCGCTTATGGCGGAAACGTACTGCTGGGCAAAAAATGCTTCGCGCTTCGTATCGCTTCCTATCAGGGCAAAAACGAAGGCTGGATGGCTGAGCACATGCTCATTCTGGGCATTGAGAATCCGCAGGGCGAAGTGAAATACATTACGGCCGCTTTCCCGTCTGCGTGCGGCAAGACCAATCTCGCAATGCTCATTCCGCCGGAAGTTTATAAGAAGCAGGGCTATAAGGTCTGGACTGTCGGCGACGACATTGCTTGGATGAAACCGGGCGAGGACGGCAGACTGTATGCAATCAACCCGGAGAACGGATTCTTCGGCGTGGCGCCGGGCACCAATGCGAAGTCCAACTTCAACGCGCTGGAGTCTACCAAGAAGAACACCATCTTCACAAACGTTGCGCACAACATGGATGACAACACCGTCTGGTGGGAAGGTCTCGACAAGAATCCGCCGGAGAACGCAATTGACTGGCTGGGCAAGCCGTGGAACGGCAAAGAGTCCACAGAAAAGGGCGCTCATCCGAACAGCCGCTTCACTGCGCCGGCAATCAACTGCCCGTGCATTTCTCCGGAATTCAACAATCCGAAGGGCGTTCCGGTTTCCGCAATGGTATTCGGCGGCCGCCGTGCAAAAACTGCTCCGCTGGTATATCAGTCCTTTGACTGGAAACACGGCGTGTTTGTAGGCTCTACCATGGCTTCTGAGACAACCGCTGCCGCTACCGGTGCGGTTGGCGTTGTTCGCCGCGATCCGATGGCAATGCTGCCGTTCTGCGGCTATCACATGGGCGATTATTTTGCACATTGGCTCGAAATGGGCGAGAAACTCGGCGACAAAGCACCGAAGATTTTTAACGTCAACTGGTTTAGAACCGACGACGAAGGTCACTTCATCTGGCCGGGCTTTGGCGACAATATGCGCGTCCTGATGTGGATTCTTGACCGCTGCGAAGGTAAGGTCGGTGCGGTTGAAACCCCGATTGGCTATGAGCCGAAGCCGGAAGACATCAATATCGAGGGCCTTGATATTGATCTTGATACCATCAAGGGCCTGTTGAATGTTGATGTTGACCTCTGGAAAGAGGAAGCAAAAGGCATCGAAGAGTTCTATGCGAAGTTCGGCGACAAGCTGCCGACAGAGCTTAAGAATCAGCTCGAGAACCTCAAAAAGAGACTTGGCTGCTGATCTGCTTTTGTAAGAACAGGAAAAACCGCGTATGGGAAACCATACGCGGTTTTTGTGTCAATTGAAATTATTTGCGTTTAACCAACTGGATCTCCTGAACGACTAAGCTGTAGTTGCTGCCTTCGGGATCTTCCGCTCTGGTTTTCTCTTTTCCCCAGGGGTTGTCTGTGAAATTCGCAGAATACCACAGAACTGCTCTCTCGCCATCCTGACTGATGAATTTGCTTGGAATATTCACAAAATACGCTTCAGGGCCAAAGTCTTTCAGATAATGCACCAGGCTCCATGAACCAGTCATGCTGTCCGATTCCAGAATCATGGTATTGTAATGCGCGATTTGCATACCGCGTGTGATACACATGAAAAACTTTTTCAGCGGTGCGTTGTATGTCATTGTTACGCAGCCTAAATTATCGTTCCATTTAATAATCGGCTGAATTTCGTCAAAATTCTTGCTCCATAGATCCGTCCCGTTTTCAGATTTGCCTGCATAGAATTCATAAGCTGACAAATCGTTGAGGGATTTTGGCGGAACACGCAATAAATATATTTCATCGCCCTGAATCCAACTGTTCCATGCTTGGGGTCTGGTTGAACCATGTGCGACCAAATAAGCCTTGCCGTCCGGAGAGTATTCCAAATTTTTGCCAAAATCTACAAAGTGCGGCGCACCAATTTTGACCGGAGATATGGAAGGGTTTTCTTGAAACAGGGGATCGCTGCCGGTGTGCGGGCACAAAGACCAATATTTATCTTCCCAATTGATCGTGTAATGATCCCAATCTGTAGAGGTGCGGAATCCAACAAACGGCCCGAGCTTTGTCCAACCGACGCCGCCGCAATCGGAAGGATTGTCGCTAACGTTGGTTAGACAATAGGAGCCATGATACCAGACGCCGTTGTATACCAGGCATCCGCTTGGATACCTTCCTTCATAAGGTTCTGGAGAAGCGTCCATATGCCCAAGGTTTATCAATTGAAGCTGAAAGGGATCGTCTCCGACGATTTTTATTTGACCTGTTTGTGTAACGCCGTCACGAAGATAAGAATGGCATTCATCTTGATCGATGAAACCGTCGGTCCATGGGCAGTACAAATTCCCGTTGCTGGCCCAGGAGGGATAGAAAGTATCCGCATTTTTGTAATTCGCGTAGTTACCTGTAAAAAGGATTCCGCTGTATAAAGAGGATTGCGGAAAGGGACAATTTTGCGGCGGTTCATTGGGCCAGAAACACTCTTTTGATTTCATTTTCATTTTCCTTCTTTCCTTTAACGAATCAGGATAAGGCTTTGCAGGAGAACGAGAGCGGATTTTCTGCGTCAGCAAATCCTTATCTGTTAGAAGGATTATACTATTTCAAAATGAAAAGTCAAGCAGCAATATTAAATCTTAATCATTAAAATCAATGCGCAGTATTCGCTGTCCTTTATAGAAAAGATTCGGAGAATAAAAGCCGTCTCTTTACAGCATACTGTTTGTGAAAGGATGTGCTTAAATTTATGTCAAAGAAGAAAAACGGCAGTCAGCAGAATGCGCATACAAAGCGTCTGATTCAGGAAATGGTGCGGGAAAATTATCGGAACGATACCGATCCGCAGGGCAGTTATACAGGAAAGCCAGTTGATCCCGAAGAAATCCCAGCGCAGGATGCAGACGATCTGTAAAAGCGCTTAGAGCATTCAACACACAGAAAAGCCAGACGCCGTAAAGATTGTATGCGACGCTTGGCTTTTCTTATCATTGATAGAAAAGAAAGCCGGATTTCATCCGGCTTTTTTGTGTTGCAATTCCTGCCTAAACCCGATATAATTATAATGAGTAATAAATAAAAATAGCTGGGGCAAAGCGGAGGCTATTTTTTCGGCCAGGCAGCCCGAAAAGGGATGCGGCCATTGAATCAGCTTATTGCGGAGCAATAGGATACACGTACGAGGCATGGCGTTTTGTGCAAAAAGGAATCGGGAGGACACGCCTGATGGAAATGACAAAGAATTTTCAGACCGCAGCAATCGGCGGCTTTAAAAAAGACGAGGTTTTGTCTTATATCGATGCACTGGTTCAGGAAAACAGCAGGGAAAAATCTGAGCTCGAGGCGAAAATCAGTGAGCAGGATGCGAAAATTGCGGCTTTAAATGCGATTGCAGATGAACAGGTGCAGAAGATCGCGTCTCTTTCTAAGGAAAATCAGACCTTGCAGTCAGCGCATACAGCTCTGAAGTCGGAATATGAACCGTACAGGCAGGCGCGGATCCGTGCGGATGAAATTGAGAAAAAGTCGCTTGATTCCGCACGTGCAACCGAGGCAAAACTGCGCGATTTGCTGGCGGATGCGCAGGCACGCGCAGACCAAATCGTGAATCAGGCAAAGAAAGAGGCCGGACAGATCCGCGCGGAGGCAGACGGTGAGGCAGAGAGAATCCTTTCTTCTGTAAAAAAAGAGGAATTCCTTCTGCGTCAAAATGCACAGGAGGCGCTCGATGAAGCGAAGACGGAAGCGCGCCGTCAAGTGGCTGATGCTGCGCAAAAAGGGCGCGAATTGCTTGATGAGACGGAACGCACGGTTTCGGCGCGCATTTCGGCGGCAGAGCAGAAGCTTACTGAGGCGCAAAACGTATTGGATGAGGCGCAGGCAAAGGGTACGGAGATCGTGAAAAACGCGCAGTTGGCCGCACGCTGCGAGCGGGATCGCTATGAACATGGGCTTGAAAACCTTGAAATGCAGAAATCGGAGCTTCTTCGGACACTCGATGAGATTAAACTTGCCATACAGGCAGTTTCACTGTCCAGAGATCAAGCCTCCGACGAGCAGATTGCGGAGCAGTCCCGCCGCAGTACAGTGGATGCGCTTAGAAAAAGAATTGCAGAATTAAACCAAAAGGCAAAAGCTGACCGCAGGCCATGATAGCGGTGGAAACAGAAAGAGAATTCCCCCTGTGCACACAGAAGATTGAAGCACAGGGGAAGCTTTTGCCTTTTCAGGAGGAAATAAAATGGGAAATGCGGCTCTTGCTGCGGAAAAACCGAGATTTATCAGAGAGGGATCGTTTTATCGCACCCTTTTGACAATCGCTGTCCCGATTGTTTTGCAGAACATCGTGGTGTTTTTAACGCAGATGCTTGATACCGTGATGCTTGGCGAGCTTGGAGATGTGGCGATGACCGCCTCTTCGCTCGCAAACCAGCCCTTTTTCATCTTTAACATGCTGACGTTCGGTTTAGGCTCGGGAGCGGCCGTTATAACAGCGCAATACTGGGGAAAACGGGAAATCGAACCGATTAAAAAGATTATTACTTTTATTGTTTTGCTGACGACGGCGGCCGGACTGCTGCTGACGGTCGTATCACTTTGTATCCCGCAGGCTCTGGTCGGCATTTTTTCGCCTGATCCGGACGTCATTCAAGCGGGCGCGGATTATATGCGCATCATGTGTCTGTGCTATCCGTTTTTCGGATTTGCGAGTTCCGTATATACGACGATGCGCAGCGTCGAATCTGTAAAGGTTGCGACGGTTTCCAACATTGTCGCACTGGTTGTCAACGGTTCTCTAAACTATATTCTGATATTCGGCAAATTCGGCGCTCCTGCGCTTGGCGTGCGCGGCGCGGCAATTGCGACGCTGTCTGCGCGTCTGGCGGAGTTTTTGATTGCCGCCGGCTATCTGTTCTTTTTTGACCGAAAGCTTCATATCAGGTTTTCCGGCTTTTTTCGTTTTGATAAACTGTTGATCCGCGACCTTTTCACCGTAAGTACGCCGGTTATGCTCAACGAGGTGATGTGGGCGCTCGGCACTTCTATGCAGGCGAGACTTTTGGGCCAGCTTGGCACAGAGGTGGTAGCGGCAAATTCTATCGTCAGCGTAGTGCAGCAGCTTACCACCGTTATGGTATTCGGCGTGGCAAACGGCGCGGCGGTTATGATTGGCAAAGCAATCGGAGAAGGGAGTATGACGGAGGCGCGTAACCGCGGCTTTACCTTTAAGTGGCTGTCGGTTATCATCGGCGTGCTTGTTTCGGTATTCATTCTGCTTCTTCGCGATGTGGCGGTAAACTTCTACAATGTCTCCCCAGAGGCAAAAGAGCTTGCGCACAGTATGATGCTGGTAGCGTCGGTTATCGGTTTCTTCGTTTCAATTTCCGCTGTCAGCATTGTGGGAATCCTTCGCGGGGGCGGAGATACGAAATTTTCTTTGAATACGGAGATGTTTGCACTTTGGTGCGTAGCGGTGCCGCTCGCTTATTTTGCGGCGTTTGTGCTGCACTGGCCGCCGGTGTTTGTCTATGCGGTCATGAAAATCGACGAACCGGTGAAGGATTTGTTTGTATGGATCAGGATGCATGGAACCAAATGGCTGCGGGATGTAACGCGGTAGGCAAAATTATGCGATTCAAACAGGAGGGGCTTATATGGCGGCCAACATTTTAGGGGAAATCAAGCGGCGGATGCCGGCTTTTTCGAAAGGACAGAAGAGCATTGCTTCCTATATTCTGACACATTATGACAAGGCGGTCTATATGACGGCGTCAAAGCTTGGCGCGGCGGCGAATGTGAGCGAGTCGACGGTTGTGCGCTTTGCGTTTGAACTGGGATTTGACGGCTATCCCGGATTGCAGGACGCGCTGAAGGAGACCATTAAAAGCAAGCTGACCGCCGTGCAGCGGATTGATGTGGCCGATGAACAGCTTGGCGGTGCAGATTTGCTGACAAAGGTTATGAATACGGATATTGAGAAAATTCGCCGTACCATGGAGGTTATATCCCGCGCGGATTTTGACGGCGCAGTGGAATCCATCATTGCCGCGCGGACTATCTATATTATCGGCGCGCGCAGTGCGCTTGTACTTGCGCGTTTTATGAATTTGTACTTTAATATTATTTTTGAAAATGTCCGGCTGATCGATACGACAAGCTCTACCGAGATGTTTGAGCAGATCATGCGTATTGGCCCGGAAGACGTCATCATCGGTATCAGCTTTCCGCGCTATTCCAAGCGCAGCGCAAAGGCGCTTTCCTACGCTTCGAAAAACGGCGCAAAGGTCATTGCTATTACGGACAGCCCTTCTTCGCCGATTGCGGAAAACGCCGATTATCTGCTGGAGGCGCGCAGCGAGATGGCCTCCTTTGTCGATTCCCTTGTTGCGCCGCTCAGTTTAATCAACGCGCTGACGGTTGCGGTCGGCCTTCGGAAGAAGGAGGACGTAAAGGCGACTTTTGACCGGCTTGAGACCATCTGGGACGAATACGATCTTTATCAGAAGGCGGAGGAGCTTTCATGACGGACGTCATTGTAATCGGGGGCGGTCCGGCGGGAATGATGGCCGCTGCGACGGCCGCTCTTTATGGGAAAAAGGTCGTTTTGCTTGAGAAAAACAGCCGGTGCGGCCGAAAACTTGCTATTACGGGAAAAGGCCGCTGCAATGTGACCAACGATTGTGATGAAACTGCGTTTTTGCAGAATGTTCCGACGAATCCTAAGTTTTTATACAGTGTGATCCGCGCGTTCGGCACACAGGATACCAAGGACTGGTTTGAAGGGCGCGGCGTTGCGCTGAAAACGGAGCGCGGCAACCGCGTTTTTCCGCAGAGCGACCGAGCGCAGGATATTGTAGAAGCCATGGTGCGCGCCTGCAAGGAAAGCGGCGTAGAAATCCGCGAATGTGAGGCGGAGGATTTGCTCTGCGAAAACGGCAGTGTTTGCGGCGTTTTATGCAGCGGCGGACAGCGTTGTCTGTCCCGTTCGGTTATTGTGGCGACGGGAGGGGCATCCTACCCTGTGACGGGTTCGACCGGCGACGGTTACCGTTTTGCAGAGCAGGTCGGACACACTGTAACAGAAAGGAAACCCTCGCTGGTGCCTTTGGTTTCTGTTTCGGAGGATTGCCGGGACATGCAGGGGCTTTCTCTGCGCAATGTAACCGTGAGCCTTTGGGACAAACGGATGAAAAAGAAATTGTTTTCCGAGTTGGGCGAAATGTTGTTTACGCATTACGGCATGTCGGGACCTCTTATCCTGAGCGCCTCCTCGCTTATCCGCACCTTTGAGCCGGATCGCTATGAAATTCAAATTGATCTGAAGCCGGGACTTGACGATAAGCAGCTCGATGCGCGGATTCTGCGCGACTTCTCCAAATATGCCAACCGCGACTTTATCAACGCTCTATCCGATCTTTTGCCGAAAAAGATGATTCCGATCATCGTTTACCGCTCCCGCATTCCGGCGTTTACGAAAGTCAACAGTATCACGAAGGTGCAGCGCAGAGCGCTGTTTGAACAAATACGCTGCTTTAGCGTACCGGTAGACGGCTTTCGTCCGATAGAGGAGGCGATCGTGACCGCTGGCGGTGTGTCGTGCAGGGAAATAAATCCGCGCACCATGGAGTCGAAGCTTTGCTCGGGCCTCTATTTTGCGGGCGAGGTTCTGGATGTGGACGGATACACAGGCGGCTTTAATTTGCAGATTGCTTTTTCAACAGGCTATGCGGCGGGAAGCTCCTGCTGAATTTGTATAAAGGGGAAATGAGATCATGATTGCAGTGGCAATAGACGGCCCGTCTGGCGCGGGAAAAAGTACCATCGCGCGGCGCGCGGCGCAGGCGCTGTCCTTTATCTATGTGGATACGGGGGCGCTTTACCGCACCATTGGGCTTTATATGTCCCAGCACATAGAGGATACAAAGGATACAAAGGCGGTGGAGGCGCTTCTGCCAAAGGTATCGGTGGAGCTTCGGTTCATCGGCGGGGAACAGCGCGTCTTTCTAAACGGCGAGGATGTTTCCGAAAAAACCCGCACGCCGCAGGCGGCAATGCATGCCTCAAACGTATCGGCCATTCCGGCGGTGCGGGCCTTTCTGCTGGATATGCAGCGGGCGCTGGCGGCAAGCAGCAATGTGATTATGGACGGGCGCGACATCGGTACGGTCGTCCTGCCGGAAGCGCAGGTGAAAATTTTTCTGACCGCTTCGGTTGAGGCGCGTGCAAAGCGCCGCCTCGCCGAGCATGAGGCGCGCGGCGAAAAGATTGATTTTGACGAGCTTGTCAGGGAAATTGAAACGCGCGACTATAACGAC
>UQQY01000060.1 GCA_900543295.1 uncultured Oscillospiraceae bacterium | reverse complement strand
AATCGAATGACACATCTTGAGATACCCAACAATATCTTTAACTAAGGGAAACGGGAGCAGCTTATCCGGAACTTGATAAGCTGATTGAATTATGTCAGTATTTTAACTGCTCTATGGATGCAATGCTATGCGAGGCTATGAACAAACTGAATGACGCATACTCGAATTTGCGCGTAGAAACAATTGCAGCGTTTCAATATGTGCGGTATACGGTAATTAGCCGTGAGCCGGAACACGACGCGATCCGGCGTATCAGGAGCTGGGCTGATGCGAATAAGCTTCGCTCGCCTGTGGTCATTGGATGGGACTTTCCGTTTTTATCGCAGGAGCAGATCAACGTATATCATATGCACGGATATACCGCCGCCTGCGTGCTGCCGCAGGATTTTTGCCTGCCGGAAAAAGAGGACGCCGAAGTCCTTTCTCAAGCGGAGCAGAAGTATGCGGCGATTACCATAAAAGAACCGTTTGTAGAACCGTTTTCGATCATACCAAATGCTTATAAAGCGCTGGCGGCGTACATGCAGGTGAACGGAATCGTCCACAAAAACGATGACGAGGTGATTTCCTGCTTTGAACGGGAATATGAGAAGGATGGCGTCGGCTATATGGACGTCTATATTGCGGTAGAATAAGGAAATGATAAAAGCGTCCCGCCGGAATTTCCGGCGGGACGCTTTTTATCGTTTCCTTTGGGTAAAGCTTAAATATAAAACATGGAATACGGCGTATCGTTCAGGTTTTTTTGATAAATTCCGTTCCGCATTTCGGGCAGCGGATTCGAAGCTTTCCCTTTTTGCGCGGAACGCGCAGAGTCTGGCGGCAGGCAGGGCAGTGATAATATTTATAAGTGCGGTGTTCCCGAAAGGTCTGCACCGGATGACGGAGCCAGGCCCAGACTGGCCGCCAGATTTTTAAGAACACCTGATTTTCCCGATAGCGGTTGGCGGTTCTTCTGGAAAACGACCGAAACACAAAAAGCCCCAGAAAAACAAGCGCGATCAGCTGCAAAATCGGATTGCGGAACCAACCGGCCGGAAGTGCCAGCAGCAAATAGATCACAATCGTTGCAACGCCAAGCTGATCCATTCCATAGCGCCCGCTCATAAAACGTGTCCACCAGTTAAAAAAACGCATCATCCAATTCATAAAGCTGTCCAATCCCCTTTGTTGACCTTGTTTTTTTAGTATAGCAGACGTATCTTGCTCTGTGTAGATATTTTGTAAATTCATTATGACCGGCCATACGCGGATTGACGGAAATTTATTTTTCAGGTATAATAAAATCAGAGGAGATTGTACGGCAGCGCGGTTTTTAACCGTGAGGAAAGTCCGGGCATCATAGGACAGGATAACTGCTAACAGCAGCCGGAGGCGACTCCAGGGCAAGTGCAACAGAAAGAAACCGCCGTTTCTGCGGTAAGGATGGAAAGGCGAGGTAAGAGCTCACCGGCGCATGCGAGAGTATGCGGCCATGTAAACCCTATCCGATGCAACACCGATTGGGATGAATTCGCTGGTCCGGCGGTCCCGACGGGTGGCGAAGAGCGTGCAGGGCGACCTGCCGCCAAGATAGATTGCCGTACATGACAGAACCCGGCTTACAGATCTGCTCATAAAAAACGAACGGTGTTTTACACCGTTCGTTTTTTATTGGCGTTTTCAATTCAATATTACGGCGTTTTCCGCACCGTTTAACGAATGATTTTTTCCATCATATAGTGCGGAAGGCCAACCTCCATAAACTGCGAGCCAACCCTGCGGTAGCCGAGCTTCTCATAAAAGCGCAGCGCCGAGAGGCGGGAATCCAAAATCAGGCGGGAAAGCCCGAGCGCAGCCGTGCGCTCCTCCGCAAACAGCATCATCATACGGCCGATCCCACGGTTGCGGTATTCCGGCGCAATGACGACCTGCCGCATCCGCGCGGTGGTTTTGCTTACCGGCGTGATGATGCAGACGCCGATCAGCTTGTCCCTGCGGTAAACGCCAATATGATGATCGTTCACCTCGCCGGAGAGATCTTCGTCGAACAGGCTCAGACCAATCGGAATTCGCATATGCATGTTGCGGAAAATCAGCATCTGCTGATACTGTTCCGAGTCATAGGGAACCTCGCGCATCGCGAGATCTTTCGTTAAAATGTCCATAGCACGGCTTCCTTCTGTCAAAAATCGTGGAATCAGCGGCCCGCTTCTCTGAGCAGCTCGATATACTCTTCAAAAGTCAGATTATGCTCCATGATATACTGTGCATGTTCTTTTCCCACATAGCGGTAGTGCCACGGTTCATAATTGATCTGCGTAATATCGGTCTTACCTTCCGGATAGCGCAGGATGAAGCCATATTCGGCGCAGTGCTCAGTCAGCCAGCGGTAAGCGTCCGTTTCGGCGAATTGCTCCGTCAGGGAATAGACGTCCCGCTGGTATTCGACTGTAATGATGTCAAAAGCAAGGCCGGAGTGATGCTCGCTGTGTCCCGGCTCTGTGTAATACTGTCTGGTCAGGCGAATTGCTTCTTCTTCGCTTTTGCCCTGCTTCATATATTCGGCAATATGGCTGTCATAATACGTTTTTTGCAGCGCAATTTTGCGAAAACCGGAGCGCAGATATAGATTTACGCCGTCATCGGCCGCCGCAGTCCGCATTTCTTCATATGCTGCGCCGGCGCGTGCGTCCACCTTCTGTCCGTCAAAGGCGATCATCTCCACATCGGGATCTTCGTCAATTTTATTTTCCGGATCCGGGTTTAGAAGAATCAGATTCCAGTCGGAAAGACTGCCTGCCGGCAGCGGGTCGGTTTCCTCCGACGACTCTGAAATAGAAGAATCTGCGTCCGAAGCGGCTGAGGAAGACGGGGAAGCTCCCTGTTCATCTTTGCGCATGGCGCCGCAAGCCCAGAAAAGAAGCACAATAAGCAGGATGAAGAGAACAAGAGGAATAAACGCTGTTTTTTTAAGACGGTATTTCATAAGAACGAAGCAACTCCTTTGCGTGATTTAGCTCATCCTCGGACAGAGGCGGCGTATCTGTCAAGGTATACGGTGCGCCGATTTGCCTCCATTTATACTCGCCCATTTTGTGAAATGGATGAAGTTCGACCTTCTGAATGCAGGAAAACGGCTTTAAAGCCTGCGCAAGACGGGCAAGCTTTCGATCGTCCGCCGTGAGTTCCGGTACCAGCACATGACGGATCCAGACCGGCTTTCCTGTTTCTTCACAATAGGACAGCAGATGAAGCGCGCTGCGGTTGTCCTGACCGGTGAGTTTTATGCAGTCTTTCGGATCAATGTCCTTGATGTCTAAAAGAAGCAGGTCGGCAAGATCGACGGCTTTCCTGCAATGGGACAGGGGGACGGCACCGGAGGTGTCAACTGCGGTGTGAAGTCCGGCGCGTTTGCAGAGGGAAAGAAGCTCAGCGCAAAAGTCCGGCTGCAAAAGCGGCTCTCCGCCTGAAAGCGTGACGCCGCCGTCTTTAATAAAACTTCGATACTGCAAAATTTCATTCAATACGGCGGAAGCCTCAGTCAGGCGTCCCCGTTTCATCTCCCAGGTATCCGGATTGTGGCAGTACAGGCAGCGCAGCGGACAGCCCTGAAAAAAGACGACGAATCGAACGCCGGGTCCGTCCACTGCGCCAAAGCTTTCGTAGGAATGGATATATCCGTATGCAGAACCCATATTGCCCTCCTGAAAAATCGGAATAAAAGAATGCGGCGTCTCCGTAAAACGCAGATGCAAACCCTCGAACCGATGTCCATTATAATATAAAGCAGAAGAAAAAACCAGAGGGCGCTGCAAGAAAAAGGTTGTGTCAATTTTATGAATGCAGGGAAAAAGGGGTTGCAAAACCGCAGATCGGCTGATATAATAAAATCAAACGGTTACAAATTGTAATAATTACAGCTGCCGCAGTGTTGGACGGCAAATAGGAACCGGTGGATGGGAGTACGTATGAAAAAAGAGAAAACGGGCCGCACGGCTTTTGATATACGAGAACTTTTGATAGGCTGGATGATTTCAATCGGCACGATGCTGATTCTTTTTTACCGCATGGCGAGTCATGCAGTTTGTGTCGTTTACCGGCGTTTTTTGTTCCGCTATGTTGTTCTGCTTCGTCAGCTTTTGCTTACGCTGCGGCGGCATATTTCGAGCGGCTACCAGACTTTTATGAAAAAATGGTATGGGACCAGCCGTTTCTGGCATTCCGTGAGTAACGTGATTCGCCGCGGCTATCATGCGCACCCGCAGAAGTCGGCGTTTTTCCGCTTTTTTGATGCGGTCAGCGCTTGCTTTTCGGCGGCAGGACGTCATACTTATGTATTCCGCCGTCTGTTTAATTACCTGTTTCCGGCTGCTGCGGTTGTGGCATTTGCTTTTCTTGTCAACTATGTCTTTTCGCTTAATTATGCAATAGGAGTTGAGTGTAACGGAAAGCAGGTCGGTTACGTTCAAAATGAGGCGGTGCTTCACGAGACGGAGAATAAGATTCAGTCGCGCATGTTGTATCAGGAGGGCGATGAAATCTTTGAGTACAGCACCACTCTGACGCTTGCCATAGTTCCGGCGAGCGAGCTGCAAAACAGCGCGCAGCTTACCAACACGCTGATCAGTACCTCTGAGGCTGACATCGTGGAGGCGACTGGCCTGATTGTAGACGGTACCTTTTTGGGTGCGGCAAAGGATATCGTACCGGTGAAAGAGCACTTGGACGAGCTTTTGGCACAGTATAAGGAAAATGATACCGACCGCGTTGAATTTACCAAAAGTGTGGAGCTGGAGGAAGGACTCTATCTGCAAAGCAATATTGTAGAGGCACAGGATCTGATTGATAAAATCGAATCCAAAACACAGGTTGACCGTTATTATACGACGGTAGCGGGAGACACCCCCATCAGCATTGCGGAGAAAAACGACATCTCGCTTGACACGCTTGTATCGCTGAATGCGGATATTCTTACGAACTGTCCGATTGGCAGACATGTGCTTGTTACAAAATCTGAGCGTTTCCTTTCCGTAAAGCGGATTGTAAATACCACATATACAGTCGAAGTCGACTATGGCACTACCTATGTCGAAACGAACTCCCTTTACAAGGGACAGACGCAGGAAAAGAGTGCAGGCGTCAAGGGAGAACGGACAATCAATGCGGACATCTCCTATGTTGACGGCGCAGAAGTCGGCAGAGAGATTCTAAGCTCTGAGGTTACGAAACAGCCGGTGGACCGCGTTGTTTTAAAAGGTACGGCGACAATGCCATCTACGTCCGCCGGCGGCAATCCGTCACAGTACGGTTTAATCTGGCCGACCAGCGGATCGGGACGCTATGTTTCTTCCGGATGGGGCTCCGGCCGGAATCATCGTGCGATCGACATCTGTTATTATGGCGGCGCATACGGAAAAACAATTGTGGCGGCGCATGCCGGAACAGTAACTTATTCCGGATGGAAATCCGGTTATGGGTGGGTTGTGTTTATTGACAGCGGCAATGGCATTACGACAGCATATGCGCATTGCTCAAAGCTTGCAGTTTCAGTGGGACAGACGGTTGCGCGCGGGCAATATATTGCGAATATCGGTAATTCCGGAAATTCTTATGGCGCGCATCTGCACTTCGAACTCAACATCAACGGTACGCGGGTGAATCCGCTGCCATATTTGCCTTAACATCGAAGAGAACAAAAACGCCACCGGCAGTCCTCCTAAACTGCCGGCGGCGTTTTTTATTAAAAGGCTTGCTTTTCTTCCGTATTGTGTTAAGATAAAAGCGCAGTCGAACTTATGTCCGACTTATCATGGGAACAACGCTATCGGAGGAATATTATGAAAATCGGAGTCTGCGTCGGACATCAGGCGCAAAAAACGGACGAGGCATTTGCCAAAATGGTGAAAAACGGCTTTTCCTGCTGCCAGTTTATCAGCTGGAATCCATCCTTGTGGACAGCAGAGGAGCGGGATCATATCCTTGCTGCCGCAGAAAAATACGGTATCACGATCACGGCCTTCTGGTGTGGCTGGACTGGGCCGGTCGTATGGAATTTTTATGAGGGGCAGGAGACGTTAGGACTCGTTCCGACGGCATATCGTCATCAGCGCATGAACGAGATCCTTGCCGGTGCAAAATTTGCAAAGTCTCTGGGTGTCAATACTGTCGTCACACATGTCGGCTTCCTGCCGGAAAATCCGTATGACCCGCACTATCCGGCGCTGCTTGTCTGCCTGAGAAAGATTGCAGAAACTTTGAGTGCAGACGGACAGGATTTTCTTTTTGAAACTGGACAGGAGACGCCGGTTACTCTGCTGCGTACCATTGAGGACATCGGCTGTGATAATGTTGGGGTCAATCTCGATACGGCGAATGTCATCCTTTATGGTAAAGCGAATCCGGTCGACGCGCTCGATGTATTCGGCAAATATGTCCGCGGCGTACACTGTAAGGATGGATTTTATCCGACAAATGGACGGGAGCTTGGCAGGGAAGTCAAAATCGGTTCAGGCAAGGCAAATCTGCGCGAGGTCATCCGCAAGCTGCACAAATTGGGGTATACCGGCTCTCTTACTATTGAGCGTGAAATTGAGGGTGCGCAGCAGGACGCCGATATTTTAGAGGCGCGCGAGCTTTTGAGCAATTATGTGAAAGAGGCGGAGGAAGCAAAATGAAAAGGGTTTTAATGGTGGGCGTCGGCGGCATGGGCAGCCATCATCTGGAGTGCTGGCGGAAGATGCCGGACGTCGAGGTTGCGGGCATCTGCGATGTGTACCCCGGCCGCGCGCAGGAAAAAGCGAAAAACGGTGAGGCGGTATTTACTGATATGGACACGGCGCTCGATACATTGGAGGATCTCGATTTTGTGGATATTGCGGTTCCTTCTTATTTACATAGGGAGCTTTCCTGTAAATCGCTTGCCCGCGGCATTCACACCGTCTGCGAAAAGCCGCTCGCACTGTCACAAGAGGACGGAAAAACGATTTTCGATACGGCAAGAGAGCACGGCGCCTGCTTCATGACGGCGCAGGTTGTTCGTTTCATGCGTCCATACGCGGCGCTGCGCGAGATGCTTCAAAGTAAAAAATACGGCGAGGTTCTGCGCGCGGAATTCCGCCGCCTGTCCGGTACGCCGGTTTGGTCGTGGGAAAACTGGATGCTGGACGAAAAGAAAAGCGGCGGTGTTCCGTTTGACTTGAGCATTCATGACGTAGATTTTATTGTCAGCGTATTCGGCCTACCGGACTCCGTGCGAAAGCACCGTGCGACCTGTTCGGAGGACGGCTATACCGACGCATACACTGTGACAATGCAGTACGGTCCAGCGCAGATTACAGCAGAAGCGGGCTGGTACAACTGTGCAGTTCCGTTTAAGGCGGATTTCCGCGTGGTATGCGAAAAGGCCGTGATCGTCTATGATCAAGAGATGACCGTTTACCCCCGCGGCCATCAAACGGCGCCAGTCAAAATTGATCTTGCCGTACCGCAGACAGAGGTAAAAGGTATCAACCTGACGTCGGACGACGGCTATTATGAAGAGCTTTGCTACTTTAAAGACTGTGCGCTTGCAGGAAAAGCGACAGATTTTGTTCCGGAAGAAGAAGTGCTTGCCGTATTAAAGCTTGCACAGCAGGATTAAACCATAAAAAGACGAAAGCCATCGCACAGCGTGAGCGGCGGCTTTCGTCTTTCTGTTCTCGCTCTATGAATATACGCTATCATACGAAATCAGGATTTGTCCTGCGGATTGGTTACCAAAGCGGTAACAATCGCAGCCGTAATAGCCGCGGCAATCCCTGCGCTGCTTGCGGTAAATCCTCCCTTCAATACGCCGATCAGTCCTTCTTGGTCAACGGCTTCTTTTACGCCTTTTGCAAGATTGTATCCGAAGCCGGTCAGCGGGACGGTCGCGCCGGCGCCGCCCCATTCGGCAATCGGTGCGTACAGCCCGACTGCGCCTAAAATTACGCCTGCTACAACATAGGACACCAGAATGCGCGCAGGCGTCAGCTTGGTATAATCAATGAGGATTTGTCCAATGGCGCATAAAATTCCGCCGATGACAAACGCTTTGACACAGCTTAAAAAGAGCTCCATTATTTCACCTCCTTTTGTGCAGACAGCAGCAAAAGATGTGCGATCGACGGGATGGATTCTCCCTGCTGATTACTGACAGTTGACATCAGTGCGCCGGTTGCCATAAAGAGGACGCGCTGCATTCGTCCGCTGCGCAGCCCGCTTAATACATAGGAGCAGAGCACGGATGCGCCGCAGCCGCAGCCTGATCCGCCGGCGTGAACGTCCTGTCCTTCTCTGTCAAAGATCATTTTTCCGCAGTCATTGTGCTGCGTACGGATGTCGAAGCCGTTTCGGTCCATCAATTCATACAAAAGCTCCGAACCAATAAAGCCAAGGTCGCCGGTCAGTATCAGGTCGTAATCGGCGGGCTTTGTCTGCGTGTCCGTGAAAAAGCGTGTCAGCGTATCCGCTGCGGCCGGAGCCATGGCCGCGCCCATATTGTTAATGTCGGTTACGCCAAGGTCGCAGATTTTCCCTACTGTAACCGCATCAATATAGGGGCCGGAGCCTGTATCGGAAACGATTGCCGCGCCGGAGCCGGTTACCGTCCACTGTGCGGTTGGCGGCCGCACGCCGCCGTATTCAAGCGGATAGCGAAACTGCCGTTCAGCAGAGCAAAAATGTGATGAGGTAACGGCGGCGGCCAGTTTTACAGCGCCGCTGTCAACAGAAAGCGCGGCGAGCAGAAGTGACTCCGCCATGGTGGAGCACGCGCCGTACAGCCCTAAAAACGGAATGTTCATCTCGCGGAGTCCATAGCTGGAGCCGATACATTGATTTAACAGATCGCCCGCAAACAACAGCTCAATTTCCTCGGAAGAGAGATTTCCCTTTTCAAGCGCACGCGAAAGCGACTCCTTTTGCAGCTGGCTTTCGGCCTTTTCCCAAGTATCCTGTCCGAGCTTCGTATCGATAAAAATATGGTCAAAAAAGTCCCGAAGCGGTCCTTCGCCCTCTTTTTTTCCCACCACCGCCGCAAATGAGCGGATCGACGGCCGGTGATTCAGACGAAATGTTGCGCGGCCAATGGACGACGGCATAGAAATGCCTCCTTTTATCAAAATGCGCGGCGGTTTTCCGCCTATCGCTTTCAGTTTTTCCCACAGCACCGGATTTTATGTGTATCGATTCGGCGGATGTATAGAAATCCAAATCTGATTCAGTCTGCAAAACGCCGCGCCTTCGTATGTATTAGCACAGAACTGCCTGTTTAAAAATATCCGGATATTTCGTGTACAAATCGCTGGTTTTATGGTATGCTCAAAGAAAATGAAAGGGATGAATCGCTGTGCGTCTGCTTTTGCAAAATCGGTGGAAACAAAATGGAAATCGCCTTTTCTATTATGGGCTGCGCCATGAGCCGTATACCTTTCAAACGAGTGTCCGGCTCAGCAAAAAGGAACTCCCTCTGATCCAAAAGGCGGTCTGCGGCGCGTCGTTTACGGAGAAAGAAAGCCGGGCGGCCCGCCGCCTGATTCGCTTGGGCGCATTGGTTTTGCCCGAAGCATATAAAAAAGCGCCTGCTTCGTTTGAAGAGGCGGCTTTCTGTAAAACCTGCTGTGCGAACGATTATATGATTCCCGGACTTGAATTGAACGAGGACGGCGTCTGTCCTGTCTGCACCCATTATCATACACTCATAAAGCACCCGAATGTCATTCCGGTGCTTTCATCGATTCCCAAGAGCAAAAATGCGGACTATGATGCAGCGGTATTTTATACCGGCGGAAAGGATTCCTCGTTTCTTTTGTATTATCTGAGCCGTATACGAAAACTCCGCGTACTGGCCCTCACATGGGATCTTCCGTATCTTTCGGAAAATGCGCGCCGCAGCATCAAACGCGCTGAAGAATGTCTGCCGGGAGTCACATTTCTAATGAAAAAAGCGCCGGACTCGGCGCTCACAAAGATCTATCGCAAAAGCTATGCCTTGCAGGAGAATACTTGTATTTGCCCCTCCGTGGCCTATGTTCTATTCTTCGAGACGCTTGTAAATCACCGGGTTCCCTATCTGATTCTTGGAAACGAGCCGGCGCAGTGCGGCAATCTGGTTTTAAACAGGATGGCGCCGCGCTTTTATTTTCACCCTGCCGCACAGACTGCCGCCCGTCTTTTTTTCAACGCTGGAAGAGTTCTTGCGTTGAAAAAACCGCTCAAACGCGGACAGTTTGAATTCTATATGACAGTGCGGGGACTTGCGTTCGGCAGACCGGAAATTCTAAAACGGCTGGGCTATAAAAACGCCCTGGTGGACAATACTGCCGCCGCGCTGAACGAAGCGCCGGAGCTGATGGAGCCGTTTCGCGCCCAGATTCGCCGGGCGGGGAAGAGCGGTTCGCTTCCGGCGCTCGTCCATCTGGACTTAAACCGTTTGGCGGGCGGCATATATCGTTGGGATAACGTCAAGGAGATTCTGAAAAAGGAGATCGGCTGGGAAGAGCCTTTGGAATCGGCGAAAGGACTGCACACAAGCTGTCAGATTGAACGCTGTAAGGAGTATTCCCAGCTTTCACGGTTTCGCCGGATGGAGTCGGATATGATCCCATTTTCTGCACTGGAACTTCCGCTTGCGGTATGCGGCGGAAGCATCGGCAGAGAGGCGGCAATTCGAGAGCTTTGCGCGCACACCGGCTTTTTAAATGAGGAACCGCTGGAAAGCGAGATCATGCGCGCCGCTTTTACAGAAAAATAGCGGGCTTTTTCGGCTTTTTTGCATGCAGCGATAAGTATATCGCCGGAAGCGGGCAGGTGAAGCGAAGTTTTCGCGCGCCATGCGGACAAAACAGGGTGCAGGCGCCACACCGGATACAACTGTTTCGCAGGGCTTTTTCTTCCCACAGCACGCCAGCCGGACAGCTTTTTTGACAAATACCGCACGCGGCACACTCTTTCTCTTTCTTTGGATACCGTACGCCGAGCTTTGCTGCAAGCCGCTGTGGGAAGAGGCAGCCCAGAGTGAGGCGCGGCTTTGGAGGAGAAATTTCTGTTTTCATTTCCAGATTGCCGCGTACACGAACCCAGAAATCTGCCGGAAGAGAGAACGGCGCACTCTTCTGCGGAAGCTTTGCGTGCGGTTCGTTTCGGTAGGAGTGCAGGGAAGGAACGCTCGCAGCACCGTATATCGGAATGTGCCTCCGATTAAAAAGACGGTACATTCGGTTTAGAGAGGCGCCCGCCGAAATGCCGCCGTACAGGCAGACTGCCGCGGCGCCCTGGCATGACAGTGGAAGTCTGCTTAAAAAGCGGGAGAAAAGCGTCGGCGGGCGCTGGGCATATA
>UQQY01000059.1 GCA_900543295.1 uncultured Oscillospiraceae bacterium | reverse complement strand
TGCCCCGACGAGGGGCACGGCCATTATGATCGTTTTTATTGCGGAGCAATAAAAATAGCCGCAGAGAAGCGGAGGCTATTTTTTCGGCCATGTGCCCCGATAAGAGGCCGGCCATTATGATCGTTTTTTATTGCGGAGCAATAAAAAACGATCAGCGTGGTCAGAGACGGATCAATGAATCCCTTATGTTTTCAGGTGCAAAAATGGATGAATATAAGGCGCTTTGGCCGTACTTATCAAAAAGAAAGGAAAAGGACGCTTGCTAGGAATAGCAGGCGTCCTTTTCCTTTATAGAGAAGAGAAGAAGAAAAGAAATTAGCAGAAAGGATTTTCCGTGGGATAAGGCAGAGCCTTCGGCTGGTTGTAAGCAAGATCTTGAATGCCCAGGAAGTTGAACAGTGAGAAAAGCGCTTTGCCGCAATGTGCAAAAGCAACCGCACCGTGATGCGGATACTGCTTCTCAATCAGCACGTGACGATAAAAGCGGTTCATCTCCGGAATGGAGAAAACGCCGATGCTGCCAAAGCTGCGGGTCGGAACATCCAGAACCTCGCCCTGCGCAACGTAGGCCTTGAGCTCGCCCGAAGCATTGCTTTGCAGACGGAAGAACGTGATGTCACCCGGCTTCAGGTCGCCCTCCATTGTACCGCGTGTAATATCCGGCTCCGAAAGCTCCGGCTCAAGCTGGCGCTTCATGATAAGCTGATAGCCCATATGCGCGTTTTTGAGCAGACAGGAAGCAGTGTTGCCGCAATGGAAGCCCATGAAAGTCTCGTTTAAACGGGTGCTGTATTTTCCTGCAATATCCTCGTCATAAATCGAGGCAGGGACGCTGTTGTTGATGTCGAGCAGCGTAACCGGTTTGCCGGTGACACAAATGCCGATGTATTCGCTCAGCGCGCCGTAGACGTCAACCTCACAGCTGACCGGAATACCTCTTGCCGTCAGGCGGCTGTTGACATAGCACGGGACAAAGCCGAATTCTGTTTGGAAAGCCGGCCAGCATTTTCCTGCAATCGCAACGTATTGACGCACGCCCTTATGCTCTTCTGCCCAGTCGAGCAGAGTAAGCTCATACTGCGCAAGACGCGGCAAAACGCCCTGATACTTGTTATTTGCACCCAGTTCCGCCGCCATGTCGGCCATAACGGACGGAATGCGCGGGTCGTTGGCGTGCGCACGATAGGCCACGAGCAGATCAAGCTCGGAGTTTTCCTCAATTTCGACGCCGAGGTTAAACAGCGGCTTAATCGGCGCGTTGCAGGCGAGAAAGTCGTCCGGACGCGGACCAAAGGTGATGATCTTTAAACCCTTTAAGCCGAGAATGGCCGTTGCAACGGGAACAAACTCCGCGATCATGTCGGCAATCTCAGAAGCGGTGCCGACCGGATATTCTGGAATGAACGCCTTGATATTGCGCAGCCCCAGATTGTACGAGCAGTTGAGCATACCGCAGTATGCGTCGCCGCGTCCGTCGAACAAATCGCCGTCGCCTTCTGCGGCAGCCACGTACATGACCGGTCCGTCAAAAAACTGTGCAATCATGGTCTCCGGGGTTTCCGGACCAAAATTTCCGAGAAAGACGCACAGCGCGTTTACGCCGTTTGCCTTGACGTCTGCAACAGCTTTTTGGGCGTCTGTCTGGTTTTCCACCGTAACAGGACAGTCATAAATTTCACCGTGTTTCGCATAAGCGGAAGCAACCGCGCGGCGGCGGCGCTCCGACAGGGAGATCGGGAAACATCCCCGGCTGACGGAGATGAGACCCATTTTGATCTGGGGAATGTTCTGCATAGAAATGCTCCTCCTTATAATGATTGTAATTTATCATGGCTATTGAGATCATTTTTATTGCGGGGCAATAAAAAATCTGCAATGTCGATGTTTTCGCCGGTCAAACCGACATATGCGCCGTTTTTTGCTTCCGGCGCGTCCGGATGGGCAAGAAGCCACTTATTGGCGGCAAAAAGCATCCTGTCCTCTTCATTTTTACATTCGATTTCCGGTTTGGCAAGATTGGTGCCTCTGGGCAGAACGACTGCAACACGGAAGCCCGTTTGCTGATCTGCGCTGCACGGCGCATAGTGAAGCGTTGTAGCATAAAGCTCTACCACATCGCCGGCCCTGGCGGAAAACGCTTTGACCGCCGCGGTATCAAGTTGGCCTTCTTTTATATCAGTTGCAGTTGCAACGAGAAAAATCATATCGTCCGCCGGAATATTCAGCTCGCTGTCGCGATGATATTCGAGGCAGTTTAAAACCGTATTGCGTCCATTGCAGCAGCCGAGCTGAACCGGCATGCCGCCGTAAAACCGTGCCGAAAACTCTTTTGCAATCGGAAGAGCTTCAAGCGCTGGAACGGAGGGCTCGTACATGGTTCCGTTTTCGGGCTTCGGTGTTTTCTCACAGAGGGTGTTCAGCAAAACGGCGGTATCGTAGCCGGCGATTACCCGGCCGTACGGTGCGAATGCCGGATCATTTACCGGTAAAATAGTCATAGCGATTCCTCCTGTTATGCTTTCTTCGGGACAGTTTCCCAATCCTTTAAGAAACGTTCAATGCCGGAAGCAGTGAGCGGGTGACTGATGCACTGCATCAGTACGTTATAGGGAACAGTAGCGATATGCGCGCCTGCCTTGGCCGCATTGACGACGTGCATTGGGCCGCGGACAGAGGCGGCGATAATTTCAGTCTCTATGCCGTAGTTATCAAAGATCTGCACAATGTCTTCGATCAGAACCATGCCGTCTGAGGCGATGTCATCCACACGCCCGATGAACGGGCTGACATAAGATGCGCCTGCGCGCGCCGCCAGAAGCGCCTGTGCGGCAGAGAAAATAAGCGTCACATTCGTGCGAATACCCTCCGCGTGCAGGCGTTTGACCGCCTTTAAGCCTTCGGCGCACATAGGGATTTTAATGACGATGTTTTTGTGGATTTTTGCGAGATCGCGCGCTTCGTCCACCATGCCGTCGGCATTCATGCTGATAACCTCAGCGGAAATCGGACCGTCTACGATGGTGGTGATTTCAGAGACAACTTCCTTGAAGTCGCGCCCTTCTTTTGCAATCAGGCTCGGATTCGTCGTAACGCCGCAGATGACGCCAAGTTCGTTTGCTTCGCGGATATGCGCAACGTTTGCAGTATCAATAAACAGTTTCAAACTCAAGACTTCCTTTTTCATAATATAGAGATCAGCAGCACAGAAGATACTGTGCTTGCCTGTGGCCGCTGCCGGTTTTTGTTATAATGCGGCAAGAGCCGAATAGCTGTCCTTTAATGCCGGATAAAGCGAACGGTAAAGCTGATAAAACGGCTCATATGCGTCGTGTGCGGCGGCGTCTGGAAGCTGCGGCGCATTTTTGTGGATCAGGCGTGCGCATCCCTCTTCTACAGAAGAAAATACGCCCACGCCGACGCCTGCAAGGATTGCGGCGCCCAAAGCCGGTCCTTCTTTTGAGGAAACGGTGGAGACCGGGCAGTTATATACGTCGGCGAGCATCTGCCGCCAGAGCGGGCTGCTTCCGCCGCCTCCGCAGGCAAGCATCTCGTTCGGCATGACGCCCATGCCGCGCAGAACCTCCATACAGTCGCGCAGGGAGTAGGTGACGCCTTCCATAACAGCGCGAAGCATATCGTACTTGGTGTGGATCGCAGAGAGTCCGAAAAACACGCCGCGGCAGTCCGCGTTCAGATGAGGGGTGCGCTCCCCCATCAGATAGGGCAGATAGACGAGGCGGTTTGCACCGAACGGTACGCGCGCGGCCTGCTTATCCATCAGATAGTACGGATCAACGTCCATTCCCTTTGCGGCTGATATTTCCGCCTCACAGAAATTGTCGCGGAACCATTTGAGGGAAAGTCCTGCGCCCTGTGTGACGCCCATGACGTGCCAGCAACCCGGAACCGCACAGCAGAAGGTATGAACGCGGCCCTTCGGATCGATGGTGACGTTTGACGTATGGGCGAATACAACGCCGGACGTGCCGATGGTGGTAAAAGCGCTGCCATCGGTCACAACGCCGGTTCCAACTGCCGCCGCCGCATTGTCGCCTGCTCCGCCGACGACCGGCGTGCCCTCCTTTAAGCCGGTCAAAGCGGCAGCTTCCGCCGTAACATAGCCGGTGATTTCAGGAGATTCGTACACCTTCGGCAAAAGCGATGGATTGATGTCCAGAATGCGGAGGACTTCCTCGCTCCAGCGGCGGTTTTTGACGTCTAAAAGGTTCATACCGGATGCATCGGACACTTCGGTTGCAAACGCGCCGGTGAGCTTGTAGCGGATGTAGTCCTTTGGCAGAAGAATATGCGCGCATTTTTGATAGAGCGCAGGCTCGTTTTTTCTGACCCAGAGAATTTTTCCGGCAGTAAAGCCTGGAAGCGCTGGATTTGCGGTCAATTCGATCAGACGCTCCGCGCCGACTGCCTCGGTGATTTCCGCGCATTCCGCAGCGGTACGCCCGTCGCACCAGATAATGCTTCTGCGGAGAACGCTTCCTGCCTCGTCCAGCATGACAAGACCGTGCATTTGTCCGGAAAGGCCGATGCCGGCGACGGCCGCCGCATCGACGCCGTTTTGCGTCAGAACACTGCGGATCGTGGAAACTGCGGCGTCCCACCAATCGTCCGGCTCCTGTTCGGCCCATCCGTTTTTCGGCTGATACAGCGGATATTCGACCGTCGCAGAGGCAACTGCTGTGCCGGAGGTATCGAACAGGACGGTTTTCGTGCCGGAGGTGCCGATATCGACGCCAAGAAGGTATGATGTCTGCATATCTATAAGCTCCTTATGTATCGCGTGGATTGTGTACGAGCACATACCTGTGCCCACTACACAACATACTGTATTTATTTAATTCCATCTTAATAGAAAAAAGGCACTTTGTCAACAAGAAAATATGAAAAAATTGTGTTCGTACACGATAAAAAGGATGCATCTTTCTGCTGCTTTACAAACCGGACACTGGATGATAAAATGTGATTGAAAATTTGCAGCGCACGGTGTGTGCAGAGACGGGGTGTCTTTGATGGTAAAGCGCAGAAATTCCCTTTGAGTCGGCAGAGGGAAATAGAAAAAGGAATCCTTCTGCCGTATCAGACGGACAGAAAGGATTTTTGCAATGAAATCATATATAAAAAGAAACAAAGGATACTTCATTCTGCTTTCGGTTTGCTGTGCATCAAGCGCGCTGTTTGCAGTCGCCGTTCAGTTTTTAAAGGGCGAGGTGCTGGATCTCGCGCTCACGGGCGAGCTTTCGCGCACTGGTATATTCGTACTGTTTTTGCTTTCGGCAATTCTTTTGGAAGTGCTTTTGTTCTATGGCTATGACTGCGCCAGTTCAAGATTTATCGCCTCCTGCGCAAGGGATCTGCGGTTTGATCTGATGCACGGTGTAATTGCGCAGACTTATCCGGCCTTTTTGGCGGAAGGAAAAAGCGCGTGTCTTGCAAAGTTTACAAACGATGCGGAGCTTGTGCGCATCTTATATTTTTCGGTTCTTCCGCAGTTTGCGGAGATTTTATCAAAGATTCTGCTGGTGAGCGGCGCATTATTTCTGCTTAACTGGCGGATGGCGCTGTTGACGCTCTTCCTGCTGACCACGCCCCTTTATGTGCCGAAGCTGATTGAAAAGCGTTTGAAGACGGCGCAGAATGCCTATAAGGAGTCGGTCACGCATCATCTAAGCAGAATTGCAGGCTGGCTTTCCGTATTCGAGACGGTGAAAAACTTCCGTGCGGAGCATCGCGTTTTAAAGCAGTACCAGCAGGTGAATGATGCATTGGCGGCGGCGGATCGGAAGAACCGCGGGCTTGCAAATGCATCACGGCTAATCTCCACCTTGCTTTCTTATCTTTCGCATTTTCTGGTGTTAGCAGCGGCCGCGCTTCTGGTCGCTGTCGGGACGTTTTCCGCAGGTGATTTTTTTATTGCAGTCGGATTAATCGATCAGCTTTCGTGGCCGCTCATTGCGTTGTCGGAGCTTGTCAGAAGCATCGTCAGCGTAAAACCGGTATGCGAAGGACTGCACACAATTTTGAACGCTTCAGAAGAAAAGCAGGTAAAACCGTCTGACTCCGTGCTCTCAGAGGGTATTTTATATGACAACGTGTACTTTTCTTATGAGAAGGCGCATCCGCTTTTGACAGGTCTCCATATGGAAATCCGGCGGAACGAGAGCGTTTTATTCCGGGGAACAAGCGGCTGCGGCAAAACGACAGCCATCAATCTGTTGATGCGCTATATTGAGCCGGACAGCGGTACGATTATGATTGATGGCAAACCGCTTTCCAGTTATGACGATCTGTACGGTCTTGTCACATTGATGCGGCAGGATACGGCGCTGTTTCGCGATTCACTGCGCAATAATCTGACCATGTATGAAGATTATCCGGATGAGGAGCTTTTTTCTGTGCTGCGGCAGGTCGGGCTCTCCGGCTACGCAACCTATGAGGCCCTTAAAATGACGGTTGCAGAGGACGGCGGAAATTTTTCCGGCGGCGAACGCAGGCGGCTGTGCCTTGCGCGCGCGCTTCTGCGCAAATCGGACGTACTCGTTTTAGACGAGCCGCTGGCGAATCTCGACCAGACGACAGCGGCGCAAATCGAGGATGTTTTGTTAAAGCTTGAGAACCGGACGCTGTTGATCGTTTCCCACAGTTTTTCAGAGCAAAAGCTTGACCAGCTTGATCGCGTTTTTGATCTGACGGAAACGAATAGGATTGCGCCATAAAGTAAAGATAACGGCTGTGCGCCTATTTGAGGCGCACAGCCGTTTGCTGTAAAGAAGGTAAGACGGCTTCTCTTTTGCAGGCCAATAACCGAAAAGCGTTCTTTTTTGCATTTTGTTTGAAAACCTATTGACAAGAGAGAAAAAGATGATTATACTAACATATGAACAATAAATCATATGAAAGGGCGTTCAATATGACGATTGCAGAATCTCCGCGCTGCGATTATATGCATGTACATGAGGATGTGGTAAAGGCAGTGAGCGAGGCCATGCCCGAGGACGAGATTCTATACGACCTTGCGGAGCTTTATAAAATTTTTGGAGACAGCACCCGTATCAAAATTCTGTATGTCCTTTTAGAGGCCGAGATGCGCGTATGCGACATTGCGCTGCTTCTTGGCATGAGCCAGTCGGCCATTTCGCACCAGCTTCGCGTGCTGAAGCAGTCGAAGCTGGTCAAATACCGGCGCGAGGGCAAAACCGTTTTTTATTCGCTTGCAGACGACCATGTCCGCACGATTATCAGTCAGGGAATGGAGCATGTCGCAGAGTAATCGTGTATGATTGCTTGCCGCTTGACGGCGGAAAGGAGCTTTTTATGAAAAAAACATTTAATCTTACGGATCTTGATTGTGCCAACTGCGCGGCAAAAATGGAATGCGCCGTCGCAAAGCTTGAAGGAGTCAAAAGCGCAGAGGTCAGCTTTTTGACGCAGAAAATGACCATTGAAGCGGAGGAGGCGGATTTTGACCGTATCATGAAGCAGGCAGTAAAGGTTTGCAAAAAGGTTGAGCCGGACTGCCGCATCGAGCTATAAGGAGGATACTATGCGCTTTTCAGCTAAGCAGAGGAAGATGCTGATTCGTATTGTTCTTGGCGCTGTTCTGTTAATTATCGCCGTGCTTTTACCTTTTGAGGGGATATGGCGTTTTCTGATATTCCTTGTGCCCTATCTGATCGTCGGCTATGCGCCGCTGTTAAAGGCCGGCCGAAATATTTTGCATGGACAGATTTTCGATGAAAACTTTCTGATGGCTCTTGCGACAATCGGCGCGCTGGCGCTTGGAGAATATCCCGAGGCAGTGGCCGTCATGCTGTTTTATCAGGTTGGAGAGCTGTTTGAAAACGTCGCAGTAGGACGTTCCCGCGCGTCTATCCGTGCGCTCATGGAGATTCGTCCGGATACTGCGGCGGTCAAACGCAATGGTATCGTAACGGTTGTGACACCGGAAGAGGTGGAAGCGGGCGAGATTATTGTCGTAGCGCCAGGCGAGAAAATTCCGCTGGACGGTGTGGTATTGTTCGGTCATTCCTTTGCGGATACTTCGGCGCTGACCGGCGAGTCCGTACCGCGCGAATTGAGCGAAGGCTCGGAAGCGCTGAGCGGCTGCATCAATCAGAGCGGCGTGCTGGAAATCAAGGTCAGCAGGCCGTTTGGCGAGTCTACGGTTGCGAAGATTCTGGAGCTTGTAGAGCATGCGGCTTCCAAAAAGGCGAAAACAGAGAACTTTATCACGCGCTTTGCAAAGTGGTATACGCCCTGTGTCGTGATTGGCGCGGTTCTGCTTGCCGTTGTACCGCCGCTGTTTACCGGCTTCCATTTTGCGGAATGGATCAGCCGTGCGCTCACCTTTCTTGTCATCTCCTGTCCCTGCGCGCTGGTCATCAGCGTCCCGCTCGGCTTTTTCGGTGGGATCGGCGGCGCATCCAAGTGCGGAATTCTGATTAAGGGAAGCAATCATCTGGAAGCACTCTCCCGCGTGAAAACGGCGGTGTTCGACAAAACCGGTACGTTGACACAAGGCACCTTCCGTGTACAGGAAATTCTGCCGGCGAACGGCTTTGCCGCCGATGAGCTGCTCCTGCTTGCCGCAGCAGCGGAGCAGTATTCCAGTCATCCGATTGCACAGTCGCTGCTTGCATCGTGCAAGTCCCCGCTGCCGAAGGCGGAGGAGATAAACGAGGAGGCTGGCTTCGGACTTTCGGCAAAGGTGAACGGCCGAATGGTGGCGGCAGGGAATCGGCGGCTGATGGACCGCTGCGGCGTTTTCTGTTCGGATCCGGCGGAGGTTGGAACCATTGTGCATGTTGCGGTGGACGGAGCGTATGCCGGATGCATCCGCATTGCGGATGAAATGAAACCGGAGGCAAAAGGGTCGGTTGCCGCCCTGCGGGAGAATGGAATCCGAAAGACGGTTATGCTTACCGGAGATACTGAAAAAATCGGCGAAGCCGTTGCAAGGGAGTTAGGTATCGACGAGGTACATGCGGAGCTGCTTCCCGACGGAAAGGTAAAAGCGCTCGAAAGCGTGAAGACCGCCGCGCCGGGGGAACTTCTTCTGTATGCGGGTGACGGAATGAACGACGCGCCGGTTCTGGCGATGGCCGACGTGGGCGTAGCTATGGGCGGACTTGGCTCGGATGCAGCTATTGAAGCGGCGGATGTTGTGATTATGGACGATAATCCGAAAAAGATACCCGCCGCAATGCGGATTGCACGCCGCACGATGCGCATTGTCCGGCAGAACATTGTGTTTGCGCTTGGGATTAAAGCGATTGTGCTTGTTTTAGGCGCGCTGGGCTTCGCCAATATGTGGATCGCAGCTTTTGCGGATGTAGGCGTTTCCGTGCTGGCGATACTGAATTCCATGCGCGCGCTTCATACCGGAAATCAGATTTTATAACGAAAAACCGATACCTATTCATAATAAATCCACCCATGACATTGAAAATTCCGATGTCATGGGTGGATTTTATACATATTCCGCTTAAGGCGATGGTCAGCGCAGGCGAATGACGCCGTAATTCAACGCTCCGACGGCGGCTATGATATGCCTCCCACTGCGCAAACAGACTGTACCGTCGCCGGAGAGCATATCCGCGCTTTCAAGATACAGATTATTGAGCGTAAAACGATCGTGCGGCGGCAGCGTGTCTGAAAAAACGGAGAGATCCAGAACAGCGGAGAACGCACGGTCGGAACGATTTATGATAGTCAGCACATATTCGTCCTGTGCAGGCGCGCCGAATGCATCCCTTCCGTCTGCGATATAGCGCAGGACGCCGATAGTGTCCGGAGCAAGCGCAGCAAAGCTTACGCCGCCGCGGCTTAGCGCGGCGCTTTTTTTGCGCAGCAGAGACAGCTCTGAGAAAAAGCCGGCAAGCGCCGGATCTTTTTTTACAAACGGAGCGCGGTTAAACGGATCTTTAAGTCCCTGCATGCCTTGTTCGTCGCCATAGTAGATAGACGGCGTACCTGGTATGGTAAATTGCAGCGCACCGGCCAATTTAAAGCGGGCGCGTCCGCTTTTCAGTTGTTCTTCCTCTAAAACCAGCGAAGCTTCTTCTTCACGTGTCATTCCGTCGCCGGTCAGCCCAGAGGCGAGAACCGTATAAGCACGCGGTTCGTCATGACTGGAAAGAAGGTTCATCAGCGCATGATACATTGGCAGAGGATAGTTCAGGCGCTGCGAGGTTAGGAAGTTTGCCAGTTCGTCTGCGGTGGAATGTCCCTGTAAAAAGGCGAGCACGGCGTTTTTAAAAGGATAGTTCATAACCGTGTCCAATCCCCGTCCCAAGGCGTATTGCCGCTTTGCGCCATAGCTTTCCTTTGTTGTGGCATCCTCCCACACCTCGCCTAAAAGCACGCGGTCAGGATTGTCCGCCTTCCATGCGGTGCGCATCAGTTCGATGACGTTGTCCGGCAGCTCGTCGGCCACGTCCAGGCGGATTCCCATTGCGCCGAGCCGCTTCCAATAGCTGAATACGCTGTACGGGCCGGTGATAATATCGTTCTGCCAGACCGGATTCTGTTCATTTACTTCGGGCAGCGTATCGAACCCCCACCAGCACTGATACGAATCGCGGGAACCGTGAAAGGTATACCATGGATAGTAGGAGGAACGATCGCTCTGATATGCGCCGACGGAAGGATAGTTGCCGAGTTTGTTGAAATACAGGCTGTCGGAGCCGGTGTGCGAATACACGCCGTCAATCATAACGCGGATACCGGCCTCCCGCGCTTTGTCGCACAGTTCACGAAATTCTTCCGGCGTACCGAGAATCGGATCTACATTTTTATAGTCCGCCGTATCATACCGGTGGTTGGAAGCAGCCTCGGAAATCGGATTTAAATAAAGCACGCCCACGCCGAGAGAGGAAAAGTAGGGAATGGAATCGATGATGCCGCGAAGGTCGCCGCCGTAAAAATCACACGGCGAATAGAATGGGGCGCCGTTTACCGGTTCATGCAAAACCGGTTCGTCCCAGCTTTCGTGCACAACGACAGTCCGTCCCATCGCACGGTGATATGCCGCGCCGCGCGTGAGATTCTCCGGATTGCCGCGCTTAAAGCGGTCGGGGAAAATCTGATACATGGTCTTTCCGCGAAACCATTCCGGCGTGTCGAAGTCCCTGTCATATACAGTCAGCTGAAAGCTTGCAGGCGGCTGGTGATATATTACGCCTTCTCCCTGCGTATGGCCCATGGGCGGCCCCATGTAAAGCGTTTCCTGCGTCGTTTCTATAATAAAGAAGTACCACAGAACGCCGGGCGTTTCCGGAACGGTGATTCGCTTTTCCCAAAGATTTGCACCGCGGAACATTGGATATTCCGCGCTTTCGTTATAAAAAA
>UQQY01000058.1 GCA_900543295.1 uncultured Oscillospiraceae bacterium | reverse complement strand
ACATTCGGATTGGCAGACGCCGTTGTCCAAAAGCTGCATCTTTATGAGGAAGAACAGTTTAAGGTCGGCGTGTGGGGCAGTGCCATTGTCAAAAGTAAAATTCATCTTGAGGAGTTTCGCCGACTGTTCTGCGAAAAATATCCCAACGTGAAAATTGTTGTCCCAACGGAAGACGCGGCAGAGGGCGCATGCAGACTGGCGCTTTCTCTTTCTCAAAAGAATCAATTTCATGAAAATATTTTAAAAGGATTCTCATAATCGGAAGAGGATAGAAGAAAAGCTGTTGAACGGCTTCCTGCTGTACGTTCTTTTATTGTCCTGCGATGAAACGGACGGGCGGACCGCACTTCATTCCGGCGTGTATATGTGAATAAAAGCAGCCTCCATAAGGGAGGCTGTTTTTATTCGCTTTTCTTTTTACCGAAACGCCCTGCGGCAAATGCGAAAAATCGCTGGCCGAAGTAGTTCAATCCCGTATACAGAACCATACCGGTCAGCATCGCGACACGTTCCGCCCATTCCTTTGATAAAACATCGGAAAACAGGAACAGGACAAGCGGCTTGGCCGCGCTGTATGCAATCAGATAGCATACGGCAAGGGTGGCTGCAAATTTGAGCGCCGCCGCCAGAAGCGGTACGTCGCTGCGGAAGGTAAAGCGGCGGTTCAGCACAAAGCTTAAAATACCGCCGATTACATAGGAAATGGCGCTCGATGCCCAGTAGTTAAATGCGCCGCGTCATACAAAACAAACATGACAACCGTACTCAGCAGCGTGTTGAGTACACCGACAGCCAGAAATCGCGGAAGCGAATGCGTTTTTATGCGTGCAAGCAAATCAGACATCCTGCTCCTCCTTTTCCGGTTCATCTTCCAGAAAATCCGCAATCAGAAAACGTGGGCGCGCCTTTGTTTCGAGATAGATTTTCCCAATATACTCGCCGACAATGCCGACCGCCAGCATTAAAAGCCCGCCGATTGCCCACAGGCTCACAATAACGCTCGCCCAGCCCGGAACAGTCAGCCCCATGAAGAACTGCACAATAAAAATAATCAGCATGATGATGCTTACAAAAAAGATCAGAAAGCCGAGCGCCGTAATCATGCGGATGGGCTTCGTGCTCAGAGAAGTGACGCCTTCAAAGGCAAAAGAAAGCATTTTCTTTAACGGGTATTTGCTCTCGCCGGCCAGACGCTCACCGCGCTCATACAGCACTGTGTCCGAACGGTAGCCGATCATTGGGACAATGCCGCGCAAAAAGAGATTGACCTCCTTAAATTCGGCAAGGCCGTCGAGCGCACGGCGGCTTAACAGACGATAGTCCGCGTGATTAAAAACCGTATTTGCGCCAAGACGGTTCATCAGGCGGTAAAATACTTCGGCAGTAAAGCGCTTAAAAAAGCTGTCCTTTCTGCGGGAGCTGCGCACACCGTACACCACGTCGCATCCGTCCGCATATTTGGCAATCATCTCGTCCATGGCTCCTATATCGTCCTGCAAATCAGCGTCCATGGAAATCACCATATCGGCATGACCGCGCACCGTCATCAGTCCGGCCAGCAGAGCATTCTGATGCCCGCGGTTTCTGCTCAGGTTAATGCCGGTAAACAGGGCGTTTTCCTGATGCAGCGCACAAATCAGCTCCCATGTGCGGTCCTTTGAGCCGTCGTTTACAAAAGCAATCCGGCTTTTCCCGCTGATCGCACCGGAAGAAATCAGCGCGGCGTATTTTTCACCGAGCTGTCTGGCTGTTTCAGGCAGCGCCTCCTCCTCGTTGTAACAGGGGATCACAGTGTACAGAACATTGCCTCTCATAGTCGTCTTTCTCCTTTATAATAAAACAATTTGTTTTGCAAAAAACCGGTCACTGACGGGAGATCCTGCGTAGCCGCGCAGCACGGCGGCGGCGTTTAATCATTTTTACATAGCGGTAGCGCAGATACAGCAGTATAATCAGCACAAGCATAATCAAAAGGGAAAGCACAAGATACGGATGAAGTCCGAACCACGCAAAACCGGCAGCCCACCTGGGATAGGGGAGCTGTTCCACCGATCCGGCTGCCACAACGGGAACGGTATCGATTACCTCGCCGTTTAAAAAAATCTGCGCAGTTCCAAGCGGCGTTTCACCCGCCTGTACTGGCGCGTCTATGGATTCACTCAGCTGATATGCCGCGGAGATCTGGTCTGTATCCCTCTTTAAAACAGGAGTAGTGCGCGCCAGAGTACCCTGCACGGTATCCTCTGTCCCGTGTACGACTGAAACCAAATCTGCCGGCGGATCCGCCGCATAGTCGATTAGCGTATACGTCGAAAACGCCCAGTCATAGAGCGCTCTTGTATCCAGATAGGATTGATTCTGCGTATAGTAGCCGGTATTGGAGTCAAGATTGGCTCCAAATATTACGCACAAAAAGCGCATCCCGTTTCGTTCGGCCGTCGTAATCAGACAGCGGCCCGCCTTACTGGTATAGCCGGATTTTACACCGAATGCACCTTCATAATAATTGGCGCTTTTCGGGTTTAACAGCTCAATGGTATAGTTCACCGTGCGGGCCGCACTGATATTATCTGCCGGAATCTGGTAAGAATACGTAGAAATTATATCAACAAAATCCTCGTTTTGCAGTGCGGCCTGTGTAAGAATCGCCATATCACGTGCCGTGGAATAGTGGCCGTCCTCATCAATGCCGTGAGCATTCATAAAATGCGTATTGGTCATACCGAGCTCCTCGGCTTTTTTGTTCATCATGTCGTAAAACGCTTGCGGATCGCCGTTTCCGACATACCATGCAAGCGCGGAGGCCGAGTCGCAGGCGCTTTTAAGCATGGTCGCATAAATAAGCGATTCGACAGAGATCTGTTCGCCCTCTCTCAAATAGATGCGCGCGCCGTTTTGCACGATCACGTCGGTAAAAAGGGATTCGTCCGGAATGGTTACGACAGTATTCGCCGGATCTTCGCAGTTTTCGAGCGTCAAAAGCACGGTCATAATTTTGGTGAGCGAAGCGGGCGAACGCATGGTATCCGCCTCCTTTTCAAGCAGGACGCGGCCGGTGTCAAGATTCATAAAATAGGCGCTTTTTCCATAGAGCGAGGAAAGGTCAAAATCCGACGATGCCGTGGTAGCGGTGTTGGTCGGTTCGCTTTCCTCAGCATAAACAGCAGCCGCCGGCAGGACAAGCAGCAGGGCGATAAGCAATGCAGTCAGGCGTTTCATGTGATCCCTCCGGAATAGGTTTTCGTATCAAATTAAAAATCAGCGAACATACGGCGGATTTCGTCTGTATGAAGTTCGCGCACCGTTCCATCCGCAACGCGGTAGACACGGTCGCAGAGCTCCAGAACGCTTGGCCGGTGCGTGGTGACAATACAGGTGCGCTTTTGCCGCTGCGCCATCACGCTGCGCAGAACGCGCCGCTCGGTTTCAACATCAAGCGCACTGGTAGCCTCGTCCAAAAGCAGGATCGGCGCACCGCAGAGCAGCGCGCGCGCAATCGAAATGCGCTGCGCCTGCCCCTCGGAAAAACCGCCGCCGTGCTCGCTGACCGGGCTGTTGATCCCGTTTGGCAGCTTTTCAATGAAGCGGTCCGCACAGGCAGTGCGCAGAACGGCAAGCAACTCCTCATCCGATGCGTCTGGGCGAACAAGCCGCAGATTCTCTGCGATCGTGCCGGAGAGTAGAGTGTTGCCCTGCGGCACATAGGCGAAAAGGCGGCGTGTGGCGGGAGAGACGAAGATTTGATCGTCCGGAAACTCCGGACGAAAGAGCGCGGCTGCCCCATCTGAAGGAGAAACCAGCCCCAAAAGAATGCGCAGAAGCGTCGTCTTTCCTTCGCCGGAAGGCCCGACCAGTGCAACGATTTCACCTGGATGAGCCGTGATATTGACGTCGGCAAAAACTTCGCCATGTCCCTTATAGCCAAAACGAACGTCTGTGAGCCGCACACCGGCGCCCTCTTTTGCACGGTACAGAAAGGCGTTTGCCTCTTCCGTCTGCGCATCCGCTTCAAGCGGGACGTCCGCAAGGGCTAAAAGCCTTCCGGCAGAAGTCGTGGCAGAAATTGCCCCCGGAACCAATCCGACGAGGGAGGAAAACGCCCCCGAAAGCGTGCCGGAAAGCTGAATAAAGAGCACCATCGTGCCGAAGTCGATCACACCGCTCCAAAGCCGCCACACACCGAAGCCCAGACACAAAAGAGAAACGAAAAGGCCTGCAAGCGACATGACCGAGGTGGTGAGAATCGAAAATTTGTCGTAATCAAGCGAGACTGCGGTAAAGCTGTTCTGCGTATCGCGCAGCTTCCCGCTGAACAGTCCGCCGAGTCCGAAGGACTTAATCGGCTGAATATTGGAAAACACTTCCTCGCTGAATGCGGTCAGCTCGCTGGCCTTTTCCCGCATACATTTGCTGTAGGCGCGCATTTTCCGCATCAGAAAACGGGAAAGCAGAAGCATGACCGGCGCACTGCAAAGCGCAAGCACAGCCATCAGGGGATCGTAATACAAAATGATGCCGAGCGCACCGAAAAACTGACAGAGCTTTGTGATAAGGCTCGGCAGAAAGCCGAGCACGTTCTGCGCTACGGTTCCGGCGTCGCTTTCCATGCGATTCAGCAAATCGCCCGAATGGAAGGCGGAAAGCGATTCCCAATCGGCCTGCATGATTCGGTCAAAAACGGAGGCGCGGATCTCGTTGTTTACGCGCAGGCGGATTTTTGTGGAAAGACGGGAGGATACCGCAGTAAAAAGAATTTGGAACAGCATCATGCAAATATAGAGTATTCCGGTTTGCAGTATGACGGAGACAGTTTTGGAAACCACGGCGTTGATGAGCGATTTCGAAAGAAGCCCGGCAGCAAGCCCCGCCGCAACGCCCAGAATTCCCAGCAGGATATAAATGCAGACCGCGCCGCGGTAACGGCAGACATACCGCCAAAGAAAACGGCATTCCCGCAGAAGCTCTTTGGCGCCGCGGCTTTTCATTTTGAAAAAATACGCGCGCATCCGGCTCATGTTGCTTTCTCCTTTGCAGGAGGCCTTCTGAAATCAGGCGGCAGATCGTCTAAAATACGCGCCGGCATCCGCACGAACAATTCTTTGGAATAAGCCGTGCCGCAAAGCTTCTCCACCGCCTTTTGGCAGTGCGAGAGTATCGGGGTGCGACGGTTTAAGCCATGTGCATCCGAAGCAACCAGAGAGGCGCGCCGGCCGGTAAGCAGGCGGGTTGCCGTATAGCGGGCGTCCTCGCCGAAGAGGCCGCTCAGGCTTCCCTTATTGATCTGTAAAAGCGCGCCCAGACGCCTCCAGTTTTGCACAAGATCAGGCGCGCGGTGCACGAAGTAATACCGTTCCGGATGGGCAATCACCGGAATAAGTCCGGCGCTTGCAATCGTTTCCACGATGTAAATCGTGAAGGCAGGATCCTCTTCAAAGGCGAACTCCACCAAAAAATAGCGGGAACGGTTGAGCGTAAGATATTCGCCGCGTGCAAACAGGGAGGGAAAATCCGGCGTGGCAAGAACCTCCGCCCCCGGCAGTACATCGAGCCGAATATCCCGCGCAAAAAGCTCCGCCTGAAGCTGCGCCGTCCTGTCGAGAATTTGTTCCGGCAGAAGGTGGAACTGCGCGCCCGGCACGCTGCAATGCGGCGTCAGAATGACCGCGCGCACACCGTCCGCCGCCGCCGCGCGCGCCATGGCGCAGGCGGTTTCCGTCGAATCCGCACCGTCGTCCACAGCGGGCAGCATGTGACAATGTATGTCGAACATTGCGCTTCTCCCCTCCCTTTTGTATCATCAGAAAATACCCAAGCGTTTTATTGTACCGGATCGAGCGCGTCGAGCGCCTGCATGTCCTCCGCCGGAATATCGAAGGAGAGCCTGGCGTTTTCGGCCAGCCGCTCCTTATGCGTGGATTTCGGAATGGCGGGATGTCCCTTTTGCAGGCAGTAACGGATGCAAAGCTGCGCCGGCGTTACGCCGTTTTTCGCCGCAAGCGTATGAACAAGCGGCTGCTTGAACACCGCGCCGGTTGCAAGCGGTGCATATGCTTCAACCGTGATATTCTTTTCTTCACAGAAAGAAACGCAGGCGCGCTGAATATGTCCCGCGTAGAAGGAAATCTGGTTGACATGCGGCGCGACTGTGCAGGCGTTCAGAATCGGCCGTAAGTGCTCCGGCATGAAGTTTGACACGCCGATGGCGCGTGCGCGTCCGGAGCGGTAGATTTCCTCCATTGCGCGCCACGACTCAAGATTCTGAGCGGTATAGTCGCCGCCCATATCGCTCCACGGCCACGGCGCATGAATCAGGTAAAGGTCAAGATATTCAAGCCCCAGCGCTTCCATCGTCTGATCGAATGCGTCGAGCGTCTCCCGATACCCCTTGATTTCAGCGGCGAGCTTGCTTGTTAAAAAAATATCGCCGCGTACAATGCCGCTTTCCCGAACGGCGCGGCCGACGCCCTCTTCATTGCGGTAAGCGGCGGCGGTGTCGATCAGACGATATCCCATCTCCAGCGCTTCTAAAACAACGCGGTGCGCGTCCCCGTTTGGAATCTGCCAGGTACCCGCTCCGAGCATTGGAATAGACGCGCCGGTTGCCAGCGTAATGATTTGATTGAACATAAAAATCCGTCCTTTCTGACTGTTTTTCAATGTAAAACATCGTATAACGTCAGTCTTTTTGAGCGAATATTTTTGAAGATAAGTGAAATTCTTCAAAATCCGCTTAACCTGAGCGGGATAGCCTACAGGGCAAACAGCTTATCGCTGTGCTCAGCAGTCGAATCCGCAATCCGTCAGAAGCGATTCTGCAAATCGAAGATCTTCCTTTGTCGTAATTTTTAAGCTGCGCTTGTCCCCCTGCACGATGAAAACATCGTGTCCGGCAAGCCGTGCGACCGCCGTATCATCCGTAACCGCCGCGTCCCCTGAAAGCGATAGATGCGCCTGCAAAATCAACGAAAAGGAAAAGGCCTGCGGCGTCTGGATCTGGTGAAGCATGCTGCGGTCGGGAATGCAATGAATGAAGCCGTCTGCATCCGCTGCGGCGATCGTATCCTGCGTGGGAATGGCCGCCGTACAGGCGCCGTGCGTTTTAGCGCCTGCAATACAGCGTGAAATGACGCTGTGCGGTATAAGCGGGCGCGCCGCATCGTGAATGAGCACAATGTCAGGCTGCGTGCACTGCGCGGAGAGCGCAAGAAGCCCGTTTTTTGAAGAGGCCTGCCGCGTTTTACCGCCGGACGCAAAGAAAAGAGGTTTTTTTGTGTGAAAGGGAAGAAGCAGACTTCTGGTTTGATCGAGCATATCGGCGCTGCACACAACCATAATGCAGTCGATTTCCGGATGGGAGCAAAAAGATTGTACCGTCCGGCACAGAATCGGAACACCGCCTATGGGAAGAAACTGTTTTGGACAGTCCTCCCCCATACGGGTTCCGCTGCCGCCGGAAAGGATCAAAGCCGCATTCATGACCTTATACCCGATGCAGCAGATCGGTATAGCTTGGAACCGGCCAGTTTCCTTTTGAAACCAGCGTTTCCGCCTCGTCCACTGCGGCGCGCAGGGATTCCATCATCGGTTTTACGGTATCGCGCGCATAAGAGGCGCGCTCAAGCATGGGGAGATTCTCCGGCGCGTTTTCCACCGTTTCAGCAAGGCGGTCCGCCGCGTTTGCAATACGGTCGGCAGCAGCGGCAAGCGTCTGTGCAAGCTCCGGCACGCGCGTACTGCGGACACCTGCCGCCGCAAAGGAGGCCGCGCTCTGCGCCGCCTCCGCCGCGCTTCTGACAACGGCGGGAAGCAGCTCGCGGTGCGCCATTTCGAGCATGGTGTTCGCCTCGATCATGATGATCTTTTCGTAGTTTTCAAGCATGATCTCATAACGCGCCTCACACTCGACCGGCGTGAGAATATGATATTTTTGAAGCACAGCCATACTCTGCGGCGAAACAATCGCGCCCGCCGCCGCAACCGTATCCCGCAGATTCGGCAATCCGAGACTTTCCGCACGGCTGACCCATTCATCGGTATAGTTGTTGCCGTTAAAAATGACGCGACCGTGCAGGCGCATGGTATCGTGAATGATGGAAAGCACTTCGCTGTCAAAATCCTTGCTGCTTTCAAGACGGGTACAGATCTCGTCCAGACTTTCCGCAACGATGGTGTTTAAAACGTAGTTCGCGCATGCGATAGAGGCGGACGAGCCGACCATGCGGAACTCAAACTTATTTCCTGTGAAAGCGAACGGCGAGGTGCGGTTGCGGTCGCTGTCGTCCCGCTTTAAGGGCGGAATAGTCGGTACGCCGGTGTAAAGCTCCGTCCTGGCAAGCCTGTTTGGATGATGCCCCTCGGCAAGCTCTGAAAGGATGGAGGTAAGCTGTTCGCCCAGAAAGACGGAAATAATGGCGGGCGGCGCTTCGCTTGCACCTAAGCGGTAATCGTTGCCCGGAACAGCCGCAGACATGCGCAGCAGGTCGGCATGATTGTCTACAGCGGCAATCACTGCGCAAAGCATGACGAGAAACTGCATATTCTCATACGGGTTTTTGCCCGGATCGAGCAGGTTTGTACCGTCGTCCGCAGAAAGCGACCAGTTGTTGTGCTTGCCTGAACCGTTTACGCCGGCAAAGGGCTTTTCGTGCAATAAGCAGGCGAGGCCGTTTTTCTTTGCAATCACGCGCATGACCTCCATAGTCAGTTGGTTGTGGTCGCCAGCGATATTTACCGTGTCGAAGATCGGGGCAAGCTCATGCTGGGCAGGAGCGACCTCATTGTGCTTTGTCTTGGCGGTAACACCCAGCCGCCACAGCGCTTCGTCCAGCTCCCGCATAAAGGCGGCGACGCGCAGGCGGATGCGGCCAAAATAATGATCCTCCATTTCCTGTCCCTTTGCGGGCTTCGCGCCGTACAGCGTGCGCCCGCAGATCTTTAAGTCAAGCCGCCTTTCATAAAGCGCGCGGTCAATCAGAAAATACTCCTGCTCCGCGCCGACGGTTGCCGTCACGCGCGTGGCTGTTTTGTTTCCGAACAGCCTTAAAAGCCGTATCGCCTGTTCGGAAATGACCGACATGGAGCGCAGAAGCGGAGTTTTGGTATCGAGCGCCTCCCCAGTATAGGAGCAGAAAGCCGTCGGAATATACAGCGTACCGTCCCGGACAAAAGCCGGAGAGGTGCAGTCCCATGTGGTATAGCCGCGCGCCTCAAACGTGTTGCGCAGACCGCCGTTCGGAAAGCTCGATGCGTCCGGCTCGCCTTTTATCAGTTCCTTTCCGGAAAAGCGAAGACAGGTTTTGCCGTCTTTTCCGAGCGAAAGGAAGCTGTCATGCTTGCCTGCGGTGATGTTGTTCATCGGCTGGAACCAGTGGGTGTAGTGAGTGGCGCCCTTTTCAATAGCCCAGCCCATCATTGCGGACGCTACGTCATCTGCGATGGCAGGATCAAGCGGAAGTCCGCCGTCGATGGATTTCTTTAACGATGCATAGACCGTCTCTGGCAGGCGGCGCTTCATCTCCTCGTCGCCGAATACCATTGAGCCAAACTGTGTAAAATCAAATGACATATGTCGATCTCCTTTTATTTGTCTTACGCTCTGTTTTCTGTATTCTTCATCGGCCCGTCAAACGGCCGATGCGTCACAGCAGCGGAACGCCCGCGCGGAGAAAAGCCGCGCGCATGCCGTCCGGCCAGACGGAGGACTGTACCTCGCCGATATGCGCCTTCTGCAAAAGAAGCATGCAAATACGCGATTGGCCGATTCCGCCGCCCATCGTCTGCGGAAGCTCACCGTTTAAAAGCGATTGGTGAAACGGCAGGGCTGCGCGCTCTTCGCAGTGCGCAGCTCTAAGCTGCGTGCGCATGGTATCCGCATCCACGCGGATACCCATAGAGCTTACCTCCACTGCACGGTCAAGCACCGGATACCAAATCAGAAGATCGCCGTTTTTGTCCCAATCGTCATAATCGGGAGCGCGCATATCGTGGGGCTTACCCTCGCGGAGATTGCCGCCGATACCAGTCAAAAAGACGGTCTTCTTTTCCCTACATATGGCGTCCTCACGCTCCTTTGGAGAAAGCTCCGGCCAGCGGTCTGCAAGCTCCTGTGCAGAGACGACAAAGACCTCGCGGGAGAGAAACGGCTTCATCTGCGGAAAACGCAGACAGAGCGCCGCCTCGCTTTCAGTGAGTGCCTCCATGATGCGGTTTACCGCTTCGGTCAGCGTATCGAGCGAGCGCTCCTCGGGTGTAATGATCTTTTCCCAGTCCCACTGATCGACATAGATCGAATGCAGACAGTCGGGAACCTCGTCGCGGCGGATCGCATTCATATCAGTATAGAGGCCGGTATGAGGAGCAAAGCCGTACTCTTTAAGCGCCATGCGCTTCCATTTGGCGAGAGAATGCACGATCTGATACTCCGCGCCGCAGGAGGGCACGTCAAACGCGACGGGGCGCTCTGTTCCGGAAAGATCATCGTTTAAGCCAGTGCCCGTGCGCACAAACAGAGGTGCAGAAACGCGCGTAAGCGAGAGGTTCCGCGCAAGGCAGCGTTCAAACGTATCTTTAACGGTTTTGAGCGCAATTTCCGTTTCAATCAGGGAAAGTGCCGGGCGGTAGTGCTCCGGCGGGGTGAGACAGTCTGTCATAAAGGAACTCCATTCTGCCGCGCTGGGCGGCGGCACGTGTTGATTTTGCGCAGCAATGCATTTTATATGCGGCACGCTCTATATTATTAAAGGAAAACTACTTTAAACTATACCATTTTCAGGGCCCATTTTCAAGGCTTTTAACACGTATCGGGGCAAAGCCGGCTTTTTGCGCTGAAATGGAAGTCTCTTCTTGATAAATTCCTGACGGCACAGTATAATACAGATCGAAGGCTTTTTTCGGCCATGCGCTCCACAAAGGAGCGAGGCGGATAATGGGTCCAGTGAGAAGGCGCGGCTGCCGCTGTGTATGTACAGTCTGCAGCCGGGCGTGGAAATAAAGGGAGGATATCTCAAATGATTCGTAACCCGCAATTGTTTTTCGAGGAATTAAAACAGAAGCGCGTCGGCGTGGCAGGACTTGGCGTAAGCCACTTTGAACTGATCCGTCTGATGCTCAGAAAGGGAATTTCCGTAACAGTGCTCGACAAACGTGAAATGGCGGCGCTCGGCGAAGACGGGCGTATCCTGGAAAAAGAGGGAGCGCGCTTTATCCTTGGGGAGGGCTATCTTGACGCGCTCTGCTCGTTTGACGTGCTGTTCCGCACGCCGGGCATGTATTTTCTCTCAGACGCGTTAAACAAGGCGCGCGAAGCGGGCGTTTCGGTCGTCAGTGAGATGGAGGTGTTTTTTGACCTCTGTCCGTGCAGAATGTTTGCGCTGACGGGTTCGGACGGCAAGACGACGACCTCGACGCTCATCAGTGAATTTTTTAAGGCGGACGGCAGAACCGTCCATCTGGGCGGCAACATCGGCAAAGCGCTTTTGCCGCAGATTGAGCAGATAAAGCCGGACGACGTCTGTGTGGTTGA
>UQQY01000057.1 GCA_900543295.1 uncultured Oscillospiraceae bacterium | reverse complement strand
AGTAATCTATGACGGCGATGTGCTTTTGGGCGGCGGCTTTATCGCGGCGGCAGAATAAACAACAGATAAAACGGGGCTGCAGCAAATGGTTATTTTGCCGCGGTCCCGTTTGGCTTACAGAGGAAACTTGCAGCTTAAATACAAAAAGGCTTTACAAAGACGGGCGGTACGAGTACAATGAAATTGTTTTTAGACGATATAAGGCGCGAACCTGCCGGATATGTGCTGGTAAGAAGTTTTGAGGACTGCATTTTTGAGCTTGGCACAAAGGACTATGATACGGTCTCGCTCGATTATGCGCTGAGCGAGCGGTTTACCGGACTCGATGTGCTGAAGTGGATGGTACGCAATCAAAGATTTCCGAAAAATCTTAATATTCATTCCACACATGGATGGGGCCGCGCAGAAATGGCAAGCTATATCCGCATGTATTTCCCAAAAGGGTATTTCTTTACAATGGGGGCGGCAAAAGAATGAAGCAAATCTTTTCGCTCGCGCTGGTGACTGGTGCGGGCGGCGGTATTGGACGGGCGATCGCAAAGGAGCTGGACAGGCGCGGCTGTTCGCTTATTTTGGTCGGACGGCGTTTCTCGACTCTGGAGGAAACGGCAGACCTTCTTTCAAAAAGGCCCTTGTGCATCGAAGCGGATTTGTCCGACCCTGTGCAGTGCGAGCGGGTTTTTGAGCAGGTGAAAACGATGCCTGTCGATCTGCTCGTGAACAACGCGGGCTTTGGATTGTGTGGCGATTTTACGGAAACGGATGAAGCGCGCGAGTTTTCCATGCTTGATTTAAACGTGCGTGCGGTGCAATTTTTCACCAAGCGGTTCGTCCGGCTGTTTGCCGGGAAAGACTGCGGTACGGTTTTAAATGTTGCATCCTCGGCGGCGTTTCTACCGGGTACGGGAATGGCGGTATACTATGCGACGAAAGCGTATATTCTCCGTTTAAGCGAGGGCATTTCCGGCGAGCTTAAGCGGAACAAGAGCCGGGTTTCCGTCAGCGTGCTCTGTCCGGGGCCGGTCAATACGGATTTTTCCGATACAGCGCGCGTGCGGTTTTCCTCACGGGGAATATCGGCCGAAAAAGCGGCGGAAGCAGCGGTGAAAGGAGCGGCGCGCGGCAGGCTTGTCATTGTGCCGGGCGTATCGATGAAGTGCATTCGCTTTTTTGAGCGATTTTTTCCGGAGCGCGCGCTTGTCTGGTTCACGGGAAAATTTCAGAAGCGGAATGAAAAAGCAAACAGGAGGAACCCATCATGACGAAACAAATCATTACAACGGAAAACGCCTTTTGGCAGGAATGCGCGCCCGCCGTGGCAGAAGCGGATACAGAGCTCATGATTTCCGGGGAAACGGGTCAGACCGTGCGCGGTTTCGGCGGTTGTTTTAACGAGATCGGCGGCGCGGTTTTGCAGAAGCTTTCAGAGGAAAAGCGTCAAAAGGTTATACGCCTGCTCTACGGACAGGAGGGATGCAGCTTCACTATGGGCCGTCTGCCGATCGGCGCGAGCGATTATGCCCTTTCGTGGTACAGCTATGACGAGACAGACGGCGACTACGATTTAAACGATTTTTCCATTGAGCGCGATAGAAAATATCTGCTTCCATATTTAAAAAGCGCGCTGACTCTCTGTCCGGATATGCGGCTGTTCGCCTCGCCGTGGAGCCCGCCCGCTTGGATGAAAACCAAAAAGGCGTACAATTTCGGCCGTCTCTGCGACGACAAGAGAACTCGGTCGGCCTATGCGCAGTATTTCTTAAAATATCTTGCCGCCTATCGGGAAGAGGGCGTAAAAATCGAACAGATCCATATCCAGAACGAGCCGGTCGCGGATCAGAAATTTCCTTCCTGCGTATGGGATCCGGCGCTGATGCGCGACTTTATCAAGGAGGACTTGGCGCCTGCTTTCAGAAAGGCCGGCGATCCTGCCGAGCTGTGGTTCGGTACGATCAATGAAGGATCGTTTGACCGCTATGTAAATGTTGTGCTCGCCGATAACGCGGCGCGCGCCTGCTTAAAGGGCGCTGGCTTCCAGTGGGCGGGCAAATATGCCATCGGCCGCACGCACCAGGCCTATCCGGAGCTTCGCCTCATGCAGACGGAAAACGAATGCGGCGACGGTGAAAACAGCTACGCGTATGCAGAATATGTCGCGTCGCTCATCTTCCACTATCTGCGAAACGGTGCGGAAGCTTATGTGTACTGGAATATGGTACTGCCAAAGGGCGGCGAGAGCACGTGGGGCTGGAAGCAGAACGCCATGATTACCGTTCTGCCTGAGGAGGACGGCTATCGGCTGAATCCGGAGTTTTACATCATGCGTCACTTTTCTGCCTTTATCAAACCCGGCGCGGTGATTCTTCGCGCATCCGGCGGACTTTCTCCGAACAGCGTCTGCGCAAAAAATCCGGACGGTACGGTTACGGCTGTTATGGCAAATACGCTCGGCACCGCGCGCACGGCAAGGCTTACATACGGGGTGCAGTCCGTTACGGTCGAACTGCCGCCGCACGCCGTTGCGACGGTGCAGTTTGAGGCGGAAGCATGAGAAAGGGCATCATTTTTGATCTGGACGGCACACTTGCAGATACGCTTTCGTCCATTGCCTATTTTGCAAACCGTGCGCTCATGCAGAATGGTTTTCCGAAAATTCCGGTGGAAGAATATCGCTATCTCGTCGGAAACGGTGCGAAGCGGCTCGTCCATGGGATGCTCAGATCAGTTGGCGCCGATACGGAAGAAAACTATGCAAAAGTAGCGCCTTTATATAACGACAGCTACGATGCGGACGCGCTCTATCTTACGAAGCCGTATGACGGGATATTACCCCTGCTCGACCATCTGCGCGAAAAAGACATTATAACGGCAGTACTCTCCAATAAGCCTGACCGAACCACACAGAAAATCGTAAAGGCGCTGTTCGGCAATCGAATTCTTTTTTGCCGCGGCCAGCGCGACGATACGCCGCGCAAGCCCGATCCGGCAGGCGTATACCGTCTGCTTGAGGAAATGCGGCTTTCACCGGAGGAGTGCGCGTATGCGGGTGATACCAGAACCGATATGCTCACAGGAAAGGCGGCGGGACTTTACACCTTCGGCGTACTGTGGGGCTTTCGGGACGAGACCGAGCTGCGTGAAAACGGCGCGGATCAGATTGTATCACATCCGGAAGAGATCGGAACATTCATTTTAAAAGAGAGGACGGCGTTTTAGTTGAAATTCACTAACGGATACTGGCTGACGCGGGCCGGTATGCAGATGCGATTTCCAAAGGCTGCGTATGACAGCCGCGTGGAGGCGGACAAGCTGACGGTATACGCCCCCTGCGTCGGCATGGACAGCAAGGGCAATTCCTTGAACACCGCGGTGATTACCATTGAGCTGACTGCGCCTCGAAACGACGTGATCGAAGTGCATGCTTATCACTTTAAGGGCGCGCTCGCAAGAGGACCGGCGTTTGCCGTCAATCGTGCAAAGGCGGATGTCCGTATTACGGAGACAGATCAGGAACTTGTGTTTGCGAGCGGAGACACCTCCGTTCGTATTACCAAGCATCCGGCGCCTTTCTCCATGCGGTTTTATTATAAGGATACCCTGCTGACTGAGAGCGCGGACAAAGCGCTGGGATATGCGGTATATGAGGGAAAGACTCCTTATATGAAAGAAGAGCTTTCTCTAGCCGTGGGCGAATATGTCTACGGCTTGGGCGAACGGTTCACGCCCTTTGTGAAAAATGGGCAGACCGTTGAGATTTCGAACCGCGACGGCGGCACAAGCAGCGAGCAGGCGTACAAGAATATCCCGTTTTATCTTACAAACCGCGGCTACGGCGTGTTCACCATGCAGCCGGAGGATTTTTCCTATGAAGTAGCAAGCGAGAAGGTAAGCCGCGTCCAGTTTTCAGTGGAGGGCGAGTCGCTCTCTTACTGTGTGATCGGCGGCGGCAGCATGAAACGCACGCTCGAACTTTATACCGACCTGACCGGTAAGCCGGCTCTGCCCCCTGCATGGTCGTTTGGGCTGTGGCTTTCCACCTCCTTTTTGACTGATTATGATGCGGATACTGTAAAAAATTTTTTGGACGGTATGGAGCAGTCGGGCATTCCGGTGAGCGTGTTCCATTTTGACTGCTGCTGGATGGAGGAATTTGAATGGTGCAACTTTAAGTGGAACCGTCATACCTTCATCGATCCGGTGCGGATGCTCAAGGACATTCATGCGCGCGGCGTCCGCACCTGCGTCTGGATCAATCCGTATATCGGGCAGAAGTCCCCGCTTTTTGACGAAGGTTTGGAGCATGGCTTTTTCCTCCAAAATCCGAACGGCTCAGTATATCAGCGCGACGACTGGCAGGCAGGAATGGCCCTTGTGGACTTTACGAATCCCGCCGCGGTCAAGTGGTATCAGGACTATTTGGAAGATCTGCTCGACATGGGCGTAGATTGTTTTAAAACAGACTTCGGCGAGCGGATCCCGACAACCGTCTGCTACTTCGACGGCTCGGATCCCAAAAAGATGCACAACTATTATGCGGAGCTTTACAATCGCGCTGTGTTTGAATTGTTGGAGCGCAAACGCGGCAAGGGTGACGCGGTGGTGTTCGCTCGCAGTGCAACTGCCGGTACACAGAAGTATCCGGTTCACTGGGGCGGCGACAGCACGGCGAACTATCCTTCCATGGCGGAGACACTGCGCGGCGGGCTCTCGTTTGCTATGTCCGGCTTTGGCTATTGGAGCCACGATATCGGCGGATTTGAGGATGGAAATACCGCCGATTTGTATAACCGTTGGACGCAGTTTGGACTGCTATCCAGTCATTCGCGCTATCACGGCTCGGGCGCGTATAAAGTGCCGTGGCTGATTGATGAGTCCTGTGTTGCTGTTGCAAAGAAGTTTACCCGATTAAAGCTCTCGCTGATGCCATACCTCTTTACACAGGCCTATGAGACAAGCCGCACCGGTATTCCAATGATGCGTCCGATGGTACTCGAATTCCCTGAGGATGAGACGTGCGCCGTGCTGGATCGTCAGTATATGCTGGGAGAGCGCCTGCTTGTGGCGCCGGTTTTCTCTGCGGACGGCACTGTTTCCTATTATTTGCCGCAGGGCGTGTACACCAATCTTTTGACAGGGGAAAAGAAAACGGGCGGGAGATGGTATAAAGAGACATACGACTATCTTACCATGCCTCTGTTTGTGCGGGAGAATACCATTCTGGTAACAGGGCGGGACGACTGCGCAGAATACGATTATGGAAAGGACGCGGCGATCCACCTATACGAGATTACCGATGCAAAAACGCAGGTGGTTTCCGTAAAGGGAAAAATCTGTGCTGCTGTTTCGGCAATACGCACCGGCAATCTGATGAATCTTTCTTTGGACGGCTTTTCCGGCAGTACAACGCTTGTACTACATGGGTATTCTGCTGTTTCAGCCGATGGCGCTGTCCTGCTGCGTACGGAACAAGATGCCGTGCATCTTGTAGCAAAGAAGAATACAGTAACAATTCAGGTGAATTAAAGGAGGATTTTTTATGACAACAAAAGAAGCCGCCGCAAGGTTTGGGGCGCTCGAGAAGAAATTAAATGCGTACGACCATGCGATGGGTGTGATCTACTACGACAGCGCCACCGCCGCACCTTCCGGCAGTGCGGCTGAGCGCGGCGAGACATTAGGCGTATTAAGCGGCGTATACTATGAACTGTTCGCAGCGCCCGAGGTAGGAGAACTGTTTGAGACAATTCTTGCAAACAGGGAGGAGTTCGACGCGCTCACCGTCAAAAAGGCGGAGGTTATGAAACGCGACTATGACGAAATAAGCAAGGTTCCGCAGGATGAGTATATCGCGTTCACTAAACTTTGCAGCGATGCAGAAAGCGTCTGGCACCGCGCAAAGGTGGAAAATGATTTCGCCGCCTTCGCGCCGTATATTGACCGCATTGTTGAAACGCTTGTCCGCTTTGCCGGATACTACGAGCCGGAGAAGGCGCCTTATGACGTATGGCTCTCTCGATATGAAAAGGGACTCACACAGGCGGAGCTCGACGTCTTTTTCGGCAGCCTTCGTGAGAAAATCGTACCGCTTCTGCGCCGCATTCAGTCGGAGGCTGTACAGGTGGACGACCGTTTTCTGCATCAGGATTATCCCATTGCGCAGCAGAAAGTATTCTCCGATTATCTGATGGATGTGGTCGGCATCGATAAGAACTACTGTGCCATCGGTGAAACGGAGCATCCATTTACCACGAACTTCAGCAAGCACGATGTACGTATTACAACACATTATTATGCGGAACATCCAGAATTTTCGATGTACTCCGTTATTCATGAGGGCGGGCATGCGCTTTATGAGCTGCATACAGCCGACGAGCTGATCGGCTCCTCTCTTGCGACAGGTACGACGATGGGCATCCATGAGAGTCAGTCCCGGTTCTTTGAGAACATGATCGGCCGAAGCGAGCCGTTTATCGAATATGTCTTCCCGAAAATGCAGGAGCTTTTCCCTGAGCAGCTTTCAGGCGTAACGGCGCACCAGATGTATCTTGCGCTCAATAAGTGCGAGCCGTCGCTTATCCGAACAGAAGCGGATGAGCTTACTTATTCCCTGCATATTATGGTGCGCTATGAGATTGAGAAAAAGCTCTTTAAAGGTGAAGTCAAAGCGGCGGATCTTCCGGCGCTTTGGCAGGAAATGATGCACGAATATCTGGGAATCGATGTGCCGAACGATACGAGCGGCGTTTTGCAGGATTCCCATTGGAGCAATGCGCAGATGGGCTATTTTCCGTCTTATGCAATCGGAAGCGCATATGCCGCACAGTTTGCCGCGCATATGAAAAAGACCGTCGACGTCGAAAAGGCCGTTTCCACAGGGGATTTAAAGCCGGTCAGAGATTGGCTCTGCGAGCGCATCTGGCGTTTTGGACGCGCAAAGGATCCGGCGGAGCTTCTCGAAATCGCATGCGGCGAGCCGTTTGATCCGGCGTACTATACGGATTACCTCACAGAAAAATTCTCAGCCATTTATGGTTTGAACTGATACAGTGAAAAAGAACAGCGTGAAAGAGCCTTACAGCCCTTTCGCGCTGTTCTTTTTGTCTGGTATCCTTGATTTTTGCGAATCACCCCCTAAGGGGCATGGAAGGTTTGACAACGCATTGCCGTCACGAGCCGTCGGCTAAAGCGGCCTTTTGCTTATGCCCTGCCATTCTTGCTGCTCGTAAACGGGTCAATGTACTTCAGGTTTGCATATTGGTCAAATATCATCAGCGTACTTTTTCCTTTGAAACACCCCACAAGCTGTGCTATGCTTACCAGCATATAGATGCGGCCTTCACACGCTTCCGCCTGATGCTTTTTGTAATGCGGCTGCCAAACCCGCTTTCATTCTATCTTCTGAAGGTTATTGCTGAAGTTTTTTATTTTCCCGGTATAATCGGGATTGTCTTCGCTAAAGCCACCCAATAATAATGAGGTGCGGCTCATAAAGGGGTAGCATCTTATTATTATTTGGGTACAAAATTCAATCAAAAGTGATTGGGCCGATAAAATCTTCCGTACTCCATGCTGTATACATCTGGCTCGATTCATGAACGAAGTAGGACTTTAATGGATCGTCCATCAAAATACGATAGAGCTTTTGACTGTAGTAAAGATCAGTTGTAATAAAGGCAGTATCCCCGTCCCCTGGATAAAATGCGGAGAGGAAATCGCCGTCCAGCACAACTGCCTTTTCCTCTTGCAGCGTTTCGTCCAGCGTACAGATAGAAAAAGCGGCTTCCTCTTCTGACTGGTGCAGAAGGATTAGGTTCTGACCGTCGGTGTAGAGTGCGGGCGGGATATTACTTTCTCCAAATGAAAGCAAGTCAAGCAGGCGCTCTGTTTCTCCGGAGGAGGGATCAATCAGAAAGGCTTCGTCTTTTTCAAAGAGTATCGTATCTTCATCAATATGTACGCGCCGCCGCTCCCACAAAAGCTTTCCCTGATAGATACCGCAAAGCCATGCGCCATCCTCCGGTGCATCGGAGGTGTCGGTCAGTACGGTTTCTTTCCCGCTGCCGAGATCACGCCGAACAACGCAGGCACTGCCATTTTCAGATTTTCGGCCATAATACAAATGATCTCCCAGAAAAACCGGTATGATCTGTCCCTCGCCCGTTAATACGGTTTCCGGTTCGGATCGCGGTGCGGAAATCGGCACGCGCTTTAGTTCGGAGAGATTGTCGCTGCGAACGGCGCTTGTATAAAAATAGCCGCGATGGATCATATAAACGGCGTTTCCGATGTTGTCGACCGGCGCCAGAATCTCGCGCATACCGGTGTCGGGAGAAATTCGGATGAGAAGCGCCTGATCGTTGGCCAGAACCTTTTCCTTTGCAGTAAAAGTGGTTGCAACCAGGTACAACGCTCCGTCATAATACTGAATAAACGCAATACTCCCGTAATAGCCTTCACATTTCCAAAGGTCCCCCGCTTCTTCCTTATCATGATTACAGCCCGCACGGCTGCAAACAACAGAGGTCTTTCCGTCCATATCCATATGGTATAAAAAGCTGTCGTTTGAAAAACAGTAGCCGTCCTTTACCGGCGCGACAAGGCAAATGGTTTTTCCCGATACAGCAAAACCGTTTGGGTAGTCCGTTTCAAAATGATAAGTATTTCCGTAATTTGAGCATCCGGTCAGCAAAAGCAGAGCAAGACCCACGGCAAGTAATGCGGAGAAAATGCGCTTCATATAAACACCTCTTTCAAGAAAAAACGGGATAGATTCCTTATATGATAATATGATACCATGAATACTCGAATAAGTAAACGCCTTTTTAAATCTTTCCCGAAGTTTTTATACTTTTACAAAATGATACAACACATTGACAGAAAGCGGAGCGGCAGGATATAATATAATGAAAACAGGTGCATTTCAACGGGAGGAAACCGAATGAACACGCTGCACTTTAAATATGCGGTCGAAGTGGAGAAGACACGTTCTATCACACAGGCCGCCGATAATCTTTATATGGCGCAGCCGAATCTGAGCAAGGCGATACGAGAGCTTGAGGATACGCTTGGCATCACGATTTTTGAGCGCACGCCAAAAGGCGTTGTCCCGACAAAAAAGGGCGCCGAGTTTTTGAGCTATGCAAAAAAGATATTGGCACAGCTTGATAAAATGGAGGCGCTGCGCGATTCGGGCAATGCGGATCTTCGCTCGTTCGATCTGGCCGCTCCCTACGGCGGTTACATCATGGACGCTTTTGCACGGTTTGCCGATGCGCTTTCCTCTGCGGAAGTGCGTCTGTCATTTCGGGAAACAGATACTGCCGAAGCCGTTGCGCGAGTAACGGAAGAGCGTTCGGAGCTTGGTATTGTGCGGTGTCGGGCAGGCAGCGTGCGGTATCTGCAAAGCTATCTTGCACAAAAGGAGCTCTCCTGCGAACCAATATGGGAGTTTACCGGGGTTTTGCTGATGGCGCGCTCTCACCCGCTCGCTTCTTTCGGCGCAGTAACGTCGGACGGCCTTGCGGACTATGTCGAACTCAGACGCGGAAACGAAACGGCGCTCGGTTTTTTTGAAGAACCGCAGCAGGAGGACACCGGTATCCGGATATACGGCTGTGCGGGCGCGGAGGCGCTGCTCACCCGCATGACAGGATCGTATATGATCGTGCCGCCCGCACCAAAAGGCACCTATGAAAAATCCTTTTTGATCCAAAAGCCGTACAGCGAGGGGCTGCGTTATACGGATTTACTGATTTATTCAAAAGACAGCAAGCTTTCCGAGCTAGCTTCACAGTTTGTAGACCTGCTTTACATGGCGAAAAATGCAGCCGTTTTTTCAGCATAGTGCCATATGAAGTTTGATATATATCATTTCGAATTTTATATATAAAAGTGTTTCAGGCTTCTCCCGCAGATACAGGATGAATGAAAAACCCGGCGATAAAGCACCGCAAGAGACAATAAAATGCGAAAAATCTCATATTTTTGCTGTTTGTCTCATAGCTTTTCTGAAAAAAGCGCTTGCTTTCCGCTTAACTTTGTTTCAGAAAAAACAAGAAGAAGTATATCGATAAAAGAATATCGATATACTTCTTTTATATTGAACTGTCCCGGCTTTTTTGATAAAATATTATCAGATCACTATGGCCAATATTAAAGAAAGGTAGAGTGCACATGAATAAGGTTACCATTATCGGAACAGGAAGCGTCGGCTCTACGATCGCTTACACCATGGCAGTCAACGGCATTGCATCGGAAATTGTGATGGTCGACATCAACGAGGAGAAAGCTTTGGGTGAAGCGCTCGACATTCGTCAGGGAACGCCGTTCTGCGCGCCGGTCTCCATCTATGCCGGAAGCTACCGCGACGCCGCAAACTCGGACATTGTTATCGTCACCTCCGGTATTGCGCGCAAACCGGGTCAGTCCCGTCTTGACCTTGCGCAAACCAATGTCAATATCACGAAAAAGATTATTCCGGAGGTTACCCGCCACGCACCGGACGCTACATATATCATCGTAAGCAATCCGGTCGATATCCTTACTTATGTTTTCAATAAAGTTTCCGGTCTGCCGGAGAGCAAGATCATCGGTTCGGGTACGATTCTCGACACGGCGCGTCTGCGTTCGAGACTCTCAGAATACTACTCTATCAGCCAGCAGAACGTCCACGCATACGTTTTCGGCGAGCACGGCGACAGCTCGTTTGTGCCGTGGTCTCTTGCCAACATTTCAAACATTCCGATCGACGATTATCAGGACTCCATTTCCAATCGCCAGGGCCTTTATCCGCCGCTTGACCATGCGGAAATTGAAACCTATATCCGCAAATCCGGCGGCAGAATTATCGAGCGCAAGGGCGCGACGTTCTATGCGGTCGCTATTTCGGTATGTCATATCTGCAAATGCCTGTTCAGCGGCATTGACACCACAATGACGGTTTCCTCCATGATGCACGGCGAATATGGCATAGACGACGTATGTCTGTCCACGCTTAATATCGTCGGCCATGAGGGTCTGCGCGGAAAAATTCTCTCTCCGCTTACGGATGAGGAGGTTGCACTTTTGCAGAAGAGCGCCAACAGCTTAAAAGACGTCATCCGCAATCTGACAATCTGATAGAAGAAAATACGGAGCGAACGACAGGCGGATGGCAAAGGCCTTTCCGAGATCGTTCGCATCCGTTTGTTTGCGGAGTCTCCCCATACTTTGGAAAAGAAAAGAGGACTTTATATGGAATATCGCATTGAACACGACTCCATGGGCGAGGTCAAAGTTCCGGCTGATAAATACTGGGCTGCACAGACCGAGAGAAGCCATGAAAACTTTTTAATCGGCGTCGGCATCGAAACCATGCCGCGCGAGATTACACATGCGTTCGGCGTTTTGAAAAAGGCCGCGGCTATTGCCAACCATGCGTTAAAACCGGAAAAGATGACGGAGGATTTTATCCAGGCCGGATTTCCGCGGATGGAGAAAGCGACAGGCGTGACCGCGGTGATCGGGAAGGGAAGCCCGTGCATTCTTCTGAGAGCAGACA
>UQQY01000056.1 GCA_900543295.1 uncultured Oscillospiraceae bacterium | reverse complement strand
TGACGGTAACGCCGGAAGAGGAGTACCGCCTGACAGAGGACAGCCTGAAGGTAAACGGCGGCGCGGTCGCTGTGACGAAAGCGAGCGAAACGGCATATACGTTTGTGATGCCGTCGGGCGGCGCGAACGTTACGGCTTCATTTGAGAAGATACCGGTTCCGGCTGTAACGAACATCATGATTTCGCCGGAGTATGCAGAGGTTGCGGCGGGTGAAACACAGCAGTTTACAGCCGAAGTATTTGTGGAAAACGGCGCTTCTCAGGCAGCCGCCTGGAGCGTATCGGGTGCATTAAGCGCACAGACGTCAATCGATGAGAATGGGCTGTTGACTGTTGGCGAAGATGAGACGGCGGAGATGCTGACGGTTACGGCAATGTCAGTCTTCGATCCTTCGGTACAGCGTAGTGTAACCGTGACGGTCAAGCAGACAGAATCCTCCGGGGAAAGCAGCAAACCGGAAGAAAGCAAGCCGGAGGAAAGCGAAAAAGAGGAATCGTCCAGCAGGCCGGATACAGAAAGCCCGGCGGATAAGAACAATCCGAATACAGACGATGCGCTGCCGTTTGCCGCACCGGCACTGCTCCTTCTTGCGGCGGCAGTTCTGATGGCGCTGAGGAAAGGGAAAAAGCATACTGTATTAAGAACCAAGTAAAGGATAAAAGGGGTTCGTTTATTCTAAGGCGGATCATGAAAAACATCAGTAAAATGCAGCAAACCGGTGTGACTTTCGTCACACCGGTTTGCTGCATCATTCTGCGGTCGATAGGTGCGGAATAAAAATGTATTTGTCCAGCGGCTGCTTTTTTACAATATCAATTCATAGATACCGCCGTCAAAAACAATGTCGTTTCCCTTCTGGTCTTGATAGAAAGATACCTTTTCTTCTCCAATCTGTTTAAAGCCCAATGCTTTAAGCAGATTTACCGAGGGGGAATTTTTCAAGGCGGTTCCGGCGGTGAATTTTTTTATACCAAGACGGTGCAAATAGATGATAAGCGCCAAATGACTCTCTTTTGCATAGCCCTTTCCATGGTAATCGGAATGAAAACAGTAACCGATCTCATATCCATCTTCTCTCTTGTTAAAAGCAATGTATCCGATTACTGTATTTTGAAGGCATATGGCAAAAAACATATGGTCTGTCCCTTTATTTTCCTTGTCCCACTTGGACAGTCTTGTTCGGATACTTGCTTCGTCTGTTTTGTGCGGCGTATCGTATTTTGAATATTCTGACAGATTAAAGTTATCCTCAATTGCTTTGACGCTTTGCCAATCATCCTCCGTTATATATCGGATCTGCAGTCTTTCGGTTTCCAATAGCATTTTCAGCTTCCCTTCGTAAATTCTCAGTTTTAATATTCTAAAAATACTCTATTTTTAGAATGCCGCTCTGCTTGATATGCCGGTTCCGCCTTTCCGCGTACAGGCTGAAACAGGAGAATTCGGCGCTTGAAAACGAGATACGCATCTTGCGCAATTTTTAGGTTTGTACGAGATGTGTTCCGATTCTGCGAAGCTCGCTGAACCGCTTTTTTTATAACATCCTGCTTAATCCTCGAGCGCCTGCGAAAGATCGGCAATGATATCGTCGATATGCTCTGTGCCGATGGAAAGACGAATGGTATTGGGCTTGATGCCCTGATCCAGAAGCTCTTCCTCTGTAAGCTGGGAGTGGGTGGTGGAGGCCGGATGGATGACGAGAGATTTTACGTCGGCTACATTTGCAAGCAGCGAGAAAATGTTAAGCCGGTCGATAAAGTCCTGCGCTTCTTTTGCACCGCCTTTGATCTCAAAGGTGAAAATAGAAGCGCCGCCATTGGGAAAGTATTTCTGATACAACGTATGGTGCGGATGATCGGGCAGGGAGGGATGGTTGACGCGCTCCACTTTTGGATGGTTGGAGAGAAAGTCCACAACCTTTAATGTATTTTCGACGTGACGTTCCACACGGAGAGAAAGCGTTTCAAGACCCTGAAGGAACAGGAATGCGTGCAGCGGCGCCAGCGTCGCGCCGGTATCGCGCAGAAGGATGGCGCGGATTTTGGTAACGAACGCCGCCGGACCGGCCGCTTTTGTAAAGCTGATACCGTGATAACTCGGATTCGGCTCCGTTAAGGACGAAAACTTTCCGCTTGCTTCCCAGTCGAACTTGCCGCTGTCAACGATAACGCCGCCGACCGCCGTGCCGTGGCCGCCGATAAATTTGGTTGCAGAATGCACGACGATGTCTGCACCGTACTCAAACGGACGGACAAGATAGGGCGTTGCAAAGGTGGAATCGACCACCAGCGGAATGTTGTGCCGGTGCGCTGTCCTGGCAACTGCTTCTATGTCGGTCAGCGTGGCGTTCGGATTGCCGATGGTTTCAATGAACAACGCCCTGGTTTTGTCGTTGACAGCGTTTTCAAAAGCGTTTTCTTCGTCGGCGTCAACAAAGGTTGTAGTGATGCCATACTGCGGAAGAGTGTGCTCCAGCAGGTTATAGGTGCCGCCGTAAATGGTTTTGGCAGAAACAATATTGTCTCCTGCCTGCGCAAGGTTCAAAAAAGTATAGGTGATTGCCGCAGCGCCGGAAGCGACGCCGAGCGCAGCGACGCCGCCCTCCAAAGCGGCAACGCGCTGCTCAAAGACGTCGACAGTCGTGTTGGTCAGCCTTCCGTAAATGTTGCCTGCATCAGCCAGGCCAAAACGCGCGGCCGCGTGCGCAGCGTTTTTGAAAACATAGGAAGCAGTCTGATAAATCGGGACTGCACGCGCATCTGTGGCAGGATCCGGAGACTCCTGTCCGGCATGTAACTGGATGGTTTCAAATTTATATTGATCGTAGGTGTAGCTCATAATCAGAATCCTCTTTTCTTGTAATGATAAAAATCAGGCGGAGTATATTAAAAGGGATACCGGCACATTCGTCCGTTCCTGAAATTGTGCCGAAGCATTCGTTGTACAGCAAAGCCCATTCTGATACGCCTCCTAATAGGGATTCATATAAACCTATGTATTTGATATGTTTAATATTTTACACGGCAAAAGCGTACTTGTCAAGTCGTTTTATGAAAAATAAGGAGAAAATCAAAGGGGAGATTTTTTGTATTTTTTCTGCATAAGAAATATTTCACATAAAATCGTCTTGTTTGCTCATGATAAAGAAAAAAAGCGCTTGACATATACCGGATGGGGGTATATAATTTGATATACCCAATGGGGGTATTTTTCGGGCGAAAGGAATTTGCAGATGGAAAAAGAATGTTGTTCGTGTCATAAAACCAAAGAACGGACGGAGGAAGAGTATAAAAGCTTGATCCATCGTTTGAATCGAATCGAGGGACAGGTGCGCGGAATAAAAGGAATGGTGGAGAAAAATGCTTACTGTCCGGACATTCTGGTGCAGGTTGCGGCGGTCAACGCGGCGCTTAACGCATTTAATAAGGAACTATTGGCCAACCACATCCGTACCTGTGTGGTAGAGGACATTCAGAACGGGAAAGACGATATTGTGGACGAGCTTGTTACCACCCTGCAAAAGCTGATGAAATAAAAGCTGCTCTAATCAAGGCAAAAAGGAGGACAAAATGGAATGCAACAGTATACAGTAACTGGGATGAGCTGTGCGGCGTGCAGCGCCCGGGTGGAAAAGGCAGTATCGAAGGTGCCGGGCGTCACGTCCTGCTCCGTAAGCCTGCTGACAAATTCTATGGGAGTTGAGGGGACTGCTTCTTCTGAAAACATTATTGCGGCAGTGGAGGAGGCAGGATACGGCGCCTCGGAAAAAGGCGCCGCTTCAGAGAAACAGACCTCCGCCGGCGATGATGTACTGGCGGATCACGAAACGCCGGCGCTTATAAAGCGTCTGGTCTCTTCGCTTATCTTTTTAATTGTCTTAATGTATCTGTCTATGGGGCATATGATGTGGAACTGGCCGGTACCGTCGGTTCTGGCGGACAACCATATTGCAATGGGACTGATACAGCTTCTTCTGACAGGCATCATCATGGTAATCAACCAGCGCTTTTTCGTAAGCGGCTTTAAGAGCCTGTGGCACAGAGCGCCGAATATGGACACGCTGGTGGCGCTTGGCGCGGGCGCGGCGTTTGTCTACAGCACCTACGCGCTGTTTGCGATGACTGGTGCGCAGCTTAACGGCGATATGGATGCGGTCATGGGCTATATGCATGAGTTTTACTTCGAGTCGGCGGCCATGATTTTAACGCTTATCACGGTGGGAAAGACGCTGGAATCGCGCTCCAAGGGGAAAACGACCGACGCTTTGAAAAGCCTGATGAAGCTTGCGCCGAAAACAGCGACCATTGTAAAAGATGGGGCAGAACAGACCGTTCCGATTGAACAGGTAAAAAAAGGCGATGTATTCGTCGTGCGTCCGGGTGAGAACATTCCTGTGGACGGTATGATTACGGAAGGCAGCAGCGCGGTCAACGAGGCGGCGCTTACAGGCGAGAGTATTCCGGTTGACAAGAAGGAAGGGGATCTGGTTTCCGCCGCGACAGTCAATCAGTCCGGCTTTATCCGCTGCGAGGCAACGCGCGTCGGCGAGGATACGACGCTTTCGCAGATTATCCGCATGGTGAGCGACGCGGCTGCAACAAAAGCGCCGATCGCCAAGGTGGCGGACAAAGTATCCGGCGTATTTGTTCCGATTGTCATTGCGGTTGCCGTGGTAACGACTCTTGTATGGCTTTTTCTTGGCGACGGTGTGGGATCGGCGCTCGCGCGCGGTATTTCCGTTTTGGTTATCAGCTGTCCCTGCGCTTTGGGATTGGCGACGCCGGTGGCGATCATGGTCGGAAACGGGATAGGAGCCAAACACGGGATCTTGTTTAAAACGGCTGAATCACTTGAGACTACGGGTAAAACGGAGATTGTGGTGCTCGACAAAACCGGAACCATTACGAGCGGCGAGCCGGCTGTGACCGATCTTTTGCCGGCGCCGGACGTGACGCCGGAAACACTTTTAAAAACGGCTTATTCTTTGGAGAGAAAAAGCGAGCATCCGCTTGCAAAGGCAATTCTGCGCAGAGCGGAAGAGGACGGACTCGCCGCAGATGAAGTGTCGGATTTTAGAGCGCTTCCGGGCAACGGACTGTCCGCTGTGCTGAATGGAGAGGAGCTTTCCGGCGGTAATTTACGATTCATCTGTGAAAAGGCCGGCGTTCCGGAGAAAATGCAGAAGGCCGCGGAGAAGCTTGCGGAGGAAGGCAAAACGCCGCTGTTTTTTGCAAAAGGAGACTGTTTTGTTGGTGTGATCGCTGTTGCGGACGTTATCAAGGAGGACAGCCCGCAGGCAGTTAAAGAGCTTCAGAACATGGGAATTCATGTCGTCATGCTGACCGGAGACAACGAGCGTACAGCGAAAGCGGTCGGAAAGCAGGCGGGCGTGGACGAGGTGATTGCGGGCGTACTGCCGGAGGGAAAGGAAAGCGTAATCCGCAGCTTTAAGGAAAAGGGCAGGGTCGCCATGGTTGGCGACGGGATCAACGACGCGCCTGCGCTTACCCGTGCGGACGTTGGCATTGCGATCGGCGCAGGCACGGATATTGCCATCGACGCAGCAGACGTCGTTTTAATGAAGAGCCGTCTTTTGGACGTTCCGGCTGCGATTCGCCTGAGCCGCGCGACACTGCGCAACATTCATGAAAACCTGTTCTGGGCGTTCATCTACAATATCATTGGCATTCCGCTGGCGGCGGGCGTATGGATTCCGCTGTTCGGATGGCGGCTGAACCCAATGTTCGGCGCGGCGGCAATGAGCCTGTCGAGCTTCTGCGTGGTCACCAACGCGCTGCGGTTGAATTTATTCAATATTCGCAGTGCGAAACGGGATAAAAAAATCAAAGGAAAGCAGAAAAAGGAGAACAAAGCGATGGAAAAGACACTGAAAATTGAAGGAATGATGTGCGCGCACTGCGAAGCGCGCGTAAAGAAGTGCTTAGAGGCTTTTAGCGAGGTCGAAGAAGCGGTCGTGAGCCATGAGGCGGGTACAGCGATACTGAAATTGAACGCGGACGTATCCGACGAGGCGCTGAAAAAAGCGGTTGAGGATCAGGGCTATACGGTAAAGGAATAGGGCATGATAAAAACGCAGCGGAGATGCAAAATTCGTGTTTTCCGCTGCATTTTTTTGAAAATAATTATTGACATATGTTCATAATATCGTTATGATTAAATATAAGAGCATTGCTCCCCGAGACAGCAGAGAGGTGAGGCGGAAATGTCCAGACCGGAAAAGTGCAGAAGAATTTGCTCCAAGCCGAAAATACGGCGCTTTGCGCCTGTTGAACAAATAACGCGCGGCCAGGTGATTTTGGGTTATGACGAATATGAAAGCATTCGCCTGATAGACAATGAACACTATAGCCAGCAGGAGTGTGCGGAAAAAATGGGCGTCAGCCGCTCGACGGTTGCGCGCGTATACGGTGCCGCCAGAGAAAAGCTTGCCGACGCGCTTGTGAACGGGAAGGCGCTGCATATCGACGGCGGCGACGTGATCGTATGCGCCAAAATGCGGCCGGAATGCAGGGATGTTTTAAACTGCTGCCACAGGATTAAGCAGATGAAGGACTGAGAAAGGTTCGTCCTGCTTTCTTACAATTTTAGTGTGAAAAAGGGTGGAGAATCATGAAAATTCTGATCATTGGCGGTGTAGCGGCCGGAACCAAAACGGCCGCCAAGCTCAAACGTGCGGATCGCAGCGCGGAGGTTACCGTTCTGACAAAAGGGAAGGATATTTCCTATGCGGGATGCGGCCTGCCGTATTATGTGGGCGGATTGATTGAGGAACGCAGCGAGCTGATTGTCAACACGCCGCAGAAGTTCGCGGCGCTGACCGGCGTAAATGTTGTAACCGGAGTAGAGGCTGTGGGGGTAGACGGCGTTCTTAAAACAGTACAGGCAAAGAACACGGAAACCGGCGAAGTTTTATCCTTCGATTACGACAAGCTTGTGATCGCGACGGGCGCCTCCGCAATCCGGCCCAATATCGAGGGCGCCGGTTTAAACGGCGTTTTCACAGTGCGCACACCGGACGACGCCATTTCTATCCGCGACTACGTTTCCGGCAGACAGGTAAAGCAGGCAGTCGTGGTCGGCGGAGGCTTTATCGGTCTTGAAATGGCGGAAAATCTGAAGGAACAGGGCGTATCGGTTACGGTGATCGACGCAGCGGCGCAAATTCTTCCGGATATTCTGGATCCGGAGATGGCCGCATATGTTAAGCGGCACCTTGCGCAGAAAGGAATCCGCGTTTTAACGAATACGAAGGCTGTCCGCATTGAGGGAGAAGCGGAAGTATCCGGTATACGGACGGACAGCGCTTTGCTTTCGTGCGGCCTGGTTGTGATGGCCGTCGGCATTCGTCCGAACACTGCTTTTTTGCAGGACAGCGGCGTGGAGCTTGACAAAGGAAAAATTGTAGTTGACAGCATGCTTCGCACCAATGTAGCGGACATTTTTGCAGCGGGCGACTGTGCGGTGGTGACAAACCGCTTAACCGGCAAGAGACAATGGTCGCCGATGGGTTCCTCTGCAAATTTGGAGGGACGCACGCTTGCGCAGATTTTGTCGGGAAGTGAGAAGGCATATCCCGGTGTCCTTGGTACGGGCGTTGTTAAACTGCCGGAGTTAAACTGCGGAAGAACGGGCCTTTGCGAGGATCAGGCGAAGGCGGCGGGCTATCGTGTAATCACAGCCCTTGCCGTTACGGATGATAAGGCGCATTACTATCCGGATGCCTCGTTTTTTATTACTAAGCTGATTGCAGATCAAGATACGCACAGGCTTTTAGGCGTACAGGTTCTTGGAGCGGGCAATGTAGACAAAATGATTGACATTGCAGTGACCGGCCTGAATATGGGTGCGGTTTTGGAGGACTTTGAAAATGCAGACTACGCCTATGCGCCGCCGTTTTCCACGGCTATCCATCCGTTTGTACAGGCGGTTTACATCCTGTTAAACAAGATAAGCGGAGAGCTTGTCAGCATGACGCCGCGTGAGTATATGGAAGGCAAGGCGGACGGATACACTGTAATTGACGCCAATCCCGCGCCGGCGATACGCGGCGCGCGTCATGTGGAGCTGACGGCGGTAAACGGCCCGATTGAAGGAATCTCCAGGGACGAAAAGCTGCTTTTGGTCTGTAAAAGAGGCAAAAGGGCATACTTCCTGCAAAATCGCCTGAAATATTACGGATATGAAAATACGGTGGTTCTTGAAGGCGCGACTATTGTAAACGACGTGCGCGTAAAGAACAGCTCCGCCGCTGTGCCGGCGGAGGAAATTACTCGTGTGAAGGCGCTCGGTTTTTTGTGGGATAAAAATTCCGCCGATCGCTTTAACGGCCGCGTGATTACGCGCAACGGCAAAATTACTGCGGAGGAGAGCGCTGTGATTGCAGAGGCTGCCCGCCGTTACGGCAGCGGAGAAATCACGATGACCTCGCGTCTGACGCTCGAAATTCAGGGTGTTCCGTTTGACAACATTGAACCACTGCGTGAATTTCTGGCGCAGGCAGGGCTTGAAACCGGCGGAACCGGCTCGAAAGTTCGTCCTGTCGTTTCATGCAAGGGTACTACCTGTCAGTATGGCCTGATCGACACGTTCGCACTTTCCGAGGAAATTCACGAGCGCTTTTTCAAGGGCTACAGCGGCGTAAAGCTGCCGCACAAATTCAAGATTGCAGTCGGAGGATGTCCGAACAACTGCGTCAAGCCGGATTTAAACGATCTCGGCATCATCGGCCAGCGGGTGCCGGAGGTGAATCTGGATAAGTGCCGCGGCTGCAAGGTGTGCCAGATTGAAAAGGCTTGTCCGGTCAATGCTGCTTCAGTTGCGGATGGAAAAATTGTCATCGACGAGTCGGTCTGCAACCACTGCGGACGCTGCCTCGGGAAATGTCCGTTTAAGGCGTTTGAGGAATATACCGGCGGCTACCGCATTTATATCGGCGGAAGATGGGGCAAGAAGGTTGCAAGAGGACGCTATCTCGAGAAGGTCTTTACGGACAGGGAAGAGGTGCTGAATATCGTAGAGAAGGCAATCCTTCTGTTCCGTGAGCAGGGAATGACCGGCGAACGCTTTGCCGATACGGTTGCGCGTCTGGGCTTTGAGAATGTACAAAAGCAGCTGCTCGCCGACGATCTGCTCCAGCGCAAAGCGGAGAACATCGCCGCGCAGAAGCACTTAAAAGGCGGTGCGACATGCTGAAACATATACGGAAAATTCTTTGTGTCCTGCTGTCAGCTTCGTTTCTTTTGACAGCGGCTGCATGCAGCTCTGCGCCGGAGGAATCCTCTGAAAAGGAAGCCGGAAGCTATCAGTTTACGGATGATGTAGGACGTACCATCGTTTTGGAGAAGAAGCCGGAAAAGGTTGCGGTTCTCTTTTCCTCGTTTGCAGAGGTGTGGAAGCTTTCAGGCGGCGAGGTGTCGGTTACAGTCGGCGAAAGCGTGGAGCGCGGCTTTGCGGATAAAAACGCCGTTTTGGTGGACGATGGCGCCGGAAAAACCATCAATACAGAGCTGCTTGTAGACGCTCAGCCGGATTTTGTCATCTGCTCGGCAGATATTGCCGCACAGGCGGAAGCAGCCGAGCTTTTAAACAATGCGGACATTCCGGCAGCGTGTTTTCATGTGGATACCTTTCCCGAGTATCTGAACATGCTGAAAATCTGCACCGATATTACAGGGAATGAAGAGGCCTATCAGAAAAACGGCGCGGAAGTGAAGGCGCGCATTGACAAAATGCTTGATGAATTAAACGGAAAACCCGACAAAAAGGATATTCTGTTTATCCGTGCAGGGTCCGGCGTTTCATATACCAAGGCGAAGACGGCCGAGGATCATTTTGCCGCGGCAATGCTCAAGGAAATCGGCACTCGCAACATTGCGGAGAACGCGCCGGTGCTTCTTGATGGTTTGAGCATTGAAGAGATCATTGATGCAGATCCCGACTATATTTTTATTTCCACAATGGGCAGTGAAAGCGCAGCAAAGGAATATATGAACGCCGTTTTGGAAGAGCCGGCGTGGCAAAGCCTTTCCGCAGTAAAAAACGGCGATTATGTCTACCTGCCCAAGGATTTGTTCCAATTCAAGCCGAATGCGAAATGGGACAAGGCCTATCAATATCTGATCGATTTGGTGTATGGCGGCTGATAGAAAAACGGAGTCAATGACAAAAGCGCGCCGTCCTCTGCACAAGTATGGGATTTTTATTCTGCTTGCCTTTTTGTTTTTGTGTGCTGCGGTAACGGCGCTGTGGCTTGGCAGTTCTAAACTGAGCCTTTCGGAGGTGTTCGCCGGGCTGTTCTCGGAGGAAAATACAAAGATTTCGGTGATTATCCGGCACATTCGATTGCCGCGCATGCTTGCAGCGCTGCTTGCCGGAATCGGACTGTCGGTTTCCGGCGTGCTTTTGCAGGGAGTTACCGATAACGGTCTTGCAAGTCCGAACATCATTGGCGTGAATTCCGGCGCGGGATTTTTGACGATCTTAACGCTGTCCTGCTTTCCTCATGCAGTTTTCGCTTTACCCTTCGCGGCGTTTTTCGGCGCTTTCCTGACAACGCTTTTAATCGTTTGGACGGCAAACCGGATCGGGTCGTCGAAAACGACGATTATCCTGGCCGGTATGGCGCTGACCACTATCTTAAATGCAGGAATTTCTTTTATATCCCTGCTTGATACGGATGTTGTGGCGGTTTACAACTATTTTTCAGTCGGCGGACTTTCCGGCGTGACAATGGAAAGACTGCTGATTCCGGCAGTTTTGATTTTTCTGTCGCTTGGCGTGTCGCTTTTGCTGTCGCCGAGAATCTCACTGCTTTGTTTGGGGGACAGCCTCGCCTCTTCCCTTGGTGTGAGAGTGCGCTTTTTGCGTATTGTCTGCCTACTCTGCGCTTCTGCTTCGGCCGCGGCCGTCGTAAGTTTTGCAGGACTTTTGGGCTTTGTCGGCCTGATTGTTCCGCATATCGCGCGCAGATTGACCGGCGGCGGGATGACCAAAGCGCTTTTGTCGTCTTCTCTGGTCGGCGGTACGATCGTCATGCTGGCGGATACCATCGGACGCACGCTGTTTGCGCCTACGGAGATTCCGGTTGGCATTGTGATGGCCCTTGTAGGCGCGCCGTTCTTCTTAGTCTTGCTGCTGAGGAGGAGAGAGCATGCTTGAAATTAAAAACCTCAGCGTATGCAGGGGCAAAAGGACGGTTCTTGATGATGTTACCCTGACGGTTACGCCGCACAAGCTCACCGCTTTGATTGGAAAGAATGGGTGCGGGAAATCGACGCTGGTTTCCTGTATCAACCAGACGGCGCCGTATATAGGCGAAATCAGCTTTTCAGGACGAAACCTTGCGCTGATGCGGCCAAAGGAGCGTGCATGCCTGCTTTCCTTTCTGCCGCAGACGCTCTTTATCCCGCACGTTACGGTATCCGAGCTTGTGACCATGGGCAGAAGCCCGTATGTAGATATAGGTAAACATCTGACGCCGCGTGACAGGGAGGCTGTGCGGGACGCGATTTTTGCAGTAAAAATGGAAGCGTTTTCCAATCGCTATTTGGACGAGCTGTCCGGCGGCGAGCGTCAGAAAGCGTACC
>UQQY01000055.1 GCA_900543295.1 uncultured Oscillospiraceae bacterium | reverse complement strand
CCCATAATGCGGCAAGCGCAAGTCTCCAGTCATAGAAAAACAAGCTGACGGCAATGATGCAAGTGGAAAGAATAGAAGCATAATACTGCGGCACATAGTGAGAAAACATTTGCTCCGTCGTTGCCACATCGCCGAGCATTGTGTTCGTCAGATCCGCAAGGTCCTTTTTGCCGAAGAAAGACAGCGGAAGCCGGCGAAGCTTTTCCGCAAGCCGAATTCTGCATTTTCCCGATTCACGATAGGTAGAAAAGTATGTTGCGTTATATTTCCAAAACTCCGAGAGGAAAATCAGCAAAAGGGCGGCAACAATTCCGATTCCGTAGAACACATAGTGGCTCTTGGGGACTGCGCCGTTCATAAAGTCATTGACCGCAAAATACAGCAGTCCAACAGGGAACATCAATATAAGGTCGCTGGCCGTACACGCCAGAGTTGCAATCACAAGTCCCTTTGCACCTTCCCTTGAAAGTGCAAACCGTTTCATCAATTTGTTTATCATACTGCACCTCCAACCTTCCAGCTAATCGAGGTCTGATAATCCTGCCACATTTTCGCATATAAACCGCCGCCCTGTGACAGCTTATCGTGCGTGCCGGATTCCTCGATTTTTCCGTCTTTTAATACAAATATCCGATCTGCATTTCTGACCGTAGTTAAACGGTGCGCGATCATAATCACGGTTTTCTTCTTTGACAATTCCTCAAAAGCACGCTGTACAAGGGATTCATTTTCCGGATCGGCAAAGGCGGTCGCCTCGTCCAAAACAATGATCGGCGCGTCCTTCAGCATGACGCGGGCAATGGCAATGCGCTGCTGCTCGCCGCCTGAAAGATAAACGCCCTTGGTGCCGATTACCGTATCCATTCCGTCAGGAAGTTTTTCGATAATATCGTCACACTGTGCTTTGTGCAAAGCAATTTCCACTTCGCTCCTTGAAGCATTCGGTCTTGCCAGTCTCACATTTTCAAAGATAGAGGCTTTTAAGAGTCTGCTGTCCTGAAAAACATAGGACACGGTTTCCATAAGCTCGGATTTTCTGATATTCTTTACATTTACGCCGCCGACCGTGATTTCTCCGTTTGTAACATCCCAAAACCGTGAAATAAGCCCTGCGGCAGTGGATTTCCCGCCGCCGGACGGTCCGACAAGCGCAACGGTTTCGCCTGGGTTTACCTTGAATGAAATATCACTTAGCGCATCGTTTTCCGTACCGCTGTATCGGAAAGAAACATTCTTGAATTCCACTGAGCTGTTTTTCGGTGACGCCGGTCTCTGCGCATCAGGCAGAGGTTTCATATCCAATATGGAGTGAATACGAGTAAGCGCGTCGCTTACGATCATTCCGTTTTCGCTCATAAACAAAACCTTTGTCATGGAGGTAGAGATTACAGGCGTGAAAATGACATAGAAAATGAAGCTGAGGAGTATTGACTGCGTGACGGCTTCACCGCTTGCAAGAATCAGCGCCAGAGTGATTAAAAAGGCAAAAGCGCTGTTGATAAAAACGGTATACATCAGCATCGGCATACGGCACTTTTTGCAGTAGGATATACAGAATTTATAGTAGCTGTCTATCGAGCCTTTAAAGCGCTTAAAGGTATGTACGGTCTGACCAAAGGTTTTTACGACAGGCACGCCTCGTACATATTCCACCGCTTCGTTATTCATATTTTCCAGTGCATTCTGATAGTGTTTCATATCCTCCGCCATTTTCGGTCCTGCCATCTTGAACATTGCCGCAAAGCCGAGAAGAACCGGAACGAGGCAAATCAGTCCGAACCGCCAGTCAAACAGAAACAGCATAACGATCAGGCCAATCGGCGTCGTAATAGCTCCCGCCATATCCGGCAGCTGGTGGGCAAGATAAGTTTCGGTTGCCGCGCTGCTATCGTGAACGATGCGGCGGATTTTTCCGCTTCCCATTTCTCCGATAAAGCCGAGCGGAAGCTTTGCAATATGTCCCATCAGTGTTTTTCGCAGATTTCCCGCTATACGGAACGCTGACAGATGGGAACACATCAATGCCCCTACATTAACGAGAATGGAAATCAGGGCAAACAGTACCGCCATCCAGCCGTTATGCACAACAGAAACAGCCTGTGAATAGTTCGGCGCAACCTCGATGACTTCTTTAATGATAAAGAAGATGAAGACAAACGGCAGCAGCGCCAAAACCGCGCTGACAACCGATAACACAAGCGACGCATAAGTAAGATACTTATGCCTGCCTGCATAGCGCATAAGCTCTGAAAGATTTTTATGTTTCTTCACTTCCAGTCCTCCTTGTGAAAAAATTTATGATACACAAAATCGCTGCAGCCGATTTCGGATATCCTTGATTTATAGTTAGTTATCGCTAACTCTTGGTCAAAAATTATAGGGCTTAAGCCTGCCCCATAATTTTCATCCAGCCTGCGGTATAAAACGCACGCATTTCCTTTAAGTAACTGAGTGCCTGCTCCAGAGACATTTCGTGAATAATCAGTTCCATAAAGGTTCCGAACATTCCGGTTATTAGAATGTGTTCGAGCCTCGGATCAATTTCCGGTGATGGTCTGCCAAGCCCGTTTAATACCTCCTGGTAGTCGTGAGTAGCCTTTGTTTCAATTTCCACCATTTCGTCAATCATTCCGGAAAAACGTGTTCCGTCGGAACAGCACAAAATCAACTTAAATTCATCCAAATGCTCATATGCGTATAGCAGCATTTCTTTCATGCAGTCGCCTGAGATCTCGCTCATATGCTCCACCTGCTCTTTTTGGGGCAGCGCTGCGAAATCCGTCTGTGCTTTGCGGTAACACGTTATAAAATGATTGTACTGCTCGCCGACCAGCGCTTCAAAAAGCTCTTCTTTACTGTTATAGTATCCGTAGAAGGCGCCCAGCGTAACGCCTGCTGTCTTTACTATGCTCCGAAGAGATGCCGACTTATATCCGTATTCCATAAACGCTTCTTTTGCCGCTGCATGGATTTTTTCCAGCGTTGTTTGTTCTGCCTCGCTCATAGCTTCCTCCTGATATATCAGTGATATATATCACTGATATATATTATATCCACTTCGGTTCACTTTGTCAAGGGGCCGAAAAGTTTCGGATTTTTAAACTTTTTAATTGATGGGAAAGGATAATAAAACCATCTATAAAATAAATAACTGCATTCCTTATTTTGTGCTATACAGTTATATAGGTATCGCTTATTTATCAACGAACCACCGCGGCAAATTATCTCGCCCGTATATCTCCAATTTCTCCACTGCGCATTTCAGCTATCCTTCGGCGTAGGTACAGCTCCTTCTCGGAAGGCGATGAGCCTCATGCACTAACGCCTGAACAGCAGGAGTTGTCTTTCAGGTGGAGTTCCTTGACGGACAAGCAAAAACAACTGCTGCTTGATTTAATGAATACGATGTAAAAAGCACATTGAACCTCTAATTGCAGAGGCGCAATGTGCTTTTAATTTGCCGTTTTGCTATCTTTGAACGATTAATTGAAAAATGAATGAATACCCTAAAATTGAACGATTACTTTTAGGGCTTTACCCAATTTTGCTCTCAAAAACGAAAAAAGTCGCCACGGAACGCTCTCGTGACGGTTTCATGCAACTATGAAAGACTGTAAAAGTCTGAAAAAGACAGTGGAATAAGGCTTTTTGGGCAAAAAGTAAGAACGCTAACTTTGTATCAAAATTAGCGTTCTTATTTGGCGGAAGCGGTGGGATTCGAACCCACGAGCCCGTGAGGACTACCTGATTTCGAGTCAGGCCCGTTATGACCACTTCGATACGCTTCCATATAATAAAGAACATCCAATCAACGCGAAAAATATTATAGCAGATATTTTATCCTTTTTCAAGTATCATTCTCGCATTTTTCTTATGATAAAACGAAATGCACAGTATCTTCCGACGCTGTGCATTTTGGAGCTGGTAGTCGGACTCGAACCGACGACCTGCGCATTACGAATGCGCTGCTCTACCAACTGAGCCATACCAGCAGCTTTCTTGACTGCGAAAAATACTATATCACAAATTCTGCATACAGTCAAGAGTTAATTTTCCTTCTGCATGAAAGAAGCGTTTTGAAAACTGTGAACAAACATGCAAATCTACATTTTATGTATCATTTGTCATGATGAAACCTGTCTGCACTGATGCAGATGCTGAAGATGGATACCGATATGTCCGATACCGAGCAAAATATCCGCACCAATTAGGATTGGATTTTTGCCATAGATACCAAGCAGGAGGAACGCCATAACCGGCAAAACCGCACCAGCGACAGGAATACCGCAGAGACCGCTGTAAAAATCAGCGAGTGCTTTTGGACTGCGGAAATACCGGATCCACCAGAGTTCGTAGAGAATCATGCAGAGAACCGCTGCGGCGAGCCACAACGACCAGCGAGAAAGCGGATGAAAATTGAAATCGGAGAAGATAAGCGCCGTACAGGTAACCAAGATTTCACCAGTACGTTCTAGTACAAGAAGAATCCGGCTTTCATCCTCTGTAGACTGTTCATAGCCTGATGGCTTATTCTTCGTCCAGAAAATGTTTGGAATAAATAAAAGAAGCAGGAACAGAAAGCCGATATATGAAAAGCCAAGCTGCATAAACATTCCTCTTTTCTATTGAACTTCAGGTGGAAAAGCGGCTTCATGTGAGCCGAGTGACAGCGAGGTCTTAATTGCATCGCCAAACTGACTGCCGCACTTGGAAAGTTCCCCTAAAACCGTATCGACGCCGTCTTCGGTTTGAAACCATGTGCTGCGGGAAATTCCTTTGGTGATGGCAGGACAGACGAGAAAATTTGTTTCAGGAAAGCAAAGACGATAATAGGACAAACTGCGCCTTGCATGGAACGCCTGACAACAGAGAATGGCCGTTTCAATAGAAAGCCCGGCCTCATCCGTGACTTCGCGCGAGTAGATGGCGTTTTGATAGGTATAGGTTGCACGGTCTTCTTTAAGAACGGCCTCTTCTGGCACACCGTTTTGCATAAGAACATGCTTTAGAAATTCCCATTCGGTATCAAAATCCCCGTCATACTGCGTTTCTTTGGAAAGCGCGCCGGGAAAAAATCCTTTTTTCACACTGTATTTTCCTGACGGAAGAACAAGCGGCGCAAAGCCCTCTCGAAAAAGAGCGGCTGCACGTTCCGCAATTTCCGGATAGCCGCCGCCTGGAACCAGGATAATATCGGCAGGGGATGGGATGTCCTCGCAGAAAATAAAATTGGTAATATCACGGATAATAGCGGATGGATACATAGAGACGCGCTCCTTTTTTCAGCGAACCATAAGGGAAAATGAGGTGCGGCCGTAAAGGACTGCACCTCATTCAGTATATCCATTTTATTTTGAAAAAGCAATGGCAGGTTTGTAAAGAAACGCGGAATAGGATTCCGGAACAACTGACGTGATAAAAACGATCGTGTCATGCGCACACCATCATTTTAGAAAGCATATCCCTTAACGTTTGAAAGAGGAAAGCAATCAACCTGCCGCTAATCCTGCGAATCGGTCTGATTTTTTGGATCCTTTTGTGAAAGATACGCGAGATATGCTTCGTGCGCCGTGGTCTTCGGCATGTTTTTTGCCGTATAGCGGTGTGCGTATTTGAGCGGCGGAGCGCATCTGTTCCGCTTCCTTAAAAAGCGGAACAGCAGCAGATAGCACAGAAGCAGCAGAAGTGCCACCAAGGAAATAATAATCCCTGCTGCAAGGCCGGGCGTATGGTAAGTGAAACGAATGGTGCTTGCGCCGGACGGAACGCGCACTGCCATAAAGCCCGCGTTCGCCTTTAAAATGCGGACAGGCTCGCCGTTTACCTCTGCGCTCCAGCCGGATTCATACGGAACACTGAAGAAAACGACGCGCTCTTCCGCATAGGAGGTCTCAGCCGTAAAGCCATAGAAATCGTAGGAGAAGGTATCGACAGATTCCGCCCTTCTTGCAAGGCAGTCGTCAAAATACATCTCGTTGGAATAATCGCCGTTTGCCGCCTCCTCATCAGAGAGCATCGGGAGGATGTCGGAAACTGTCTCATAATCCGCGTCGGATAAAAGCAGCGCGCGCAGTAAAAGCCGATCCTTGCTTGCCGCCGGATTCGCTTCAATCTGTTCCTCCGTTATAACGTAATCGTAGGAAAAGCCCATGGGAACATAATATTCGTTTTCATAAACGTCGTATCCGTTTTGCGTACCGGTTTTTGTGAAGCCTGGCATCGGAACATAGTCGGCAGAATCGGAAAAAGCATATTTTACACTTAAAAGGCCGCGCACGCCCAGAAGGGAAGGCTCCGGACGGGAGGCGACGCCGCGTTCGCCGCCGATCCATTCATAATAGTCCATGATGGAGGAGGGAACGACCGAATGAAAGGCATTGATCGTCGGCAGGCGCCAAAACATACCGAGATTATCAAGCTCGTCGAACGTATCGATCCGGTAAAAACCTTCTGAATCGTCGAGAGAGAGATTTTGTCCGCCGTTTAAGGCTCGTGTAACAACTTCGTCATACCGGCTGCCGGAGCCCCGTCCCGCTGCAAGCATGAAAATGCCTGTCAGCAAAGTGACGGCGGCAAGCGAGATGGTTCCGCACCGGAATAAAAGCTTCGGCCTGCTGCGAAGCGAGTAAAGCAGAATACAGCAGATCAGCGAGATGGCGGCGATCAGCACATAGACCCAGAAACGGCCGGAATCAGACGGCAGGGAAAAAAATACATATTCGTCGTTGGCCTTTTTCGGAAGAATGCCGATCAGCGCGAAAGCGCCGATGAAAACCGCAGTCCATCGAAACGCAGAGGGAAAATGCTCGGGCATATCCTCAAGCGCAATGCAGGTGGCGAGAGCCATCAGCAGAAGGGGCATAAAGAACCAGCGCGCATAATAGCTGTAATTAAAAAGCGAAAACGCTGCGTTTAACGCCGGAATAAAGCAAATAACAAAGCAAATGCAGAGGATGCGCTTGAGCCACGTTCTCTTTGCTCCCTTTAAATAGGCGATGACGCCCGTCATGGAGACAAGAGGCAGATACATGGAGACGGACGACCACTTTGCATTGGAATCCGGAAAGAAATTCGGTCTTGCCGGCACGTCCGGCGGAAAGAAAAAGCTGGAAAGGATAAGGCCGTAGCGCTGGGAATTGCCATAGAACAAGAGATTGAAGCCGTTTAGATACTCGCTGGTGCGCGGATTGCTTAAAACGACCAGCACGCTTGGCAGGAGCAATACGGCGGAGAGCAAAAGCCCTATGACGGATTCTAACGCGACAGAGGCAAAGCTTTTGAGGCTCAATCGGAAGTCTTTTGAAAGCATACCGCGGACAAAGTAATACAGCACACAGAACAAAACTTCGCCGAAGAAGAAATAGTAGTTGACGATAGCGCAAAGCGCTACCGTCAGGGCAAACAGTCCGCGGCGGCGGTTTACCATCAATTCCTCCATGGCAATCAGCAGCAGAGGAAACAGCATGACCACTTCATTAAAATGATTAAAAAAGATATTGTAAAGGTTAAAGCCGGAAAAGGCGTACAAAAGTCCGCCGAATACTGCGGTATGTCCGTTTTTTACAAAGCGGCGGAGAAATGCGCAGCCGGTAACGCCCGTAAGCGCGAATTTGAGCATCAAAAGCGGCGCCATCAGATAGGGAACCGCGCCGGAGGGGAACAGCAGCGTGATCCAGAAAAACGGACTCCCCAAAAGATAAAAGGAATAGCTTCCGACAAAATTTGCGCCGAGATCGGTAAGCCAGCTCCATCCGGTTTGTCCGCTTTGAACAGCGTCATGCGCCAGGGAGTAAAATGGAATCTGCTGGACATTGTAATCGCCGTAATAGAGGAAAAGGCCGCGGTCCAGTATGAGAAACGGCAGGAAGATCAGAAATGAGAGCAAAAGCCCAAAGAGAAAGGTGAAGAGGTAGCCGTCCGTTCGGAAAGCGCAAGTCAGCCGCCGTTTCGATAAAGTCATGGATTCGTCTCCTTTTTTCTTTGTTTCGCAGGAAAAGTATGAGGATCATACCGGAATTTATTGCATCAGCCTGTCTGCATTATAGCAAGAACCAGTTTTGTTTGCAAGCAAAGCGCCTTTCTGTTACAATAAGGGACAGAAAACGGCACATACAGGGGAGGTTCTTTTATGGCATCCGGATTTTTTTCCATGCTTTTACGCATGAAATATATTGACCGCTGGTCCCTGATGCGCAATACGCAGCGGGAGACGCTTGCGGAGCATACCATCGATACGGCGATTTTGGCGCATGCGCTTGCAGTAATCGGACAGACGCGCTTTCATCGGAGCGTTGATCCGGAGAGGACGGCCGTGCTTGCCATGTTTCATGATGCGAGCGAGATTATTACGGGCGATATGCCCACGCCGGTCAAGTATCACAACGCGCGTATTACCGCTGCATATAAAGAGGTGGAGGCCGAGGCCAACCGCACGCTGTTAGACGCGCTGCCGGAGGATCTGCGGGGAGCCTATCTCCCGCTTTTATGCGCGCAGAACGAGGACGCGGAATGCCGGCGCTTTGTAAAGGCGGCGGATAAGCTTTCCGCGCTGATCAAATGCATTGAGGAGCGCAGAAGCGGCAATATGGAATTTGCAGATGCGGAGCGGGGACTCTGGCAGGCCGTAAAAAACATGCATATGCCCGAAGTGGATGCATTTTTAGCTGAATTTATGGACGCTTTCTCGAAAACACTGGACGAGCAGACGCAGGAGTAGTATAATAAACAGCAATCATACTTTAAATTGATACTGTGCTGATGCCAGGTTATTGTGGTAGAAAGGAAAGAGCTTGCATGACGAACAACGCTTTTGCTGCACGAATGAACGGGCTTCAGGCCTCTGCCATTCGTGAAATCTTGAAATTTACGGCGGATCCCTCCGTCATATCCTTTGCGGCGGGAAATCCCGCGCCGGAGGCCTTTCCGGTAGACGAGGTAAAAAGAATTACTGCCGAGATTCTCAATGAGGAGCCGATCGCCGCGTTGCAGTACAGCGTAACAGAGGGATATTCCCCGCTGCGCGCACTGCTCAGGGAGGACTTAAAAGCGCGGCATAACATCGGAACAGAGCTTGACGACATCGTTATCACGGCAGGCGCACAGCAGGCGATTGAGCTTACCTGCAAGACGCTGTGCGATCCGGGCGATGTGGTTTTGTGCGAAAATCCGAGCTTTATCGGCAGTTTGAATTCCTTTAAGTCCTATGAAGGAAAGCTTGTGGGTGTTCCGGTGGAAGAGGACGGAATCTCGGTGGATGCGCTTGAACAGGCGCTTAAAGAAAACCCCAGCGCCAGATTCTTATATACGATCCCGAATTTTCAGAATCCGTCCGGCGCTACCATGAGCCTTGTCAAGCGGAAAGCAGTTTATGCACTGTGCCTGCAGCATGGCGTGAAGATTTTGGAGGACAATCCCTACGGAGAGCTGCGCTTTGCAGGAGAGGATATTCCGGCGATCAAAACGCTTGACACCGAGGGAATCGTCTATTATGCGGGGACCTTTTCAAAAGTGCTGTCGCCGGGACTGCGCGTAGGATACCTGCTTGCGCCCAAGGAGGCAATCCAAAAGGTGGTTGTCTGCATGCAGGCAAGCACGGTGCATACCTCGATACTGAGTCAGATGATTTGCTATCGCTTTATGAAAGAGGCCGATTATGCGGCGCACCTTGAACGGCTTCGCGGAATATACCGGCATAAGAGCAGTTTGATGATCGATGGTCTTCGTGCGCATTTGGGCGGCAGCATTACGTTTCACGAGCCTCAGGGCGGTCTGTTTATCTGGTGCCGTCTGCCGGATGGCGTGGATATGCCGGCCTTTTGCCTGAATGCGGTCAAGAATAAGGTAGCCGTCGTGCCGGGTACGGCGTTTATGCCGAATGATACCGATAAAACACAGTGCTTCCGTCTGAATTTCTCTACGCCGACGGATGAGCAGCTTGTCAAAGGCGTGGAGATTTTGGGCGGTCTTGCAAAGCAGATTGGCTGAGCATCAATTCCGTGACAGTAAGGGAGAAGAAGACAATGGAACAGCAAACAGAGCGAAAAAAGATTATATTCAGCGGGATTCAGCCTACGGGTATGCCGACGCTTGGCAACTATATCGGTGCGCTGCGCAATTGGAACGCGCTTCAGGACGACTATAACTGCATTTACTGCATTGTAGACGAGCATTCTCTTACCGTGAGACAGGATCCCGCGGCGCTCAGGAAGCAGATTCTGGAAAGCTATGCGCTGATTCTGGCCTGCGGGCTGAATCCGCAGAAAACGATCACGTATATTCAAAGCCATGTCCCAGCGCACGCGCAGCTTTCATGGATCCTTTCCTGCTATACGCAGTTCGGCGAGCTTTCACGGATGACGCAATTTAAGGATAAAAGTGCTAAGCACCCGGACAATGTAAACGCAGGTCTGTTCACCTATCCGGTTTTGATGGCGGCGGACATCCTTTTGTATCAAACGGATCTTGTTCCGGTCGGCGTAGATCAGAAGCAGCACCTGGAAATTGCGCGCGATATTGCAATCCGTTTTAACAACGCGCGCGGCAATACGTTTACTGTTCCGGACGCCTATATTCCGAAAACAGGCGCAAAGGTTATGTCGCTTGCCGATCCGGCGAAGAAGATGTCCAAGTCGGATGAAAATGTGAACGGCTTTATTTCGATTCTTGATAAGCCGGAGGTTATTGTAAAGAAATTCAAGCGCGCTATGACCGACAGCGATGCATCTGTGCGCTATGCGGAGGGCAAAGACGGCATCAACAATCTTATGACGATTTATTCCGCCGTAACAGGCGCGGATTTTGCCGCGATTGAACGGGAGTTTGACGGCAAGGGCTACGGCTATTTTAAAGAGCAGGTCGGAAACGCAGTGGCGGAGACGCTGCTGCCGATTCAAAAAGAGTATGAGCGTCTGCTTGCAGACAAGGCGTATTTGAAAGAATGCTACACCGACGGTGCGGCGCGTGCAAACCGTTTGGCAGTACGCACGCTGTCCAAGGTCTATAAAAAGGTTGGATTCATTTCGCTGGAGCGGTAATCAGCAAAAACGGAAAAACGCCGGACTTTCTCAGTCCGGCGTTTTTGAAAGGAGTGAGACGGGATGCGGACGCTTGAGACCAAGAGGCTGATTCTGCGCGCCTGGCGGCTTGAGGATGCAGAAGCGATGTTTTCATATGCCAGAGGGGAAAAAGTCGGACCGAGAGCCGGATGGAAGCCGCATGAGAACGTCGCAGAGTCAGAATCAATTATCCGCATGTTCATAGAAGAGGATGAAACCTGGGCGCTTGTGCTCAGAGAGGAAGGCCGCCCGATTGGTTCGGTTGGCCTGCATAAGACGAGGGAAGAGAACGTGCGGGAGCTTGGTTACGTTCTGTCAGAGAAATACTGGGGCAGGGGAATCATGCCAGAGGCGGCAGAGGCGGTTCTTCGGTTTGCATTTGAAGAACTGGGACTCAGCAAAGTGACGGTCGGTCATTTCCCGTTTAACATGCAGTCAAAGCGTGTGATCGAAAAGCTTGGTTTTTCATACACAGGCTATTTTGAGAAAGCGTTTGAACGGTTTGACGGTGTGAAAATGGACGAATGCCGGTACGAGATGACAAAAGAGGCGTTCAGGCTGAAAGGATAAAAAGAGAACCATGCGAAAATGAACTGCACCCCATTTGTTAGACAAGTATGATATACTATCTAACAAGTGGGGTG
>UQQY01000054.1 GCA_900543295.1 uncultured Oscillospiraceae bacterium | reverse complement strand
TCGCCCATCGCCCCATACATCCCAAAGTTGCTCGAGCCACGAGGCGGGAGTGGTGACCGTTGCCCCGAACGAAAGCGCATCGTGCCGCCGCGCCGCTTAAACAGGCGGAGGACGCTGTGCTTGTGGATACGACGGATTTATCGTTTGAGGAATCCGTGGAGAAAATTATTTCGCTGATCCGTCGCGCATTGTAAGAAAGCGCGGATCTTTCAAAAATATAATTGTTGTTTTCTATTCGTCGAACGTTTTAAGGGAAAAATACCGATGTATGAAAAGAGGGAGAGCTAAAAATGGCGTTTTACGGCGTAGCAAAAAGGATTGTTCAGGTGGTGCTCTGGCCATTTTATAAGGTGGAGGCGGAATACCGTGCCGAACTGCCGCAGAATAAAGGATATATCATGGCGAGCAATCATGTGAGCGATATGGATCCGGTGATGCTTGGCCTCGCGTTTCACAAACAGCTTCGTTTTATGGCAAAGGAGGAGCTGTTTAAAATTCCGGTGCTGGGCGGAGTCATCCGCGCACTCGGCGCTTTTCCGGTAGCGCGCGGGAAGGGAGACCAGACTGCTATCCAGAATGCGGTCAAGGTTGTGGAAGACGGCGGCGTGCTGGGCATTTTTCCTGAAGGCACGCGTTTTAAGGACGGAAAGCTGCATCGTTTAAAATCGGGCGCAGTGGTCGTGGCGTCCAAGACGGGTGCGGATTTGCTTCCGGCCTGTATCCAGTATGAAAAGCGCCGCTTCTTGCGCAAACATGTCAAGGTGACGTTTGGCATACCGATTGAAAACAGCGCGCTTGGTCTTACCGGGCAAAGCAAGACGGAGTTGCGTGCGGCGAATAAGCTGCTGGCCCAAGGAATCGCCGGGCTTTTGGGGGTTGAGGTTCCGTGACTTTTACGCTTGCCAAAACGGCCGGTTTCTGCTTTGGCGTAAATCGTGCGGTAAATCTGGTATACGATTTGCTTGATAAGGGAGAACGTGTCGCCACGCTCGGTCCGATTATCCACAATCCACAGCTTGTAGCAGAGCTTGAAGCACGCGGGGTGCGGATTATCGTTTCGCCGGGGGAGGCGGAGCCCGGTGAAACGGTGGTGATCCGTTCGCACGGCGTAGAACAGAGCATATATGATGAAATGGAATCCCGCAGTATTTCCTATGCGGATGCGACGTGCCCTTTTGTTGCTAAAATCCATCGGATTGTAGCGAAAGCCGCAGCAGAAGGAAAGACCGTTTTGATCGCAGGCGATCCGGATCATCCGGAGGTTGTCGGAATCAGGGGACATGCAGGAGAAAATGTGTTTGTGGTGCGAAACGCAGACGAATTACAGAAGCGCCTCGAAACACTTAAAAATAGCCAAAATCCGCCCTGTATTCTGGTGGCGCAAACGACATATCACACAACTTTTTGGCGGGATTGCTTTGAAGTTGCAAGAAAACACTATACAAACATCGAGATTTTTGATACAATATGTTGTGCGACCAGTGAACGTCAGAGCGAGGCGGCAGAGCTTGCCGCCCATAGTGATCTGATGCTCGTGATCGGCGGACGGCACAGTTCAAACACGCAAAAGCTCAAACAGCTCTGTGAAAGCTTTTGCCCGACTGTTTTGATCGAAACGAGCGCTGAACTCAGGGACATCGGCTTATCTGCTTATGATAAAATTGGTATCACCGCCGGAGCGTCAACGCCGGCTCATATAATCAAGGAGGTTCTTAAAACGATGAGTGAGATTTTAAGAAATGAGGAAAACGAAGATTTTGCGACCTTGCTGGAGCAGTCGCTGGAAAGCGAAAAAATTTATAACGGCAAGCGCGTGACAGGCGTTGTCACATCCGTTGCCCCGAATGAAGTACACGTCGATATCGGCGCAAAACAGGCCGGCATTGTTCCGGCAGAGGAGCTGACCGACGATCCGAACGCGAAAATCGAAGAGCTTGTTAAAAAAGGCGACGAGATCGAGCTTTCCGTTGTTAAAGTAAACGATCAGGAGGGGATTGTAACCCTGAGCAAAAAGCGCTGCGACGCACAGAAGGGCTTTGAGAAGATCAAAGAGGCGTATGAAAACGGCACCATTCTGGACGCAGTTATCACCGATGTGGTACGCGGCGGCGTTCTTGCTTATACCTGCAACACGAAAATTTTCATTCCGGCTCCGCACTGCTCCAATACAAGAGTAGAGGATTTGAGCACACTGCTCAAAAAACAGGTGCGCTTAATGATCATCGAAGTAAACGAGAACAGAAACCGTGCAAAAGGCTCTGTCAGAGCAGTATTGAATGCAGAGAGAAAAGCGAAACAGGAGAAGTTCTGGGAAGAGGTTGAAGTCGGTAAAGTTTATACCGGAGAGGTCAAATCCCTGACTTCCTACGGCGCGTTTGTTGATCTTGGCGGCATTGACGGCATGATCCATGTGACTGAGCTTGCCTGGAAAAAGGTAAAGCATCCGTCTGAGATCGTAAATGTCGGCGATATGGTCGAGGTTTATATCAAAGATTTCGATAAGGAGAAAAAACGGATTTCCTTGGGCTACAAAAAAGACTGCGACAATCCGTGGACAATCTTTACCACCAAATATGCTGTTGACGATGTTGTGACGGTTAAAATCGTTTCGTTTGCAACATACGGTGCATTTGCCGAAATTATTCCGGGTGTTGACGGCCTGATTCATATTTCGCAGATTGCGAACCAGCATGTTGAAAAGATTGCAGACGTGTTAAAGCTTGGGGAAGAAGTCGATGCCAAGATTATTGCAATCGATACCGATAAAAAACGTGTCAGCCTGTCCATGCGCGCGCTCCTTTCAGAAAATGAGCAGAAGAGAGAGCCCGTTTCCGAGGACGAGGACGTAGAGTAATTCGTTTGCCCTAAAAGAAGAAATGAAAAATCCGGATGCATTTGCATCCGGATTTTTTTGATATAGGCCTATCATAAGGAAAAGTTTTGATGTTAAAACGCCGAAATACATCGAAATTAATAAAAAGCGCAAAAAATGTATTGACAAAATTAGATAAGTGGTTCATAATAGACACTACAATGTATATACATTATTTGTCCTTACATATATGCTTGCTTAAAATTCCGGACGGCCATATATGACACCAGAGGGCAATAAAGAGGAGGATGACATTAAAAATGAGAACACAAACAGGTAAAAAAATCGTGTCTGCTATTCTCGCGGCTTCTTTGCTGTTAGGCAGTGCGGGAACGGTTTTTGCAGGAGGCGGCACATTGCCAAGACGTGAAGGAGAGCAGGGTTATGTGGGCGAGAATCAGCCTACCGCTCATGGCTACAACAGAGAAGACATCCTGAATTGGTCCCCGGATACAGATGAATACGCTGAGTTTATGCGGTCGCGTGTTCCTCTGCAAGAGCGCAACGAGGCTTTTACCGCGACACAGGCCAATCCATTACTGGATCAGGATGTGCAGAGTCTCGCTCTGACGGGTGATTATGGCATTGGGTATTTTGAATCGTATCAATATAATGACGACTTTTCACAGTATCTATTCAATTTCTGGCAGTACCTGGACGTTCATGCTTCTTGGCACGGATTAGCGACCAATCCGCAGTCGAACAGTCTGTATACGCCGGAAGGTGAGAGCAATGGCAAATTTGAATTTGGTGTTGTAAATCTACCGAATCCGGCATACACAAATGCTGCGCACAAAAACGGTGTGAAGGCATTGGGATGCATCTTTTTCCCGAGAACGGAGCATACGCAGGATTTTGTCTACAAAGATGAAGACGGTAGATTTCCAATTGCGGACAAACTCGTTGAGATTGCGGAGTATTATGGCTTCGACGGCTACTTCATCAATGCAGAGGAGGATTTGCAGCCAGAGGAAATGCCGCTTTATGCAGAATTTTGCCGCGCTATGACCAAAAAGGGATTGTATATTCAAGCATATGCTTCCTGCCTGTACGGCCCGAACAACCAGTCGAGATGGGGCAGCATGGACTACGGCGAAAAGAATGCCGGCGCTTTCAGCTACTGGTTAAAGGATACAGAAGGAAACCGTGCCGCAACCTCGCTTTACATGAACCCGGATCCGACCAAGGAGCAGGTTGATGCAAGCGTTTCCGAAATGGAAGCGATCGGACTCGATTCGAAAGAGGTCGTATTCCAGACACTCGAAGCCGGGCAGACCGGATTCTCCGGAACACGCGGCACACTGTACAACCTGCTTGACGAAAATTTGGTTCCGCGCCCGGCATTGCAAGTCTCGGCAACGACACCTGCAGAAACCATATCGATGAGCAGCTTTTCGGTCACATGGGACGCGATTCCTATGCAGACAACCGCCGTGCTGATCCAAATTATCAGAAATATGTCTTTGCCCGTGAGCGCGGATGGTGGTCCGGTTCGGCGGATATGCCGACCTATGATCGCGGCAAAGGCACACTTGACTCCGCTTCCATGACAACGGAGGAGATCCTCGCAGGAATCCTGAGCGCAACCACCGATCCGTATCAGACCGCAAACAATCCGAATCGCGGTACTCCGAACGAGGGCAGCGATCAGCAGGCTTGGCCAGGACTTGCAGCGTTTATTTCCGAGCGTTCGGTCATTAATGGTTCTAACTTTTACACAAACTTCAACACCGGTCACGGTATGCAGTATTTTCTAAACGGTGCGGTTTCGAATGATAATGAGTGGTCGAATATCAACATTCAGGACATCCTGCCGACATGGCAGTGGTGGATCGAGACGGAAGGCACTCGCGTTCAGGTCGATTTCGATTACGGCACAAAATACAATGCTGCGTTTGATCTGACACAGGTCGGCGGCTACAATGGCGGCAGCTCGCTTGTTGTAAGAGGTCCGTTGGATGCAGAAAACTTTATCCGTCTGTACAAGACAAAGCTTTCCATCAATAAAGATTCCGAGCTGTCTTTGGTTTACAACAAGACCTCGAAAACGGATGACAGTGAAATGCGCATTGGTCTGATCTTTGAGGATCAGCCGGAAACAATCGAATATGTAACCGTTCCGAATGCAAACCGTCAGACGAATGGCTGGGTCAGTAAAACACTTGATCTCTCGGCATTTGTCGGCAGAACGCTTGCAGGTTTTGGACTTGCATTTGATACAAACGAAGGCACCATTCAGAACTATCAGATGAACATCGGCGAAATCCGCATTTCGGATGGCTCGGTTAAAGCACCGACTGCGCCGCAGGGACTGAAAGTTGACAATTTCTTCACCACGGATGAGGTTTATCTCTCTTGGAATCTCGCTGATTATGACGAGGTACAGAGATACAACGTCTATGCAGTATACGAGGATGGCAGCAAGATTTACCTCGGTGGTACTTATGACGACGTCTACTATATTAAAGATCTCTATAACACAAACGGCACGGTTTCTATTCAGGTAACTGCAGTCGGTAAGGACGGCATTGAGAGTGCACCGGCAGTTGTTTCTGTAAATGGCGCTAATGTGGCAGAGAACGTCACAATTACCGAAAATCCAGGCTACTTCGACGTATCGTTCGATGCATCGGTTGAATACGACAAAGCTGAAATCAGCGTTTCCTTCCCGGAAAAACCGGAATACAGCTTCACAAAAACAGTATCCGGTGATGTAAATACCACCGCAATTGAAGTTCCGATGGCAGACGGTAGCCGTTATGTCCTGCGCGTTACGCTGCTCGATAAAGCAGGCGATGTCATCAGCTTTACTGATATTGCTGGCACACTTCCGGATTACTACTGCGATGAATACGACCGGGATTTGACCTTTAAAAACAATCTGCTTTCCTTCCCGTCACCTGGTGTGGACGATTGGCACTATATTTACGCATACTACAAGGGTGAGCCGGTGAAATTCAGAAGTGGAAACACCCAGGGTATCCGCGGCTATGACGATATGCGCAACGTATACATCACGGATGTAAGCGGCGTTATGGAAGTTGTTCTGGAGGATTATGCCGGCAACAAATCGAAGGCAGTCAAAGTTCCGTTCCATAAAGACGGCATGACCTGCACAGCGATCGATGAGACATTTTTCCCAGATTCGGCTCTGCGCGAAGCTGTTCTCGCGGCCGCTAAGACCGCAGACAGGGTGGATGAGATCGAAACGCTTGATCTCTCTGGCACAAATGTTAAGAGCCTCACCGGTATCCGTTATCTCAAAAACCTTAAATCCATCAACCTTTCGGATTGTACCGAATTGGTTTCCATTCCGGAAGGCACCTTCAGCCTGAACGTCAAGCTCAGTGAGATTAATCTGAGCGGCTGCACCGCTCTGCGCGCTGTTTCTCTTGCGGACACAACGCTCGAGAAGATCGTCTGCGAGGATGCGGATGCACTGGAAGAGTTGCTGTATCTGAATATTTCCAATGCAAAATTTGATCTGTCTGAGGGTACGCCGGAACGCGAATTTGCAAACACAGTTGCTGCCCGCGCAGAAGGACAGGCGGATTTCGGTGTTCTGGGTTCTGAGGCAGTGAACGTTGCCTTCAATCAGAAAATTGTAAATGCAAATGGTTTCGGAAGCACCTGGTATTTGCTTGACGGGGATCATTCCAATGCATTTCGCTGCTCTTGGATCACAAAAGATGCAGCTTCCTTCGACATTGATTTTGGTCATGAACAGGAAGTCATTTCTTATAGCTTCTTTGTTCCGAATGACGATCCGAACGTTTGCTATAAGAGCTTCAGACTTCAGGCTTCAAACGACGGTCAGACTTGGGAGGATGTCAGCGTTGTGACCGGATATACCGGCGCATCCACTTCGATTACGTTGGAGAAACCGGTGAAAGCATCATGGTATCGCTTTATTGTTGACGAGCGTGCTGGCGTTCCGGCAAAAATGACGGAATTCGAGATGTACGGCTATCAGGATACAATGTACACCCCGGGCGTTTCCTATGAAAATCAGCGGCCTGCCCTTTATGAAAAAGCGGTTCCGTCTGAGATTTTCTTAGAGAAACAGGAAGGCACATATCATCCGGCATCGCTGCTTGGCTTCTACGAGACGGTTCGCGGAATCTCTCCGGAAGCACTCAAGGAAGCAGAGTTCGTCGATCCGAACTATGACATCGACGCAGAGTGCCCGGTTTCCGAGGTTGTGTATTCTTCGTTCCTGAAACTGAGCAAGCCGGAGGCCGGAAACACCTTCATGAATGAAATCGATACGAACGAGGATGCCACTTATCGCGTCCGCATTCGCGACTTTGCATCAGGCAAGCATGACGCTGATCACTATGAGGAGCTGACTCTTGTTGTGGGAGAGGGTGGCGAGCTTTATGATCCGGATTATGAAGAAGCGCGTGAAGCCCTCGAATCTCTGATTGAGACGGTCGAAGGCATGGACCGCGGCACAAAATATACCGATGAGAGCCTCAAGGCGTTGGACGAAGCGCTTACAGGCGCAAGAGACGCGCTCGCAAACGCAGAGACTGCTGAAGAGCTTTGGAATGCATATGATAAGCTCGAGGGTGCGATCAACGGTCTTGTTGAGAAGACGACCGACGGCAATGATTCTGAATCTCCGGATACCGGCGATTATGACATAGGCTTTGCAGCAATGGTCATGATGATCGCGGCAGGCGCTCTGTTCGGCGTATTCTTTGTAAGAAAGCACAAGCACAGCTAATAATCCTTTCATTTCTTTAATCTCTTTTTATACAGGAACGGGCTATTTCTTAAAAAGGAATAGCCCGTTCCTGTTTAGAGTGTCAAAAAAAGAACCACCTTATGGCGGCTCTTTTTTTACTGTACAGGAAGCAGTCCGTTCTGCGCAAAACACAGATCAGCGCAAAAAGACTTCCAGCTTCTTTTGAAACCAGGAAATTGCAGGCCCTAAGAAAAAGGCAATCAGGATTGTGACGATTCCAATCGGTCCGCCGAGAAAAAAACCCAGTACAAGAAACGCCGTATCCCAGGCGATGCGCACTGTTTTAAAAGGAATCCGCTTTAAGCGGTCAGCAATGATAAAGGGCAGCACGTCATAAGGCGAACCGCCGAGATCGGCGCACAGATAGGCGGATGCGCCGGAGAGAAAAATCAAAAGAGCGGGTAAAAGAACCAGCCAGCAGGCAAGCGGGCTGTCGAAGAATCCAGCGGGAAAGATTTTTCCCCAGATCCACCCAAACAGATCTGCAATGTATCCCACGCACACCATGTTGCCGATGGTGCCGAAACCGATTTTACTCAGATCGGAAAAAATGACAAACAGAAAAAGCACGGCGGCGCAGACGAGCTGCCAGGTGCCGTATGTAAAGGGCAGCTCCTTTGAGATGCCCAGTACAAAGCTGGTCCATGGATCCGTTCCCAGATTGATTTGAATCAGTAAAGACAGGCCGACGCCCTGTACAAAAACGCCGATCAGCATCATAATCATCCGATTTAAAAATTTAGGGGGCCGCGCAAAACAGGTAATTTTCATAGAGTTCTCCGTTTCTACATAAAGCGGGACAGCACTTTATTGTTTTTTAGAGCGGCATGCGTGATATGGCGGCTTGCAGACCGTCTGTTTTCTCTTACTCACTCAGCGGCGATAAAGCTTTTCTCCATATCAATCACACATTCGAATCTTGGATCGATTTCTTTCATTAAAGCCCGGATCTGACCGGCAACACGTTCGCTTTCCTTTTGTCCGTAAGAAAACGGGATTTCCAGATCAAAAATCAGATTGATCCGCTCCTGTCCCTTGACAACCCGAAAATCATGAAACGCCAGCTCCGGATCCAATGCGGCGATGATGCAGCTCAGTTTTTCTTTCATTGCAAGGACCTCGGCGTCATGCGTTTCCACCGGATCCATATGGATAACAAGCAGAATATTCAGCTTTGCACCAACCTCCCGCTCAATTTTATCGATGATTTCATGCGACACCTCGATATTCACATCCCTTGGTACCTCAGCGTGGATGGAGGCGATGCTTCTGCCGGGACCGTAGTTGTGCACAATGAGATCGTGTGTCCCGACAATCCCGTCATAGGCCTTGACCTCTTTTGTGATTCTGCGGTATAGATCCGGATCGGCGCCCTGACCGATCAGCGGCTCGAGCGTGTCTTTGGCAATGCTTATGCCTGCCCACATAACAATTAAGGAGACCAAAAGCCCCGCATAAGCGTCTATATTGACGGAAGTAAAATGGCAGATCAAAATAGATACAATTGTCGCGCTGGTGGTAATAACATCTCCCAGAGAATCCGCAGAGGTTGCCAGCATGACTTTTGATTGAATCCGCTTTCCGAGCTTTCGGTTAAAAAGGGACATCCACAGCTTTACGCCAACCGAGAGCACCAGAAATAAAAACGGGATCCATTCAAAAGAGATTTCCTGCGGGTTCCGAATTTTTTCAATAGAGCTTTTAAAAAAAGTAAAGCCGACCTCGATGACCAGGAACGATACGATTAGAGCTGCAATATATTCGATCCGTCCGTGACCAAAAGGGTGCTCCTTATCCGCCGGCTTATTCGCCATTTTTACGCCGACAAAGCTGATAACCGAAGAGGCGGCGTCCGACAAATTGTTGAACGCATCCGCCATAATCGCGAGCGAGTGCATAAAAAGACCAATCAGCAGCTTTGCCGTAAAAAGCAATACGTTGCATATGGTTCCCACAATGCTCGAGAGTACGCCGTAGCTTGTACGGACGTCCGTATTGTCTGTATCTTGATGATTTTTTACAAAAAGCTTTACAAGAAAATCTGTCATGTATTTTATCCCTCTCCGAGAAATTGCTCCTGCTTTTATAAGGAAGCGTGCTGGATAAGAAGACGGCTGGTAGAATATATAGGGCGTCGGCTGTCTAAGCCCACCCGAACGACGCTTCGCATGGAAGCATTACCATCTATTCTATTCATGCAGGGCAATGAAGTCAATCCTAACCGTATCTGGTTCCTGTTCTTTTTTTCAATGCGGGGTAAATACCGGCTTGATTTTAGCACTCTGACGATTAGAGTGCTAAAATTAACACTTTGCTCACACTTTTGCCAACGCTATATCATAAAAAGCGGATAGAATAAAGCATGTACTCAGGAGAAGGGTATATTGGAAAGGCAGGTATGAAAAATGAATGCTCAGAAATTCACACAAAAATCATTGGAAGCAATCCAGTCCGCACAGGAGCTTGCCATTGAGCGGCAGACTTTGAGCTTGGACGAGGAGCATCTCCTGCTTGCGCTTTTGAATCAGGATCAGGGATTGATTCCGCAGCTTCTGACCTCTATGCAGATTGATGCGGACGCTTTCCGAAACGATACACAAAAGCTGTGCGATCAGCTTCCCGCAGTCAGCGGTCCAGGCCGTGAAGCAGGAAAAATTTACGTTTCGCAGGAGCTCGACCGGATGCTCACTGCGTCGGAACGTATTGCCGACAGTATGAAGGACGAGTATGTCTCCGTCGAGCATCTCTTTCTGGCTATGCTCGATCATCCAAACGATGCGGTCAAGCGGTTGTTCGAGCGGTATCATATTGAAAAAAACATATTTCTTAAAACACTTTCCTCCATTCGGGGAAATCAGCGCGTGACCTCCGATTCGCCGGAAAGCACATACGACGCTTTAAAGAAATACGGCACAGATTTAGTTGAGCGGGCGCGCAGCCAGAAGCTCGATCCGGTTATTGGCCGCGATGATGAAATTCGGAATGTAATCCGGATCCTTTCCCGTAAAACGAAAAACAATCCGGTTCTGATCGGCGAGCCGGGCGTCGGCAAAACCGCTATCGCCGAGGGACTTGCTCAGCGTATTGTGCGGGGCGACGTTCCGAACAGCTTACAGGATAAAACGATTTTTTCGCTCGATATGGGCTCTCTGATTGCGGGCGCTAAATTCCGGGGCGAGTTTGAGGAGCGCCTGAAGGCTGTCTTAAACGAGGTCAAGAAATCCGAGGGCAGGATCATTCTCTTCATTGACGAGCTGCATACCATTGTCGGCGCAGGCAAAACAGACGGCGCAATGGACGCGGGCAACCTGTTAAAGCCGATGCTTGCGCGCGGCGAGCTGCACTGCATCGGCGCGACTACACTCGATGAATACCGTCAGTACATTGAAAAGGATCCGGCGCTGGAACGCCGTTTCCAGCCGGTACAGGTTGACGAGCCTACTGTGGAGGATACCATTGCAATCCTTCGCGGACTGAAAGAGCGCTATGAGGTTTATCATGGCGTCAAAATTCAGGATCAGGCGATTATTGCGGCCGCGACACTCTCAAACCGCTATATCTCCGACCGATTTTTGCCCGATAAAGCGATCGACTTAATTGATGAGGCGTGCGCGATGATCCGTACGGAAATCGACTCCATGCCGACGGAACTGGACGTTATCCAGCGCCGCATCATTCAGCATGAGATTGAGGAAGCCGCCCTGCAAAAGGAGAACGACACGCTTTCCAAAGAGCATCTTGCAGAGATTCAGAAGGAGCTCGCGGAGATGCGCGCCCAGTTTAACGAGATGAAGGCAAAATGGGAAAATGAAAAGGCCTCCATTGGCAAGGTGCAGAGTCTGCGCGCCGAAATCGAGTCGATAAATGCGCAGATTGAGCGCGCCCAGCAGGAATATGATTTAAACAAGGCGGCGGAGCTGAAATACGGACGGCTTCCGCAACTGCAAAAGGAGCTTGCCGAGGAAGAACAAAGAACAGAACAATCCGTAAACCGTCATTCCCTTCTGCGCGATAAGGTTACCGATGAGGAAATCGCCCGCATCATTGAGCGCTGGACCGGTATTCCAGTGGCAAAGCTCATGGAAG
>UQQY01000053.1 GCA_900543295.1 uncultured Oscillospiraceae bacterium | reverse complement strand
AATGGGTGCGCTGATTGAAAATGCGATTGACCGCGCAGTGGGCGCTTTGTTTAAGCAGGATGAGTCGCTTGCGGAAAGCGCCATTGAGTTCGACAGCGAGGTCGACCGCAAGGAGCGCGATATTGAGTCCCGCTGTTTAAAGCTGCTATTGCAGCAGCAGCCGGTTGCCAGAGATCTTCGCACGATTTCTTCTGCGTTAAAAATGATTACCGACATGGAGCGCATCGGCGATCAGGCGGCCGATATTGCGGAAATTACGCATCGCTTAAAGCAAACGGACGCTCCGCTCTGCGACACACATATTAAGGAGATGTCTAAAAGTACGATCCGTATGGTAAAAGAATCGGTGGATGCGTTTGTGGCGCGGGATCTCGCTTTGGCGCAGAAGGTGATCGCAGAGGATGATGAGGTGGACGATATGTTCGTCCATGTGCGCGACGAGCTGGTTCAGATGCTGAAAAAGGAAGAGAGCGAACCGGCGGCTGTGATAGATGTGCTGATGATCGCAAAATACTTTGAACGCATCGGCGATCACGCTACCAACATTGCAGAATGGGTAGCCTTTTCCATTACGGGCAGGCACGAATAACCGCACCTCCCGCAAAGACAGCGCCGATCACATTTCTCAAGGAGGCCTTTTCATGCGGACGGTTTATATCACAGAGGACGATGCGAGCATCAGACAGCTTGTTACTTATGCGCTCAAAACAGCGGATATTGAGGCTGTTGGATTGGAAACCGGCGCGGCGCTTTTTGACGCTGTTGCCGCAAAAAAGCCGGATCTCCTTATTTTAGACATCATGCTGCCAGACATCGACGGTATCTCCATTTTGCGGAAGATCCGCAGCAATCCGTATACGGCTGAGCTGCCGGTCTTAATGCTGACGGCAAAAAGCGCGGAATACGACAAGGTCAACGCGCTCGACCTTGGTGCGGACGACTATGTGACAAAACCATTTGGCGTTATGGAGCTGATTTCAAGAGTAAAAGCACTTTTACGGCGAACCGGCGGCGCCGCAGCGGGAGAAGTACTCTCCTGCGGCCGGCTTGAAATGGATGCGGCCAGACGTTCGGTTTTATCCTGCGGAGAGCCGGTCACCCTGACTTATAAGGAGTTCGAGCTTTTGCACTATCTTTTAAAAAACAGAGGGATCGTGCTCTCCAGAGACCGTATTATGCAGGTTGTATGGGGATTTGACTTTGAAGGCGAAAGCCGTACGGTGGATATGCATATAAAGCTTCTGCGGCAAAAGCTCGGCAAAGCCGGCGGACAGATTAAAACAGTGCGCGGCGTTGGCTATAAGCTGGAGGAGGATGCCGGATGAAAAAAAAGCTGTATCGCAGCATGTGTATCGTCGCCTGTGGTACGATTCTGCTCACCGCCGTCGTTTCCCTTTTGATTTTCTATGGTCTGATTGAAACGCAGATCAAAGAGACGATTCGCAACGAGTGTTATCTCGTGGCGGCGGGCTTAAACGACACGGCCGACGAAAAGGCTTATTTTGACGAGCTTGCAAAGCCGCTTCCAGAGACGGGGCGGCTTTCCGTAATCGCGGCGGACGGTACCGTTTTATACGATTCGGTTGCGGACAGCTCCAGTATGGAGAACCACGCCGGCCGTGATGAGATCAGAGAGGCCCTCGAAAACGGAGAAGGCACGGCGCAGCGCCGCTCGTTTACGCTTGGGAAAAGCACATATTATTGTGCAGTGCGCCTGCAAAACGGAAACGTCATTCGTGTCGGTTATTATGCTGAGAGCTTCTTTTCCATGCTTTTTTCCGTTTTTCCGGCTGTTTTGCTGCTGATGCTGCTGGTAATGGCGGTCAGTTTGATCTTGTCGCACCGGGTTACAAAGCAAATCGTAAAGCCTGTAACCAAGGCGGCGGATCGCTTGGATTTGGCTGGGACAGAAAGCCCCTATGAAGAGCTGACGCCGTTTTTTCAAAAGATCCGTACGCAGCATGAAGAGATTACAGCGCACATGGAAACCATCCGCGAAGAACAAAAGACACTGCGCCTGATTATGGAAAATATGAGCGAGGGGCTCATTCTGCTGGCGGCGGATCAGCATATTCTGATGCACAATCGCAGTGCGGAGGAGCTTTTGGACGCGCCTGACTGCGATTATACCGGTCAGCCCTTTGTGGCGCTTGCCCGTGAGGCGGCGCTAAACGATGCGGTAAGAAAGGCGATTAACGGAGAATCCTCTGCCGTCACTTTGGAAAGCTCAGACCGCATCATCCGGTGCTATGTGAGTTCGGTAACGGATCGCGGGGTATTAAACGGCGTGCTTCTGTTTTTGCTGGACGAAACGGCGCAGTATCGCGCAGAGCAAATTCGTTCGGAATTCTCGGCCAATGTTTCGCATGAATTAAAGACGCCGCTTACCAGCATTTCCGGTTTTGCAGAGCTTTTGAAAAATGGGATGGCCGGAGAAGCGGAAGTGCCGGCCTTTGCGCGGACGATTTATGACGAGGCGCAGCGGCTTCTTGCATTGATCGGCGATATTATGCGTCTTTCCCGAATAGAAGAGCAGGATTCAAAGCCGTCCGACCGGGTCAATCTACTGACAATGGCAAGAGGCGTATGCGCCTCTCTGAGAAAGGAGGCGGACAAACGTCAGGTGACGATCTCCTGCAAGGGCAGCGATCAGATTGTAAACGGCGATTTTGGCATGCTGCGAGAGCTTGTGCAGAACCTTTGTGAAAACGCCGTAAGATATAATCGACTGGGCGGAATCGTTACGGTTACGGTGGGACGTGCAAAGAGCCGCGTCTCGCTTTCCGTTGCAGATACCGGAATTGGTATTGCAAAGGAGGATCAGACGCGTGTGTTTGAGCGTTTCTACCGGGTAGATAAAAGCCGTTCCAGAGAAACGGGCGGAACCGGACTCGGCCTTTCCATTGTCAAGCATATTGTCGAGTATCACGGAGGAGAAATTATACTGGAAAGCGAGCGGGGACGGGGAACGACTGTCACCGTGCTGTTATCATAGCAGATGGTCTTATGCGAATATAGAAAACAGACGTCCGGAAAAGCAAGCTTTTCCGGACGTCTGTTTTCTATGCATTTTTATTCTATCCGCGCTGCTGCCAGTATTTTCGATCCAGGCTGCGGTATTGCACTGCTTCGGCAACGTGGCGGCTGTCGATTACGTCGCTTTGATCCAAATCGGCAATTGTTCGTGCAACCTTTAATATGCGGTCATAGGCGCGCGCAGAAAGCCCCATGCGGTTGAACGCATTTTCAAGCAGCTTATTTCCGCTGTCGGTGACCGGACAGTCCTTGTGCAGTCTGGCGGAAGGAATATGCGCGTTTTGCGTAATACCGGTTCCTCGAAAGCGTTCTTCCTGAATTTTGCGCGCTGCATTGACGCGTGCTTTCATTGCGGCGCTGGACTCGGCAGGTTCGCTGGAGGAGATGTGCTGAAACTCCACCGGCAGCGCTTCAATATGCAGGTCGAGCCGATCCAAAAGCGGGCCGCTCACCCGGCTCAAATATCGCCCGACCTTCATAGGCGAGCAGGTGCACAGCCTTGTCGGATGGCCGAAATAGCCGCACGGACAAGGATTCATCGCCGCAATCACCATCATGGAGCACGGATAGGTCAGCGTACCGGATACGCGCGAAATGGTCACCTGCCCGTCCTCAATCGGCTGACGCAGAATCTCCATGGCGTCCCGTGAAAATTCCGGCAATTCGTCCAGAAACAAGACGCCGTTGTGCGCGAGCGAGATTTCTCCCGGATGCGGAATCGAACCTCCTCCGGAAAGTCCAGCAGGCGAAATGGTGTGATGCGGCGCACGGAAAGGACGAACCGAAACAAGCGGAGCGTTTCGGTCGATCAAACCTGCGATCGAGTGAATTTTCGTTGTTTCGATCGATTCTTCGAACGTCATATCCGGCAGGATGGAGGGAATCCTTTTGGCCAGCATGCTTTTTCCTGAGCCAGGCGGTCCGATCAGCAGCGCGTTATGGCCGCCCGCTGCCGCAACTTCGAGCGCGCGTCTTGCCCCTTGCTGTCCTTTTACCTCTGAGAAGTCGGGCGGCAGGATTTCGTCCCTTGGGTGCAGAGACGCAGGTGATACGGGAGACAACTGTGCGGCGCCTGCTAAAAATAAAATCAACTCGTTTACATGGGAGACCGCATATACGTCAATGCCGGAGACAACCGCCGCCTCCGCTCCATTTTCTTTGGGTACAAATATGGCGCGAAAGCCCGCGTCGCGCGCATGGATCGTCATTGGCAGCACGCCGGTTACGGGACGGAGCGAGCCGTCAAGCGAGAGTTCGCCGATGAACATACAGTGCGAAAGCTCGGCGGAAAGCTGTCCCGAGGCTGTCATCAGCGCAAGCAGGATCGGCAGATCGTAGAGCGGCCCGGCCTTTCTCAGGTCTGCGGGAGCGAGATTTACAACAATCCTTCCGGCGGGCACGCTGTAGCCGCTGTTTTTCATTGCCGCCGATACGCGGTCGCGGCTTTCCTTGACGGCGGCGTCCGGAAGCCCCACCACGTCGAATCGGGGAATACCCGGCGCGAGATCGCACTCCGCCTCCACCGTATAAGCCGTCATCCCGTAAAGACCTGCGCTTTTGATGCATTCCACTATAACCGCACTCCCCTTTTTGCTGTTTTAACAGGAACCGCTTCCCACCGCTTGAAGACTATCTTCATTATAGACTGCAAGCGGAAAAACAGCAAGAACTGTTTTTCGAAAAGCTGGATGAATTTCTTTCAAAAGCGACAAAAAGCACAAGTACATCCCTCTTTATTCACCAAAACTTTATGCAGAATTATGATTAAAGAATTGCGCCAAAAAGCTTTTCTTTTCCATCTCATTCGCTATAATAGTAAATACGTTCTTGCGCAAAGACAGATATGCGCTGACGTTTTTCATTTAAACATTTTAAGAGGGGTGAAAAGGATGTTTCAGTTAAAATGGGTCTGGAGCAGGCTTGAGGGCTTTCACGGCCGGTATATCTTCGCGCTCTGCTCTACGGTTCTGATTGCGGCGTCACAGCTTGTTACGTCGTTAATCACGGCAAACATCATGGATACCGTTTTCTATCCGCTGGAGGACGGGGGCTTCGTCACACAGGCGGTAATCGACCGGCTGATCTTTCTGATTTTGATTCTGGTCGGCTTTACGCTGCTGCGGACGTCGTTTAACTACTGCTCGGTGATGACGTACGAGCATGTCTCTCAACAGGTTACCTACCGCCTGCGCCGGGATCTCTACAAAACTATGCAGGAGCAGGACATGGATTTTTACAGCAAAAACCGTACCGGCGACCTGATGACGCGCTTAACCGGCGATATGGATATGATCCGTCATACGGTATGCTGGGTAATCCGTCAGCTTCTGGAATGCGCGGTGTTGTTTTTAACGACAGCAATCTGCTTTCTTGTATCGGACTGGCTGTTCGCGCTCACGCTTCTGGCCGTTACGCCCGTCATTTTCCTGTTGACAAAATCGTTTGCAAAACGTGTGCGTCCCATGTACGTGGATCTGCGAGAACGTCTTTCGCAGATGAACACTGCCGCGCAGGAGAATATCTCGGGAAACCGCGTCGTCAAGGCATTTGCTCGCGAGGACTATGAAATAGAACGCTTTGATGAAAAAAACCGCGCGTTTAAAAAGGCGAATCTCGCTGCAACCATGATGTGGCTGAAATACAGCCCGATGATCGATGGACTGTCTCAGGCGCTCTCCATTGCCGTACTTCTGGTAGGCGGCGTTTTCCTGATTATCGGAAGGATTTCTATCGGCACTTTCACCATGTTCAACTCGCTTTGTTGGACGCTTACATCGCCGATGCGCATGCTTGGGATGCATATCAATGACTTGCAGCGCTTTTTTGCGAGCGCAAATAAAATCATCGAGCTTTACTATTCCCGTTCGACGATCGCCACACGGCCGGATGCCGTAAGCACTGAAAAACGTATAGAAGGGCGCATTGATTTTGAGCATGCAGGCTTAAAACTGCATGGAACAAAGGTGCTACACGATATTGATTTACATATCGAGCCCGGAGAAACGGTCGCAATCATGGGACCGACCGGTTCCGGAAAGACGTCGCTTATCAATCTGATTCCGCGTTTTACCGACGTTTCAGAGGGCGAAGTCAAAGTGGACGGCATAAAAGTTGGATTGTACCCGCTGCACAAACTGCGCGGCTCTATTGGCCTTGCGACGCAGGATGTGTTCCTGTTTTCCGACACGGTGGATGGCAACATCGCTTACGGCGATTCCGACATGAGCGAGGATGACGTTAAGCGCTATGCAAAAATGGCGTGCGTCGATTTTGCCGACAAGCTGCCGGAGGGCTTTGATACGATTATCGGCGAGCGCGGCACCGGTCTTTCCGGCGGGCAGAAGCAGCGTATCGCCCTGGCGCGCGCGCTGGCGGTTCGTCCGTCCATTCTGATTTTGGACGATACAACCTCCGCCGTTGACCTTGAAACGGAAAAATATATTCAGGAACAACTTTCCGCGCTGGATTTTGCCTGTACGAAAATTATCATTGCGCAGCGTATTTCCACAACCAAGCGCGCTGACCGGATCGTTGTGCTCGACAAAGGCACAATCGTGCAGTGCGGCACACACGAAGAGCTTTCAAGGCAGCCGGGCTATTACCGCGAGGTGTTCCTGCTGCAAAACGGTGAGAAATAAGGGGGGATCGCGTTATGGCAAGAAATCGGTTTGACGTGGATGAAACGCTGGAAACACCGTTTAATATCCATCATCTTCTGCGTGCGGGCGTTTACATTAAACGGCACAAGAAAAAGATGCTTCTGTCGCTTCTGTTCTCCGCAATTTCTGCGGTCTGTTCGCTGATCGGGCCGCTTCTGATAAAAGACGCGATCAACATCGCGGTACCGAACAAAGATTACGGCATGCTGATCTGGCAGGCGGTTCTGATGGCAATTGCGATTGCGCTGAGCATCCTGTTCGGCTGGATCCGCTCAAAATATATGACCATCGTAGGACAGGAAATCATCTACGACATCCGCAAGGATTTATTTGAGCATTTGCAGAAGCTGCCGTTTCAGTTTTACGACGACCGTCCGCACGGAAAAATCTTAACGCGCGTAATAAACTATGTAAACAACGTGTCGGACGCGCTCTCAAACGGTATTATCAATTTTATTCTGGAAACGTTTAACCTGATTCTGATTGCGGGCTTTATGCTGGCGTGCGACGTAAGATTAAGCCTGATTGTTATGGCGGGTATTCCGCTGTTCTTAATCGTGGTGTTCTTCATCAAGCCGGCGCAGCGGCGCGCATGGCAGGATGTGTCCAACAAAGGTTCTAACCTGAACGCCTATCTTCATGAGAGCTTGGATGGCGCAAAAATTACACAGTCCTTTGTCAGGGAGGAGGAAAACGCCCAGATCTATGACAGATTAAACCGCAAGTATGTGAAATCGTGGATGAAAGCGCAGTTTACTTCTAATCTGGTTTGGTATTCGGTGGACAACATTTCTGCATGGGTAATCTCCGCAATGTACTTAATCGGCCTTTTGACGCTTGGCCCGGCTGTACAGGTCGGCACGCTGATCGCCATCGCTTCGTATGCATGGCGCTTCTGGCAGCCGATTTTGCAACTGTCGAATCTTTATAACACGTTTATCAATGCCGTCGCGTACTTAGAGCGTATCTTTGAGATGATCGACGAGCCGGTCACGATCGACGACGCGCCGGACGCCTATGAGCTGCCGCCGATTACCGGTGAGGTCAAGTTCGATCATGTGACGTTTTCCTACGACGATACCGTGAACGTTTTGGAGGACTTAGACCTTGATATTAAAGCGGGCGAGTCGATTGCGCTGGTCGGCCCGACCGGCGCAGGAAAAACCACCATTGTAAACCTGATTTCACGCTTCTATAATGTAAACAAAGGGGCGGTTAAGCTGGATGGGCACGATATTTCAAAGGTAACGCTGCATTCGCTCCGTTCGCAGATGGGCATCATGCTTCAGGACAGCTTCATTTTCTCTGGTACGATCATGGATAACATCCGCTACGGACGTCTTGATGCAACCGAAGAAGAAATCATTGCCGCGGCGAAAACTGTCCGTGCACACGACTTTATTATGGAGATGGAGGGCGGCTACAACACGCAGGTAAACGAGCGCGGCAGCCGTCTTTCGCAGGGACAGAAGCAGCTCATTGCCTTTGCGCGCACGCTTCTGTCCGATCCTCGTATTCTCGTGCTCGATGAGGCTACCTCCTCCATTGACGCAAAAACAGAACGGCTGTTGCAGGAAGGCTTGCAGGCGCTGTTAAAGGGCAGAACGTCGTTCATTATCGCGCATCGCCTTTCAACAATCAAAAACTGTGACCGTATCATGTATGTTCGGGATAAAGGCATATCGGAAAGCGGCAGTCACGAAGAGCTGATCGAAAAGCACGGAGACTATTATCACCTGTATACCGCGCAGATTGAAGACTGAAATCAAAACCACTTCGGAACGTTCCGGAGTGGTTTTGTTTCAGTAGAACGCAAGCATTCCAATTTCCTTGCATGTCCCTGTTTTCATTGAATCTGTAAAACTTCTATGGTATGATAACAGCAAAGCCGAAAAATACGGAGGAATCCCATGAAAGATGAAGTCACGATCTATACAGACGGCGCGTGCAGCGGCAATCCCGGCCCCGGCGGCTGGGGAACGATTCTTTCCGCACGCGGCGTAAAAAAGGAGCTTTCCGGCGGAGAACGCTCCACCACTAACAACCGTATGGAGCTGACCGCCGTGATCCGCGGACTTCAGGCGCTGAAGCGCCCCTGCAAGGTAACGGTGGTAACAGACTCTAAATATGTCGCAGATGCGGTCACGCTCGGATGGGCGAAAAAGTGGAAAGCGCAGGGATGGATGCGCAACAAAAAGGAGAAAGCGCTGAATCCCGATCTCTGGGAGGAGCTTTTAACCCTTCTTTCCATACATGAAGTCACCTTTTCATGGGTTAAAGGACATGCCGGTCATCCGGAAAATGAGCGCTGCGATGAAATGGCGGTTGCAGCTTATCAAAATTTGCATTGATTCTGTTGATTTTCCTACCAATTTGGTATATAATAAGCTTCGTCAGAAGAGATAAGAACAGCGACGGCTGTTTTCTGGGTTTTGCTTCAAAACAGAGCGAAACGGGTGAAATCATTTTATGACAAAGAAAGAGAAAATGCACCGGCGACCGCCCAGACAGGGATTGCGGCTGCTCTCTTATGACGGCCGGCGGCCAGCAGATTTTGCTGTGCAAAAGGAGGAACATCATTTTGAAACGATTTGTCTATGCGGACAACGCCGCAACAACCAAAATAAGCCCCCAAGTATTCGATGCGATGGTTCCCTATCTGACGGAGCAGTACGGAAACCCGTCCAGCATCTATTCCATCGGCAGGGATGCGCGCAAAGCAATTGAAACGGCAAGGCAGAAGGTGGCGGCGGCCATCGGTGCGGAGCCGGTTGAAATTTATTTTACAGGCTGCGGTACAGAGAGCGACAACTGGGCATTAAAAAGTACCGCGGAGGTGATGAAGCAGAAGGGGAAAAACCAGATCATCACCACAAATTTTGAACATCATGCGATTCTGCATACCTGCGAGCATTTAAAGAAGCATGGCTTTGAAATCGTGTATCTTCCGGTCAGCGCGGAGGGATATGTTACCGCAGAGCAGGTGAAAAACGCCATTACTGATAAGACGGCTATTGTCTCCGTTATGTATGCAAACAATGAGATCGGCACAATTCAGCCGATTTCCGAGATTGGCGCGGTCTGCCGTGAGGCGGGCGTTTTGTTTCATACCGACGCGGTTCAGGCTGTCGGTCATGTTGAAATTGACGTTAAGGCTCAGAATATCGATATGCTCTCGCTTTCGGGACACAAGATTCATGCACCGAAGGGCGTCGGCGCGCTTTACGTCAGAAAAGGCGTTCGTATGGTAAATTTTATTGACGGCGGCGCGCAGGAGCGCAACCGCCGCGGCGGTACGGAGAACCTTGCCTCTATCGTTGGGCTGGGAACTGCTGTTGAAGCGGCTGCCGCCAATATTCCGGAGCGCATGGCCAAGATCCGTGAAAAACGCGACCGCCTGATCGACGGTATTCTCTCCGCTGTTCCGAAAACGCGTTTAAACGGCGGAAGAGAGCCACGGCTTGCCGGAAATTTGAACATTTCCTTTGAAGCGGTTGAGGGCGAGGCGCTGCTTCTGCGGCTCGATATGATGGGAATCTGCGGTTCATCCGGTTCGGCCTGCACGTCCGGCTCGCTCGATCCGTCGCACGTTTTGACGGCCATCGGTCTGCCGCATGAGATTGCGCACGGCTCGCTCAGGCTTTCCATCAACGAGGAGACAACCGATGGGGACGTAGACTATATTTTGGAGAGCATCCCGAAGGTCATTACGACGCTTCGTGCGATGAGTCCGATTTGGAACGGCTGAGTTTCACAATATTCAGGCAGAAGGCTTTAAATAGCTGACTTTTTAGAAAGGAAGTATTGATATGATTTACAGCGATAAGGTTATGGACCATTTTGCAAATCCGCGCAATGTTGGCGAAATCCCAGATGCGGACGGCGTCGGTGAGGTCGGCAACGCAAAGTGCGGCGATATTATGAAGATGTTCTTAAAAATTGAGAATGGCAGCATCAAGGACGTCAAGTTTAAGACGTTCGGCTGCGGCGCGGCGATTGCCACCAGCTCGATTGCGACGGAGATGATTAAGGGCAAGCCGATTGAAGAGGCGCTCAAGCTTACGAACAAAGCGGTTATCGAGGCGCTCGACGGACTGCCGCCGGCCAAGATCCACTGCTCGGTTTTGGCAGAACAGGCAATAAAGGCGGCGCTTGCAGACTACTACACGAAAAAAGGAATCGATCCGGAGCCGTTTGTCGGCAGGATCGACTGCGATTGTCATGCCTGCGACACGCACTAAGATTTTACTGGCGCTTTCAGGCGGCGTGGACAGCGCCGTCTGCGCGCATCTTTTAAAAGAGCAGGGCTATGACGTCCGCGCCGTCGTAATGAAGATGAGCGAACTGCATGAAAAAACCGTTGCGGCGGCAAAAGAGGCGGCGGAGAGTCTGCGTATTCCGCTCACTGTGCTTGATCTGCGCGATGTATTCCGCGAAAATGTTATTTCTTACTTCATCCGTTCGTATCAGTCGGGGATCACGCCGAATCCATGCGTTGTATGCAATCCGACGGTGAAGTTTAAATACCTTATCGAAGAGGCGGACAGGCAGGGCTGCGCCTTTGCGGCAACCGGGCACTATGCAAAGCTCAGATGCAGGGAGGACGGCAGGGTTGAGCTTTTGCGCGGTGATTCGGATCAGCGCGATCAGTCGTATATGCTCTACAGACTCACGCAGAAGGAGCTTTCACGGCTCATTTTTCCGCTCGCACACATGGAAAAGGATGAAGTGCGGCGCATTGCCGCTTCGCTCGGACTGTCCTGCGCTTCTGCGCCGGATAGTCAGGAGAACTGCTTTATCGCAGGTACCGACTATGCGGGCTATATCGAGGGTGTGTGCGGCAAAATGCCGGAGGGCGACTTTATTGCTCCTGACGGCGCAGTTTGCGGAAAGCACAAGGGGATTCTGCACTATACCGTCGGACAGCGTAAACATTTAGGAGTGGCTCTCGGACGTCCGGTTTATGTCAGAAAGATTGATCCTGTGTCGAACCGGATTTATTTAGCGGATACGGGCGAGGCGATGCTTTGTAAAACGGCGGCGCTTTCCGGCGTAACTGCCTCCCTGGGGGAGTTCCCAGCAGTATGTTTTAAGGGACAGGTAAAAATCCGTTCGGTCGCAAAGCCGGTGGAAGCTGAAATCACCCTTTTAGAAAGCGACAGAGCGGCGGTGCGCTTTGAAAGGCCGCAGCGCGCGGTATCTAAAGG
>UQQY01000052.1 GCA_900543295.1 uncultured Oscillospiraceae bacterium | reverse complement strand
GGCTGTTGCCTGAATCCCTTTTTAAAATATTTATTAAATATAAAGAAGTTATTGACAAAATAATTTTAATTATGTATTATAAATTTGTAAACTAATTCTTTGACGGTTATTGACAAAATGTTAAGGAGTGGATAGGATGAAAAATGCAATTATAAAATGCCTAAGCTGTTGTATGATGGTGGTGATGATTTTATTCCTGATGACGGCGCCGGTAGTTTCTGCCTGCGCAAGTGGAAGGAAAACTGATTCCGTAACCGGTTGGACATTTTCTTCTCCTAGTACTTATACGCATGCAGGGACAAAATCTCTGACCTATTATTATGGAAATGCTTATGGCGAAAGCTATCATACACGGTTTACAGAGGGAAAGAACCTTTGGGGCACAAATATCAACTTACAAAGGAGTACAAACAGCGATACTGCTAATGTCATTTTTCGAGTTGATCTGACCGGAGGAACAAAATATCCCAATGCAAATGCTGTCACAGAATCGCGGGTAAGTGGAACGCTTAGCCTGCATCAGAAAAGTTGGACTATTATTTTCTTCAAAGACAAAGTGGATTTGATTACAAATTATCAAAGAAAAACCATAGCTGCTCATGAAATTGGGCATGCATATGGACTTGGAGAAGTTTGGAATATTTCTCAGGTGATGTACGGAGCTACGCCCTCCACCTCTACAAAAGTGACAGCCTCTGATCTCAAAGGCTTGAAACTGATGACGCATGTACATTCATGTCAAGATGCGACCACCTATAATACATACGGATGGGTAGACGGAACGTTTCATAGAAAAAGATGCAATACTTGTTCCTCGTTTATCTATGAAGTGCATACAAATGGATCGTCCTGTACGCTCTGTGGATAAAGGAGAGCCCACTATGACACAACGAAGAAAATGGATTCGACCGCAGTTTCTGTTTCCGGCGGCGATTTTACTGACGTTTGCGGCGGTAATCATCGCGTCTGTGCTTCGTCCGCCACAGACGTTCACCGCTGTCCGTTTGGATGAGGCGGGCAGTACTTCTTCCGTCATCTGGCCGGAAATTGATGAAGAGACTTTTTATAAAAAACTATCCGTCGCACTGAGCGTTTCAATCACAGCGGGGCCGGAGCATTATGAAATAAAAGAACCGTGGGAAGAGCAGGCGCATCCTGTAGATGTCTATGAATTTTTTATTGGAGATCTTTTGGCTGACGCGCGCAAATATCCGCTGTTTGAGTCTGGAAAGAACTGCCGTATCCACGGACTGCCGGACGCGCTTGCTGAACTAGATGTTGCAGAGCAGGAAAACTGTTTTCTTCTTTTTCTGCATGACAGACGGGATACAGAGGATTTCGTGCCGCATAAAGGATACAGCGAATACTATTATAAACAATACTTTGATGCCTTCGGTTATGAGATTTTAGCACCGGACATTTCGGTTATTCCCGGAGAATATAACGGCGCCGTAAAAACCGAACTTCTGCCGGAGTATCTGCGTGGAGAGGGCGAATATACTTCGTGGCTTGAACTCAGTGCAATTCTTGCCGCCGGACGCGAAAAATACGGGATAAAAGAGTTTGATACGCAATCATGAAAGAAGGGAGAATACGATTATGACACAACGAAAAAAATGGATTCGGCCGCAGTTCCTGTTTCCATCCGCGATTTTACTGGCGTTTGCCGTTATCATGACGGTTGCCATGATTCGTCCAAAAACCTTTACGGCAATTAAGCTGGACAGCCCGGGCGCCGTCTCTGCGAATTGGAGCGATGTATCGGAGCAGGATTTTTTTAAACAGCTATCTGTTGCTGTGCGTGCAGAAGTGACCTCCGGACCGGAACATTACGATATCAGAGAACCTTGGGAAGAATATTCGCTTCCATCGGACGTTTATACATTTCGAGTAGACGCTATTTTGGCAAATTCCCGAATAGAAAAGCCTATAGAATCCCAAAAAACATATCATGTGCACAGCTTTCCAAGCGCACTGACCGCATTAGATGTGGCAGAACAGGAAAACAGCTTTATTCTCCTTTTGTACGACCGGCGTGATATGTCGAATTTTAAACTGGAGGGCGGAGTAGATAAATCGTATTATGACAAATATTTTGATACTTTCGGCTATGGCATTCTTACGCCGATACATTCGATTTTCCGTGCGGAGCCAAATGGTACTATTAAAACCGAACTCCTGCCGGAGTATCTGCAAGGCGAGGGCGAGTACACCACCATGCACGAGCTTCAGCAAATTCTTGCCGCCGGACGCGAAAAATACGGGATAACCGAAACGGCCGGATAAGATGAAACAAAATCAAAACCACTCGTTGGACGGGTGGTTTGCTCAGGGATTATAGCCCCTGTTCCCTGCCAGCGCCTAAAGACGCTGGCTTTTACTTTTGTTCAAGCCTATTGCATTTACCACTTTGCCGCCCCATAAAGGGAATTTGTATTACTTGCCTTGACCCTTAAAAGAACCTTCGTATTATGGGTCACGACCCATAATAAAAAGCGATGTATTCTCCTGTGCAAGGAAAATCACATCGCCTTTTTGTGTTATACCCGTCAGATTTATCCTAATATTCGTTTCCATCCGCTGTTCGCGGTTTTCCTTTTTTCCATCTTCCGGTGAGATAATGAACGGTGAACAGGACGAAAAGCAGCATATTGTGCGCGATCATACAGCCCCATGCGGCGATAAGGCCGCCGCCCAAAAGCCGTGTGCAGACAAAGGTGCCTGCAATCCGCATGCACCACATGCCAAGCACATTATAGACAAACGGCGCAACCGTGTTTCCGATTCCCTGCATGATTCCCTCGATCACAATGGGCACGCCGTAAAACGGCTCTGATACTGCCACCATTCTCAGCACAGTGATTCCCAGAGCGATCACCTGTGCGTCCCTTGAGAACAGATGCATAAGCTGCGGAGCGAAGAGGAAGAGCAGTCCGCCCGAAAGGATCATCAGCCCGACTTCAAGCGGCAGAATCGTCCGGGCGAGGCGTTTCAGCCTTTTCTCATCTCCCGCGCCCCATGCATTTCCTGCCAGCGTTGCCGCCGCCGTCTGCATTCCCCAGCCTGGGATATAAAAGGCGGATTCTACCGTATTGGCGATGGTATGGGCTGCCGTTGCCGTTTCGCCGAGGGCGTTAATCATGGATGCAAACGCCACATAGCCCAAGGAGGTGGCGAACCGCTGGAGCATATTCGGAAATGCGACGCGCAGGCACGGCTTCAGCACCGCCGGATCCGGACGCAGGCGCTGGCCGCGGGGCGAAATATCCTGATGGCGCCATAACATATATGTGATGGCAACGCCGCCGTATGTATAAGCGATCGCGCTGGCAACAGCGGCGCCTTCGATCCCCCATCCGGCGCCTGGCATCGTTGCGGTCATGCCAAAGAGGGAGACTGTCCGCGTCGGATAGATCAAAAGGAAGTTCAGAATAATATTAATGATATTTACTTCAAGCCCCACCCACATCGGCGTTTTGGTATCGCCGACGGCGCGGAGAACCGTTCCAAAAATCATACTTGCCGCGCGGAACAGCATCGGCGTATACAGGATAAAGAAATATCGTGCGGCCATGTCCTGAATGCCTGCATCCACCTGCATCCAAACCGGAATTTTACTGCTCAGCGCCATAGTGAGAACGGTGAAAAGCAGACCGACTGCCAGCACTGTCGTCACCGCCTGCCCGGACGCCCGTCTGGCCTTCTGCGCTTCTCCAGCGCCAATCGACTGGGAGATATAGGATAAAAATCCCACCCCCAGAGCAGAAATTGTGCTTCCAATCAGCCAGTTGACCGTACTGGTTGCACCAACGGCAGCGGTAGCCTGTGTGCCGAGCGAGCCGACCATTGCCGTATCGATGTATTGAACTGCCGTCTGCATAAGCTGCTCAAGCATAGTCGGCCAGGCCAAAGCGAGTATCACCGGCAGCATATCAAACTTTACTTTTCTTCGCATATCCGAGCACTATCCCTCCTGTTGTCCTAAACGGGCACAATCATTTCTATTTCTCTTTCCCGAATGCCGGCTGAAATTTGTCTAATCGCCCGACAGCTCTTCGTTGACTTAAAGCGGCTGTAATTTTCGAACCCATGATCTGATTTTGTTTCCCTAAAAATTCCAATATAGAAACACGGTGGAACTTTCTGTGCATATTTTTTCCGTTGTTCACTGCATACCGCCGCTTTTTTCGGTTTTCCAATTCTACTCTAACAAAAGCAATTCGTCATAATCGTCCGATGTTCATAAAAATATCCGGCAATTACGCCGGATATTTTAGAGCGCTCTAAATTGTCCTATTTTTGATACAGCCAGACCGCGTCTGCGATTCTGGAAGCCAAAGGTCCCTTCGTAACGGGATGGATCATCTCTTTTTCGCATACGTCCGCGCTTTTTACCGTGCGGACATGCGGAATAACCGCAGACGCTTCTTCCTGTGCTTTCTGCACAGCAAACCATCCCGGCGTGAATCCGCGATCTGTACGATAACAAACGGCAGCGCCTCGTCGCGGTCCTCCCTGCGCCAGCTTTGGATCATGGCGCCAAGCAGCGAAACATATACGGCGCCTTCGGCAGGTGAATCGTTGCTTTCCCCCTGATACCAGACCGCATTGCCAAAGGAAAACGGCGTCACAGTCTTAAACATTGTCTCATACAGAAAGGACGGTGCATTCCACTGACTATACACCATGTGGTCTTCACATAGCTTCTCCTGTGCGATTTGGAATTCCGGCGCCTTCAGGCTGTCGGTATCCATCCAGCTTTGAATTACAGAAGCGCCCTGCGCGCAGAGCACAATCCCAACGGCCGGAACGCCTTTTTCCCGAAGCTTCCGTCCGGTCAGATAACCAAGAGCCGACCATTTTCCGACAGATTCAGCGTCGCAGCAAACCCAGCCGTCCTCCGGCGTAAGAGGCTTGTTCGCCTCGGGGCGATCTACGGTATACGTCCGGAGAAAAAGGTCGCTTTCATACGACGAAGAAGGCGTCGCCTCCTCCGCCATGGTAAACTGCATGTTCGACTGACCCGCGCAGAGCAGAACCTCGCCAATCATAATATCGTTCAGCGTAATCTCATGTCCGTCCAGCGAAAGCTCCATAGAAAACGGGCCGCCGTACGACTGCGGCTTCAGCTCAACAAGCCACTCTTTCCCATCCGCATAAATCGTCTTTTCCTCGCCCAGAAAAGAGACGCGCACTTCACCGCTTCCTGTGCCGAAAACCCGAACCGGCTTGCCCGCCTGAAAGACCACATGATCTCTGAAAATCGGATTTAACCGCATCATATGCGATATGCCTCCCCATTTTTTGATAAAATATGTATTATCATATCACGAAAATAAAGAGAACGCAAGGGCTTTTCTATAATCAGGCGCGCGCCGCCGCCATCTCCTGCATATACGCCGGAACATCGATATTCTGCGGACAGTGCGCCGTACATGAGCCGCAGCCGATGCAGTCCTCCGGACGCTTGCCCTCCGGCAGCTTATCCAGCGCGCCGAGCTGCCACGGGCCGCCCAGCTTGTACTGATTATAAATCTCCAAAACACGCGGAATATCAATTCCCTGCGGACAGTCAGGGCAGCAATAACGGCATCCCGTACATGCAACCGAAATCGTTTTTTTGAATTCCGCCGCCATCTTTAACAGCAGATCGGCCTGCCCGTCCAAAAGAGGCTGGTATTCTGAGAAAGTATCCACATTGTCTTTGATCTGATCGAGCGAAGACATGCCGCTCAGCGTTACGCCGACCTGAGGCAGGCGCATCAGCCAGCGCAGCGCCCATGACGCAACCGAACGGCCAGGAATCGCCTGTGCGAGCGTCCGGTCAATCTCATCGGAAAGCGTCGCAAGACGGCCGCCGCGCACCGGCTCCATCACCGTAATCGGGATATTGGCCTGCTCTAAGATCTCATACAGCTCCTTTGCGTCGCCGAACAGCCAGTCGTAGTAATTGAGCTGAATCTGGACAAAATCCCAGGAATGCAGAGATACCATTTTGCGCAGTGCATCCGGCGTTCCGTGGAAGGAGAAGCCGAAGTAGCGGATTTTCCCCTCCGCCTTCATCTGGTCAAAATAGTCGATGCAGCCGCAGGAAAGCAGCTGATCCATCAAATCGTCGGACACTGCGTGCAGCAGGTAGAAGTCGATCCGATCCATCTGCAAACGGTCGAGCTGCTCTGCAAACTGCGCCTTATAATCCGGATTCGCCATGTAGTTGAATTTATCCGCAACGTAAAAGCTGTCGCGCGGATATTTGGAAAGCGCCTTTCCGAGGAATTCCTCCGACTTACCCTCATGATAGACATACGCCGTATCGAAGTAATTCACGCCGTTTTTTACCGCATAATCGATGATCTCCTGCGCTTTTTCTACGTCGATAGGCGAGCCTGCCTCCTCCTTCATCGGCAGACGCATCGCGCCCATACCGAGCCGGGACAGTGTAACCTCTCCTCTGAAATTAAATGTTTGCATACAAATAAATCCCCTCTCCAGACTTTCTTTATTGGAAAGTCCTTTTTGAATTGCGATGATATGCTTTTCCGGTTCATAGCCTTCTTTCGGATAACTGGCCAAAAACTCGGCGCATTTCCCCGCTTTTTTATGTTTTTATTATAAAGGATGACGGAAGAAAATGCAAGTCCCGGCGCTTTATAAAAACGATTCAGAGACTATATTTACGTTATACATCTCAAAAAGAGTATACAGATATTAAATGCAATTGACAAAAGCGACCGATTTTTTGATCTTTTTCTGCCGTTCATCTCCCAATTTATTGACAGAAGCGCGGACGGCGGGTATGATGAAGAAAACGGCTCATCAGCAGACAGGCCGGACAAAAAGGGAGCGGATATTGAAATGAAACCATTTAAGAATATTGCGGTGATAGGGCTCGGCAATATGGGCGGCGGCATTGCCGCCTGTCTTGCCAAAAAAGGATATTCACTTTTCGTGTATGACAGAAGCCCAGAAAAACGCGCCGCCTTTTTGGACAGCGCGCAGCCGTGCGAATCCGCAGAAGAGGCTGTACGTGCAGGCGGCGCGATTTTGCTTTCCCTGCCGAACAGCGAAATCGTGGAAGCGACGCTTCGCGCCCTGCCGGACGGCGCGGCAGCGGAAAAAGTCTTTTTGGATCTTTCCACAAGCTTTCCGCTTTCCACCAAAGCGCTGGCCGAAGAGCTGGCGCAGAAGGGGGCGTTTCTTTTGGACGCGCCGCTGCTCGCGGGACCCGACGAAGCAAAGGCGGGGACGCTGACGGCAATGATCGGCGGAGACAGAACGGCGTTTGACCGTGTTTCGCCGCTGCTTGCAGATTTCTGTGAAAAATTTGACTATGTCGGTGCATCCGGCAGCGCGCATACCATGAAAATTATGATGAATTTCACCGGATTGATGTACGCCCTGCTTTTAGGACAGATGTTTCCGCTGGCTGAAAAAACAGGGCTTGACCCCAAAGCGCTCTACGAGCTGATGAACAACGACGTCTTCTCCAATTGGATGTACCGCTTTTATGCGCCGAAAATGATCGACCGGTCGTTTACGGAGGCGTTCTCGTTAAAGCTCGGATTAAAGGATCTGCGCTATATGAAAGAGCTATACAACGCCTATGGCGTGCCGGCCTTTGCGCTGGACGGCGGTATCGAGCTGCTTGAGCGCTGTGTGGAAGAAGGCCGCGGCGATCATGACTTTTCCGAGTGCGCGGCGGCTGTGTATGCGCTTTTGGGACTTCCGGCATCGGCGGAAGAAAAGGAGCGGATAGAATGGAAAAACGCTTGAACAAAAGCACGCTGTCTCCGGGTTTTTATGACTTAAACGGCGACGGCGTAATGGATACGCTCGCTTTCTCCTATTTGGGGCATTCGGCCATGTTTATTTCGGACAACGGCACGCTTCCGTGGGGTGAAGAGCCTTCTGAGGGATGGGAGGCATATTTTAAATCCGCCTATTATGCGGGAGAGCCGAAAAATCCGTGGAATGAAGAACGCGCGTCATGGGGCAGCTATACGCTGCTCATTGATAAGGATGACTGCGGACGTTTTGATTCTCCGGGCGATTTCTGTTACCGTGCGTTTGACTTAAACGGCGACGGCGCGCCGGAGGCCGAATATTATCACCTGTTTCCCGGCGAGGACTGGTGCCCGTACTCCAATAAATTTGTTGTGAACTTAAACGGAGAGCGCGACCTTTCCTATTTGGACTTTCTTTCGCTCTCCTATCCGGACGAACAGCTCTACGACGCGGGCGGAAAATACCGCATGAACGTGCACGGCAGCGGCTTTTTCGTGAACTCCTATTCCGCGTATCCGGAAACCTCGTGGGAGGCGCCGATCGCATGGTATGATTTTGATTTTGACGGCAAAACGAACATGGTGATGCGCATCGGCGATACGGCGCACAACGAGATCATCGCCTCCGGCGGGCTGAGAAACGGCGAGACGCGCTATTCCGGAAAGGCAAGCGAGTTTGAACTCGCCTTTGAGCTAAACGGCAACACCTCGGATGAGCGCTGGCATTCGCTCGATCTGGCGCTGTCGTTTTATCACTACGGAGCGCCTGCTCTCGACTATACGCAGTATGCGGATACGCTGGCGTGCTTCCTGCCGCTAAAGGGAAGCGAGCCGTTTTACGGAGCACTGCTTGACACGCGCTGCCGGATGACGCGCCAGTATCTTCCGTATTTGGACGGCGCAAAAATCGGATTGTCGCACAAAGGCTGGGAGGCGTGCTTTTTGTGCTTTGACGAGGATGACGATGACTGCCGCTGGGAAGAAATGTTCTCAAACCATGAGGGAAACGGAGAAAAGGCCGATTTTCTGTGGACATACTTCTCCGATCATCTGGGCGACCGCACCGAAAAAGATCCGGTTTGCGCGGGAGAGGGCAAGCTGTACATATCGCCGATAGACGGAAAAATTCATCTTTACCGGGCAACGTATGCATGGTGGGAGATTGATTATCTGGCGCTGTATAAAGGAAGCAGGGATCACCCGTTTCATACGGAGGGGCCGCTTCCTCCGGAAGGGCTTCGCTACGATCGAGTGCGCTACTTCGACACGGATGGAAACGGCTTTATCGATACAATACGGTATGAACGGGTTTTGTACGGATATGAGGAAGAGGCGCCTGAGCTGCTGCGCGAAATCCGGCTTGCCGACTATGCGGAAGAATCCTGTCCGCATCCGGACGAAGCGCCTCTGTTCGATCCGTGTCCCGATGTTCCGGAAAGCGGTTTCCTGCTCGAAACCTGGGACGGCGAGCCGTTTGCGCAGCCGGACTTTGCAGGCACCCCCGCCAAGGTATGCTACGACCGCATAAAAGAACTGTACGAACAGGTCTGTGCAGACATGTGGCGATCCGCGAAGCTTCTTTATGACTGCGCCGTGAGACACGGGCTTAACGTCAGCGAGGGCATGGATGCGGATCTCCGGACAGAGTACAGCAGGGAAGAGCTTTTATCCATGAAAGAATATTGTGTGCCGAAGGGCTATTCCCGTCATCTTTCGGGCGGGACGCTGCGCGAGCAGTACCACAACGGCTTCTGGCTGAGGGAAAAGGTGTTTGCCGACATCTGCGCCTGCGATATGCTTGACCGGTTTACACTCGAAAAATATTATTACACCGCGCGGTATGCGGAGCTGTGCAGCTATATCAGCCGCACACTGGGATAGAGACTGCATCGCCTCTGCCTGCGGCGCGGCATCATAGCTGAGAGCGCAGACGGTTTTAACCGTCTGCGCTCTCTTTCTATGCTTATACTGTTTTCCAAGTAATATTTGCCTTTTAAAAACAAAGGGTTCGTTCACACAAATTTTACAATTTAGATTGCAGCGTTTTCCGCTTCTAAACGGTATTAAGAGTAGAAACCGTACGCAGGGATGGGATGATGAAAAAAGAAAATCCGCTGGTATCAGTCCTGTCTTTTATAAAATGAAGCGCAATGATATTTTTAAAATGTCACAAAATAAGATTTCCGGCGTATATCATTATAAAAATATTTTACAGCGGAGTCTGTTGCTTATAAGAAAAAGCGGATACCTTCTAAATAAAAAGAAATTTTCAAAGAAAGAAGAAATTGATCTGTTGGTTATCGTGTTTCTGTACAATTTCCATGTTTGTATCTGCATAAGAGTATGTACAGCTATTATGATCTAAAACAATTTGAATTCTTATTACGGATCATAAAGGAGGATATTTTATCATGAAACGAAAAGCGCTGTTGAGCTGTCTGTCTCTGTCCCTCGTTTTAACTGTTCTCGCCTGTGCATATTATCCCGATCCCGACGCCATCCGGACGGACGTACCGCGCTCCTCGCAGGACGACTATCCCGTACTGCCGGATTCTACTGCAAACGCCACGACACTTCCGCTGAGCTTTGCCTACCTCAGCTCACAAAGCGATTTGATTATAAAAGGAACCGTCGTGGAACAGCTCAACGGAGTGGAAAAAACGATGACGTTTGAACCGGAAACAGATGCGGAAGGAAACGTAATCAGGGAGATTCCGGGCGCCGCTTTTTCCTTCGATCAATATCGAATTCAGGTGGATGATGTGATACGCGGAGACGCTGGAAAGGAAATTGTTCTTCAGCGCAACCTCATGTTTACCAGCGCTTCTCCCGAGCTGTCGGACGGCAGCAGGATGATATTCTTTTTAGCAGAAAACGAAGGGGTGTATTATCCGCTCGCCGAGCAGGAGGCCTATTATTAATGTCGCTGAGGACAACCGCGTTTATCCCGCGCAGTTTATGGATTGCACACGCGCATATTCCGGCATGGGGCTAAGCGAATTTAAAAAGGAAATTCGCTCGTGCCAGCCCTATATTTCGCCGACTGAAGCAGAATAAATTCTTTGCCTGTCCTCCGACAGTCTTTGTTCATAAGGAAGGCCGCCTTCTCCTCTCAGAAAGGAAAGGCGGCTTTCCGCTTTCCATCGCTCTGCTCATAAATTGATTTCAAGGCCCGCGCCCTTTTCAGAACGCATGGCTGAAAACTACCTTTTGCTCTCATACGCCTTCTTTTTTATTAAAACAGTCTTTTCTCCAAAAAACAGACCGCTTATTGCCCCAAATCCCGACAGGTTGCCCGTTGCAGAATACAGAAAAACATGGTATCATGTAATTTGATTCAATCTGAGCAGGCCGAAGCGTTGTCCTCTCTCTGTACAAACGTCAGGCCTGCATGCTGGGTACAGCCCCGGCGGAATGGAGTAATGCACAATGGCAGAAAAATGTAAACTCGGTCTGATATTCGGCGGCGCTTCCAGCGAGTATGAGGTATCGCTTCTCTCCGTTTCCTCCGTCCTTGCAAATATCGACCGCACACGCTATGACATATACCGTATCGGCATCACCAGAGACGGACGCATGTTTTATTATACCGGCGAGGATGGACGCATTGCCGAGAATAAATGGCAGGGCGAGGGCTGTATTCCCTGCGTATTAAGTCCTGACCGCTCGCACCACGGCTTTGTTCTGTTAAAGGAACAGCCGGAGATTGTGCGGCTGGACTGCGTTTTCCCGGTTCTGCACGGCAAAAACGGCGAGGACGGCACCATTCAGGGGCTTTTAACTATGGCCGGCATTCCCTTTGTGGGCTGCGGCGCCCTTGCAAGCGCCGCATGCATGGATAAGGCAACGACGCACACGATGCTGGATAAGGCGGGCGTGCTGGGCGCAAAATGGCGCGCGGTCACGGCATACGCCTATGCAAAGGATCAGACGGCGTTTTTAGATGAAGTCGAGCACGCGCTGGGTTTCCCCTGCTTTGTAAAGCCGGCAAACGCCGGATCGAGCGTCGGCATTACAAAGGCTGCGGATCGAGAGACGCTCGCCTCAGCCATGGAGCTGGCGTTTATGCACGATACCAAGGTAATTGTCGAGGAGATGATCCGCGGCAAGGAAATCGAGTGCGCGGTTTTGGGCAACGAAGAGCCGATCGCCTCATGCCTTGGCGAGATTGCGCCCTCCAACGATTTCTATGATTACAACGCCAAATATATCGACGGGAAAACCGTCACCTACGTTCCGGCGCGCATTACCGAAAAGGAGTCGGACGAAATCCGCAG
>UQQY01000051.1 GCA_900543295.1 uncultured Oscillospiraceae bacterium | reverse complement strand
AAATAGTTTGTTCATTTTTTGAGGAGGAACAGAAATGAAAAAGATTTTAGCCATATTGATGGCGGCGGTATTCTGCGCATGCAGTATGTTTGGATGCGCGCAGAAAAAGCAGGTTACGATTGAAAAAGCAGAGGACTTAAACGGTTTAAAGGTTGGCGTGCAGGGCGGCACTACCGGCGAGAGCTGGGTGCAGGAGAACTGTCCGGATGCGGAGGTTGCTTCCTTTAAATCCGGCATGGACGCTGCGCTCGACTTGAAAAACGGCGGCATTGACGCGGTTGTCATCGACGAGTTGCCCGCGTCGCAGATTGTGGCGCAGAACAGCGATTTAAAAATTCTGGATATCCGCTTTACCAAAGAGGAATATGCGATTGCCGTCAGAAAGGGCGACACCGATCTTCAGGAAAAGATCAATGCTGCGATCGCGGATATGAAAGCGAACGGCGAGTATGACAAGCTCTGCGAGGCGTTTATGCCTGCGGACGGCGAAATCAAAATTCCGGATGAGTATGCCTCCAGCGGAGATACGATTAAAATGGGGACGAACGCTTCCTTCTGGCCGTTTGAATACACCGAGGGCAACCAGATTGTCGGCTTTGATATTTCAATGTCCCAGTATGTCGCACAGCATATGGGCCAGAAGCTTGAGGTTGTCAATATGGATTTTGACGCGCTGATCGGCGCGCTTCAGGCCGGTTCCATCGATTTCATTGCGGCAGGTATGTCCGTAACGCCGGATCGCCTTGAAAACGTAGATTTTTCGGACGCCTATTACGAGTCCGAGCAGGTCATTATTGTCAGAAAGTAAGCCTGTACACAGCAGGAATAAGCACGGCCGGACGGAGCACGAAAGCCCCGTCCGGTATCTTGTGTAAAAGAAAAGAGGACATCGAATGGAGTTTTTAGGTGCAATCGGCGCATTTTTCTCCGGCGTTGCGAGCGATCTTTATAAAACCATGATAAAAGACGGACGCTGGCTTTTGGTGGCGGAAGGCCTTTGGACGACGATTTATATAGCCGTATGCGCGGTTTTGATCGGCACAGTGATCGGCTGTCTGCTGGCGCTCTGCAAAATTTCAAAATCCCGCGTCCTGCGGGGGATTGCTACGACTTATACGACCATTATCCGCGGCATTCCGCTTGCGACCCAACTGATGATTTTCTATTTTGTCATATTTGCGCCGCTTGGATTAGACCGCCATCTGGTAGCCATTCTCGGCTGCGGCATCAACTCCGGCGCGTACGTTACCGAGATTTTCCGCGCCGGTATTCAGGGCGTGGACATCGGCCAGACTGAGGCGGGCCGTTCGCTGGGACTAAGCCGGACGCAGACGATGTGGCGCATTGTAATCCCGCAGGCGGTCAAAACTGCTCTGCCCACCTATACGAGTGAGTTTATCGCCTTAATTAAAGAGACCTCCGTACTTTCATTCATCGCAGTGATGGATTTGAACAAAGCGGGCGATATGATAAGAAACGCAACCTATAACGCATGGATGCCGCTTTTGTCGATTGCGGCGATCTATCTGCTGCTGACATTCGGGCTGACCAAGCTGTTCTCTATTTTGGAAAGGAGGCTGGCGCGCAGTGATCGAGGTTAAAAACTTAGTCAAGAGCTTTGACGGAAACGTGGTATTAAACGGTATTTCTGAAACCATTGAAAAGGGAGAGAAGGTTGTTGTGATCGGGCCGTCCGGTTCGGGAAAAAGCACCTTTCTCCGGTGCCTGAATCTGCTGGAAACGCCGGATTCCGGTGAGATTTGGTTCGAGGGCGAGCAGATCAATGCGAAAAAGTGCGACATTAACCTTGTGCGCCGGAAAATGGGCATGGTGTTTCAGCACTTCAACCTTTTCCCGCATCTGACGGTTTTGCAGAATATCACGCTGGCGCCTACGATGCTCAAGCTGCAAAGCAAAGCGGAGGCGGAGCAGAATGCAAAGCGTCTGCTCGGTCGGATCGGGCTTTTAGACAAGGCCGACACCTATCCGAATATGCTTTCGGGTGGACAGAAGCAGCGCATTGCAATCGTGCGGTCGCTTGCGATGAATCCGGACGTGATGCTGTTTGACGAGCCGACCTCCGCGCTCGATCCGGAGATGGTCGGCGAGGTGCTGGAGCTGATGAAGGAGCTGGCAGATGACGGGATGACCATGGTAGTCGTAACGCATGAGATGGGCTTTGCCCGCGAGGTTGCGACGCGCGTTCTCTTTATGGACGGCGGACAGATTTTGGAGCAGGGCGCGCCGCAGATCTTTTTTGACAATCCTGAGAATGAGCGTCTGCGCGACTTTCTTTCGAAGGTACTGTAAGAAATGGGGTTTATTCAGAAGAGCTTCTCCTTTTAAAAGGAGAAGCTCTTCTTTTTCAACGAAAAAATTCATTTCAAATTTATAGTATGTGATATTCTCGCCTTAAAAGTTATAGTCTCTGGAAAAAATAAGGCCTAAAATCGTACTAATATATCGTCGAAATGGAGGAAACTTCTGTGAGCGGGATTGTACGAATAATAGGACAACGTATCCGATACTATCGAAATAAACGGAATTTATACACAGGAGAAATTATCAGAAATCTCCGGTCTCCATGCAACCTATATCGGACAAGTTGAACGTGGTGAAAAGGATGTTACACTTGAAAGCTTAAAAAGGATTACAAGTGCTTTGGATATATCTTTAAGTCAGCTTTTTGAAGGTATTTCGGTTAACGTTTCTGAAGATAGCATCCCGCTAAAAAGTTATCAGCTTTTCTGCCACAAAAATTCTTCTGCTTCTTGACGGAAGACTGCGTCTGTGATAAAATGTTGATCGTCCCATCGCGGACTATTGGAAACTTATCCTGCTTCTAAAGAAAAGGGGGCTGTCCATGAGAAAGGAACCGAATGAGAACCGTTTTTGGCACTACGTACTGCCTTCCATGCTCACGATGGTGCTGAGTGGGTTTTATGCGATTGTAGACGGCTTTTTTGTCGGGCAGGCAACGGGCGACATCGGTCTGGGCGCAATCAATATCGCGTGGCCGATTGCGGCGCTCTTGCAGGCGGCCGGCATCGGCGTGGGTGTGGGTGGCTCTGTTCTGATGTCGCTGTTTTCCGGCGCCGAGGATGCGAAAAAAACAGCCGCCGCAAGAGGAAATACCATTTTGACGCTCACTCTTTTTTCTGCACTGCTCATGGGCAGTCTGTTTTTAAGCTATCCTGTCATTTTGCGGGCATTCGGCGCACAGGGAGAACTGCTCTCCGCAGCAGAATCGTACATCCGCATGGTTTTGTTCGGGACCTTTTTTCAAGTGTTCGGCTGCGGACTTACGCCAATTTTAAAAAACAGCCGCCGCGCGGTGCTGGCCATGGTTATCATGATTTCGGGGCTTATTACGAATATTGTGCTGGATGCTCTGCTTGTCATGGCGTTTGGGTGGGGAATTTCCGGTGCGGGCGCCGCGACGGTTGCAGCGCAGGGCGTCGTCGCGCTGGCTAGCCTGATTGCGCTTTGTACAGACCGTCAGCTTCCCTTTCGGCTTTCAGATTTCCGCCCCAATTTCCGGCTGATGCTGCGCACGCTGAAAATCGGTCTTTCTCCGTTCGGCGTGGCGATGGCGCCGTCCATTGTCATCATTTTTGCCAACTGGCAGTGTATCCGCTACGGCGGGGACACGGCGGTGGCTGCATATTCCGTGCTCTCATACGTTTCCGCGACGTTTCTGTATCTTTTGCAGGGAATCGGAGACGGCGCGCAGCCGATTATCAGCTTTCTCTATGGGGCGGCGCGGTTTGAGGAGATGGAACGTGTACGTCGGCGGATGTTCCGGCTTGCGCTGGCGCTGGGCTGCGCTTTTCTGCTTATTTCCCTTCCGACAACCGGTTTTTTCACTGAACTGTTCGGCGTATCCGCAGAGGCGGCCGAAATGGCGCGTACAGGGTTAATCCTTACGGCGTTTGCCTATCCCTTTGCCGGAATTGTGCGCAGTGCCATTTCCTACTTTTACGCGGTGGATAACACAAAAATGTCCACATTCTTTGTCTATGCGGATCCGCTTCTTTTCACGCCGCTGTTTCTGGTGATTCTGCCGCTTATTTTCGATACAAACGGAATCTGGACGGTTTTGGCCGCCGTACAGTTTACGCTCTGCGCTTTGATTCTGCTTGCGTTGTTCCGAATGAAAAAAGCAAAAAAGGACGAAAAAGGGACTTGACATTATTCTTTTCTATGGTATAATAAATATCGTTCTTCGTCGAGGCGTGGCTCAGTTTGGTAGAGCGCTGCGTTCGGGACGCAGAGGCCGCAGGTTCAAATCCTGTCGCCTCGACCAAAAAAGCACAATGGTTTTAATATGAAACCGTTGTGCTTTTCATTTATGATAAACATAATAATCTGATACGAGCAATTCGACAAATCGGGATTTTTGAGGTGAAAAGAAAATGGTTGTTAAAATAAGGGGATGGGAGTTATCAGATGCAACAGATTTAGCATTGGCACTTTCCAATAAAAAAATACAAAATAATCTTCGGGACGGATTACCTTATCCTTACACCGAGCAGGACGGAAAGGATTATATCTCTGCAATGCTTTCTGCAAATGAAAACGATACTTTTGCGTTTGCTATTACAATAGACAATAAAGTGATTGGAAGTATTGGCGTTTTTCGCCAAGAAAACATACATAAACGAACTGCTGAATTGGGGTATTACATTGCAGAAGAATATTGGGGTAAAGGAATTATGACCGAAGCTGTAAAACAGATTTGTGATTATGTTTTTGACAGAAGCGATATTATCCGCATTTATGCAGAGCCGTTTGCATACAATAGCGCATCTTGCAGAGTGCTTGAAAAAGCAGGTTTTCAGTATGAAGGTACTTTGAGAAGGAATGCCATAAAGAATGGTAAAGTTATTGATATGAAAATGTATTCACTACTAAAAAGAGGAGTATAATTTCCAGTTTGACGAACGGGTGAGTATGGTTTCACTTTCACCGCTATGGTTTCATTTTTAAGTGGAACCTTTTGAAACTCTATGAAACCGTATCATTATTATCAACTGTTGCCAGATAAAAAGACCGCTTAAGGGCGGTCTTTTCGCTTTATATCGGGCTTTATCGGTGTTTTAAGAAGGAATTTTTGTTCCGTAATTCGGAATAAAAATTCCGAAAAAAGAAGCATTTTTCGCAAAAATCCGTTTCTTTTTTCCGGATAAGCGGCAAAATTTATATGCAGCAAACAGCACAGAGCCGGAAGAAATTTTGACTTCTTCCGGCTCTGCTTGTTTTTTCTTAAAGCCTAAATATCAATAGAAAGCACGTTTTCATTCTCTTCTGCGAGCAGCAAAAGCGCATCCACTGAAGCGTCACGCGGCTTCTTAACGGTAATATCCAACGAAATCGACGAGCCGTGGGTTCGTGTCATTTTGCAGCTTTCAATGCAGATATTCCGCTGCGTCAGACTGTCGCGGAAATTTTTTATGCTGTCCGGCACATCTCTAAGCAGAACAGTAAATTCCGTTGCCGTATTTTCAAGACGGGAAAACCACATGTGCAGGACAATTTGCAGTACAATCATCAGAACGGTCGCAAAAATGCCGACCGTATACATTCCGGCGCCAATCGCCATACCAATGCCGGAGGTTGTCCAGATTCCCGCAGCCGTAGTCAGCCCTTTGACAGATGCATTCCGCATAAAGATCATGCCGGCTCCCAAAAAGCTCACGCCGGTTATGACATTTGCTGCAATTCTGGAGGCGTCCGCGCTTAATCCGCCGTACTGCAAAATATCAAAAAAGCCGTATTTTGATACAATCATCATCAGTGCGGAACCGAGCGCCACAATGATATGCGTCCGGATGCCGGCGTCCTTTTGCCGGCGGCTTCGCTCCAGACCGATACACGCGCCGCACAGGCATGCCGCCAGCATACGAACCATCATATAAAGGCTTCCCGTAAAATCTGAGGCAATCATCGAAAACAGATGATTAAAAAAGGCGTTCGTAGCGATGCGCTCCTTTCCTCCCATGATTTTCTTTGAAATTGCAGTGTATCACGGTTATCCTGTGCTGTCAAGCCCCATCACATGCAGGGTATGCTCCGCACAATGCGGACGCCGTCTAAAAAGCACATCTGTTATAGCCTTAGAATTCTGCCAATCTTCTGCCAAGACAGTACGCCTGTTCCGGATAATCCGTTTCTGTCAGATCTGCGCGGACACTGCACCCCAATGCAAGCACTTTTCCGCAATTCCGCCATTTCAGGTAGTCGAGCATTTTTTCATAGTTTCGCACAGCTCCCGCAAAAGTATCCGGCTCGTCATCCGCCGCTGCCATCAGCAAAAACGCTTTTTTCGGGTATTTGCGAAGCGCCGTATCGTTTCCGTAAAAGCGGTCGATTACAGCCTTTAGCTGTGCGTTTAAACCGTAATAATAGAGAGGAGAGGCAAACGCCACCGCATCCGCCTCCAGCAGATGTGGATTGAGCTTTGCCATTCCGTCGGCAAATACGCAGGCGTTTCTTCCCTGCTGACATTTGCCGCAGGCAACGCAGGGGTGCACTTCTTCAAACGCCGCGTCAAAGCGGAACACTTCATGCCCTGCGGCTTCTGCGCCTTTTACAAAATGATCTGCAAGCAGAGAGGTTGACCCCATGCGGTGGGGACTGCCGGTTAAAACAACAAGCTTCATCTGTCAATATTCCTTTCCTTCGCATTCTGTCCGCCGCCTGCGGAGAACAGCCTTCTCTTTTTATTTTTATTCTATCACGAAAAGCGCAAAAAGTCATCTTCCTTTTGTGCAGAAAATACGTCTGAACGCCTGTTGGGCGGCGCTTTTTGCGACAAAACGCAAAATGAAATGGATCAAGAGAAACTGAGCATAACAGAGAGATTTCAAGAGAAATCAAGAGATTAAGGTATGTAAATTAAAAATTCAAACTTTTTGCTCTTGACACCTGTCCGTTTACTCGATATAATAGGAATCACGCTGAATAAATTGGAGGTTTCACTACTATGTCAACTACGATGGCAAACGCAAAGACTGTCAGCCGCAAATGGTATGTTCTGGATGCTACCGACATGCCGCTCGGCCGTCTTGCTGTAAAGGCCGCTGTTTTGCTCCGCGGCAAACATAAACCGGACTTCACCCCGCATGTCGACTGCGGCGATCACGTTATTATCGTCAATGCGGCAAAGGCGGTTCTGACCGGCAACAAACTGCAAAAGAAAATGTACTATCATCACACCGGTTGGATCGGCAACATGAAAACCGTTTCTGCCTCCGACATGATGAAAAACAACCCGGAAAAAGCGGTTACCCTCGCTGTGAAAGGCATGCTGCCGGACACCGTTCTTGGCAGAAATCAGCTCCGCCGTCTGCGCGTATACGCAGGCCCTGAGCACAAAAACGCTGCGCAGAAACCGGAAGTTTCCCCGTTTTAAGTTCCCACGATAAACAAATTAGGAGGCAAATCTGATGTACGAATCTCGTCCATACTTTTATGGCACTGGAAGAAGAAAAAGCTCTGTAGCAAGAGTTCGCGTATATGCCGGCACCGGCAAAATCACCATTAACGGCAGAGATATTGACGATTATTTCGGCCTTGAAACCTTAAAGCTCATCGTAAACCAGCCGCTTGAGCTGACCGACACTGTCGGCAAGTTCGACATTGTCTGCACAGTTGCAGGCGGCGGCGTTACCGGCCAGGCCGGCGCAATCCGTCACGGCCTGTCGAGAGCCCTTCTCCAGTATGAGGAAGAGCTCCGTCCGGTTCTCAAAAAGGCTGGTTTCCTCACACGTGATCCGAGAATGAAAGAGCGTAAAAAGTACGGCCTCAAAGCCGCACGTCGCGCGCCGCAGTTCAGCAAGCGCTGATTTTTTACGAGTATACAAAAAGGATTCAGGCAGAAGCCTGAATCCTTTTTTGATATAGAAAAATAGACTGAGAACGACATACAGGGGAGGTGTCAGTATTATCCTAAAAGGGATTGATTCAGCCGCTGTTTTACCGTCGAACGCACGGTATCCAGAAACTCCTCCTGAGAAAGGCCGGAAGACAACAGGGCAACGTTCGTGTCCCCGTTTGAAAATGCGGCGTAATATTCCGTCCCGCCGTCGTTATTCTGGCGCGCGCCAAGCGATACGGACGTTCCGCCTATCACCGACTTTTCCTCTCCATAATCGATGATAATGTCCGCTGGCAGCGCCGCCTCTTTACTAAGATGCAGCGCAAGCTGACGGTTCCCGTCCGCATTTTGATAACAGAGGCTGTTGCTGTCGCAATAGAGTGCTCCCGTTCCCTTATTCCTTCTGAACACCCCGTATAAGCTCTCTTTCAGCTTTAGATCCGCCGGCATCTGTACAGCGAAAACCTCCATACCATAGTAGCTGCACAGTTCCTCCTTTGAAAAGGCAATAAAGTCATCCCAAAAGAGGCCGATAGAATGCTTTATTTCCGGTACAGAGGAAATCTCGTGGAAACAGATTTGTTCCTGCGCTTCGACAGCCGATTGATTCGGCGCGCTTTCTTCCTCGTTTGATACAGGCGGCTCCTGATTCATCTGCGGCAGCAGCAAAAGCGCGCAGACAGCCGCCGCGCATACCGCCGGAATAAAAAAGCGAAATCCGGCTGCCGGCTTCTTTTCTTTTGAGCAAGGCTCTGTCAGACAGACAGCACGCACCTGCTCAAAATCCGGCAGATTTCTATCAGCCGCTTTTTTTAATAATTCCCGTTCCGTCATGAGACTTTTCATCCTTTCTGAGATAGAGTGTCCGCAGTTCATTTACTGTGCGGTACAGCTTATTTTTGACAGTCGGTTCACGCATGGAAAGGTGTTTTGCTATTTGCGGGACGGACAGCTCCATTGCATAATAGAGAAAAAAGATTTTCTGCACGTCGGCAGGCTTTTTTGCAAGATACCGGCCGATTTCCTCTGCCAGAAGCGCCGTGTCAATCTCATCCTCAATAGATACGCTTTGTTCTTCAAAATCGGCAAGATTGATCTCTTCGCCGTCTTCTGTCTCGAAGAAAAGCGAGCTGATTGTTTTAAGCCGGCCGCGCAGGGAGTAATAGCGCGAAAGTTTTTGCCGTGCAAGGCGCATGACAAAGGCCTCGCCATTTTTTATATAGTCTGTACCGCGTCTTTTCAAGACGGCGTAAAGCTCGGTATAGGTATCCTGAAAAAGATCATGCGCATCCGGTATGCTTTTGCAGCGCGCCGCAAGAAACGCGAAAACCTTTCGGTTGGTGGAATCGTAGATGTCGTTAAAAAGAGAAGTGATATTCGGGCCGACCATAATTCACCGCCTTTCAGGATATAAGCGGCCAAAACTAAGCGAATCGTCTCATAAAAAATAAATCTCCATTATATAAAAAGCGCAGGGGCCTCTTCCACACATGGAGAAGTTCCTGCGCTTTTTTGTATAAAGAAAAATTTTTTCAGAAGCCGCGGTTTTCAATTACGATTTGATCCGAGTATTCGGACGAATTCTTTAGGACGATGCCGCTCGTATCTGCCGGAACCGCATGGCCAAAGGCGCCGTTGCAGGTAAGCGAGGTGAGCGCAAACTGTGCGCCGCGGAGAGCCGCTTTGCTCATATCGCGGGTATTAAAATATTCGAGCAGGAAAGCCGCAATATAGGTGTCGCCCGCGCCGAGCGTATCCACAACCGGCTCGTTGAATTTAATCGCCGGCTGGAAAATGCGCTCCTTGCCGTCGGTTACAATCGAACCGTCGGTGCCCATTGTGGTTACGGCAATCTTAGTCCCCGCCGCAAGTGCCTTGTTAATGGTATCCTCAATTTCCTCCTTCGTACATCCGCCGCCGGAGAAAAACGCAATATCCAGATACGGACAGAGCCTTGCAATACGGTCGTCGGTATATCCGTCGGAAAAATCCATGGAGATCATGATTTTCCCTTTGATAAGCGGCAGCAGATACGGAATTTCACTGTGCACGCTCGTATGCAGCACATCATAGCCACTGATATAATCGATGTCGTATTTGTTGAACAAAAGCTGAACCAAACCGCAGTCGCCCGCAAAATTATTCCCCGCCCATGTGCGGTCGTTTTCCTCATTTAAAGTAATCGCATTTTTGGAGTTCTGTCCATGAATGACGCGCACGCGCGAAATATCAAGTCCTTCTTCCTTCAGCGAGTCATACATCAGCTTTCCCGCAACGTCGTCGCCAAAAACGCCGATATACGCAGCCGCTTCTGCGCCCGCTTTGCGGCAGAGCACTGGAACATTTACGGAATTTCCACCTGGATACATTTTCCCCTGATGCAGATAAACATCCACCGTATTATCGCCTACGCCGATGATTTTCATGCCGGTTCCTTCTTTCTTTATTCAATCAGTATTTTACCTTGCCCATGTATCTTCTGACCTGAAGCGGATGCGCACGGCGGGTGGCCAGCGCCTCGCCGTACATCTGCATGACGCGGTTTAAAATAACCGGCGCGACAAACTTGCGTACTCGCTCGTCAATGGCGGACATATCGAAATCTCGCGCATCAATGGTAAAAACCTTTTTCGAATAGCGCAGCAGGAATTCCAGCGCGCGCTCTTCGAGCGGCCGCGTTTCGTCAAGCCCCAGCACGCAGAAATACGGCGTATTCTCATCCACCACCTCAAACGGCCCATGGAAAAACTCGCCCGCGTGGAACGCCGCGGAGTGAATCCACTGTGCCTCAAGAAGGATGCAGACCGTCATGATATAGCACATCTGATAGTCCATACCCGCGCCGGTGGTGTAGAAGATCGGCTCGTTATAGTAAGTATCGGCAAACGCGCGGAGCTCATCTGCGCGTTTTGCACGTTCTTTTGCATAAATATCGTCAAGCTGTTCCATTGCATTCTGAATAACCGGAGTCAGATTGGTGCCCTCCAGCACGTCAAGAATCGTAAATACCACCTGATAAACAGCCGGAAAGATCGTCAAAAAGGTTGGCGGGGGATTCGACGGCTCATCCTCATAGAACACAACCTCGTCCGCAATGCCTATCGCCTTCTCCGGAAACATGGAAAACGCAATGGTGCGCGCACCTTTCTCCTTTGCGATACGGCAGGCTTCCACCGTTTCGGCTGTCGTGCCGGAATAAGAGTTTAGCACAACGACGGAATTTTTCGTAAAGCGTTTGGGCGGCGTGTGGACAAACTCATTCGCCGTATAGATGTCAACCGTGACCTTATCGGTTTCTCTTTCCAGAATATATTTCCCCGGATTCATAGTAGCGCGAGAGCCGCCGCATGCCACAAAATAAACGCTGTCGAACGACTTTGCAGCAAGCATAGCCTTGATCCGTTCGATAGTTGCCTTGACATCTTTGATTTTTTGGTCAAACATGATTGGTTCCTCCTGTTTAGTTATGAAGTTTAATTAAGAAAAGATGTCGGAAATCATTATTTTAAGCCCTTTTCTCCTCCATGACACGATCATATCATAGCAGAAATGCTTTGTCAAGTATTATTTGTTAGGAAGTTTAACTTTATTTTTTGGGACTTGCGAACTTCGATTATAGCCTTGCGTTAATTATACTCATGTGGTATAATTAACGCAGGAAGAGTATGGAACCGAAATTATCGGACATACTGAGACTGCAAAGGACCGACCCCGATCGGTTCAAAAAAGGCGTCCGGCATAAATCCTTTATGCCGGCAAGGAAAAACAATGTGCCGCGTTTTTGAAAAAGGATATGCGGCACAGGCAGAATGGAGCTTTGCTTATGAAGTACAATACCCGAAAAGTTGTTTTAATCGGAACCGGCATGGTGGGCATGAGTTATGCCTATTCCCTGTTAAATCAAAACGTCTGCGACGAGCTTGTTCTGATCGATGTGGACAAAAAGCGTGCAGAGGGCGAGGCTATGGATTTAAACCACGGTCTGGCCTTCTCCGGTTCGAATATGAAAATTTACGCCGGCGAGTATAAAAACTGCTCCGACGCGGACGTTGTCGTAATTGCCGCAGGCGTCGCGCAGAAGCCGGGGGAAAGCCGCCTGGATTTATTGCAGCGCAATGCGGAGGTTTTTCGCTCCATCATCAATCCGGTCACAGAATCGGGTTTTAACGGCATCTTTCTGGTTGCGACCAATCCTGTTGATATTATGACGCGCATCACCTGCGAGCTTTCGGGCTTTAACCCGCGCCGTGTACTTGGAACGGGTACGGCGCTCGACACCGCGCGGCTAAGATACCTTTTAGGCGATTATTTCGGCGTCGATCCGCGGAACATGCACGCCTACGTCATGGGCGAGCACGGCGACAGCGAGTTTGTTCCGTGGAGTCAGGCCATGCTTGCGACGAAGCCGGTTATGGACTTATGTCAGGAATCCCCTGAGAAATACTGCGCCGAGGATATGGAAAAAATTTCGGAGGAGGTTCGTACCGCCGCTTATAAGATCATCGAGGCAAAACGCGCCACCTATTACGGCATCGGAATGGCGCTGACCCGGATCACACGCGCGCTTTTAAGCGATGAAAACAGCGTTTTGACGGTTTCGGCTATGCTGCGCGGAGAATATGGACAAAACCGCGTCTACGTGGGCGTGCCGTGCATCGTAAACGGAAACGGCGTCCATCGTGTGCTGGAATTGGATCTTTCAGATGAAGAACGCGCAAAGCTTGCCGCCTCCTGCGACACTCTGCGCGAATCGTTCGACAGTCTTACCATGTGATTCGTCGGGAAATCCTTCCGTTGTTCTCAGCTTAATAAACAAAAAAGTCCCGCCGCAGTTTTA
>UQQY01000050.1 GCA_900543295.1 uncultured Oscillospiraceae bacterium | reverse complement strand
TTTTTATTGCTCCGCAATAAAAACGATCATAATGGCCGTGCCCCTCGTCGGGGCACATGGCCGAAAAAATAGCCTCCGTTTCTCTGCGGCTATTTTTTATCCTTATCCTTCATCCTTCGCTTTTCTAACGTCATATATCCGTCAATACTCACGTTCATACATCCCGATCTTGTTTTTAAAGGCAATTACGCTCGCGCCCAAAAGTCCGGCGGTATTTTTCAGCTCCGCCTTTACCACACGGAAATCGGAATAGCTTTCCATTACGCGCTTATAAATACGGCGGTTAATCTCGCTTTCGATATACGGCTCGGACAGAATGCCGCCGCCAAGAATAATACCGTTCGGATTGAAGATATGGACGAGCGTTACCAAACCGACCACAATCTCATCGATCCAGTCGTCCACGATCATACGGATTGCAACATTGCCTTTGTGCCACTCTTCAAAAATGAGGCGGCCGTTTACAAGCCGCGGATCAACCCGACGCGCTTCGCGCACCAATGCCGTGGTTGAGGCATACTGTTCATAACAGCCGTGCTGGCCGCAGCCGCACTGCTTTCCGTTAGGGTGCGTAATCAGATGGCCGAATTCGCCGGCAAGGCCGTGTGCACCGCCGTAAATCTGGCGGTTTATGACAATGGCGCCGCCGACGCCCGTGCCGTAGGTGATGCACAAAAGGTCTTTGAGGCCGCGCCCCGCACCGTAATGCGTTTCGCCGACCGCAGCACAGTTTACATCGTTTTCTACGCAGGTGAGCATATGAAACTCATCTTCGAAAATCTTTTTGACGTTTGTTCCCGTGTACCTTGGGACATTTTCATTCGCATAGACGATGACGCCCTGCTTTGGATCCACCTGACCGGTTGTGGAGATACCGATACATTCAAAATTCTGATAAGTGTGCGCAATTTCAAGCGCCGTTTTCATAACGGCGGGGCCGCCCTCTTTTGCATTTGTCGGGTGCTCCTTTAAGTCGATAATCTCGCCCTTTTCGTTTGCGATTGCCGATTTGATCGCCGTCCCGCCAATGTCGATTGCAAGAATTCTCACTTCAATATCCCCCTTATCTGACTGCGGATGATGCCCACCGGATTACAGATGTTATTATAAAGGAAAAAACGGAAAAAAGCAATGCCTTCCAAAGCAAAGATACGCAGGAACTGGGGCTGTTCCTGCGTATCTTTGTTCAATAGGTATTATTGAGGAGGGGTGAAAAATTATACTTTTAGCTTGCCTTAAAAGTATGGTCTTAGTATAGCACGAGAATGCGCAAAGGGTGTTGCGTCCCTGTGAAAAGAAAATGAAGAAACAGGCAACAATTTGTGATAGCTCGTTCACAAATCGCCGCCCGTTTCTTCTTTAACAGCATCTCTCAGTCAGATCGTTTTTGGCAATCTTATTTGCGGAACTGTTTTGCCTTCGGTTCGATTGCAGCAATCGTTTCGCCGATACGCGCCGGATCCCACGGACTGTCGTATTGATCCGCCTTTCCGTTTAAGCCGTCGATAATATGGTCGATCAACTCTGCGGTAAGCGGCGTCCACTGGGTAAACAGGAGACCGCCGACCCTGCCTTCCCAGTGCTCCTTCCGTCCAAGATAGATATATTCCAGACAGTATTTCCAGAAATCCTTTGCCTGCGCCACATCCGCACCGAGTGAAGGGATCACAGTAAAACCGCCTTTCATAAACTGCTCAACGGACGGAAAGTTGAAAGCAGTACGCTCGTAATGCCAATCGGTAATCAGAATATCGCGCGTAACCTCGCTGGACAGATCGAAAGCCGGATACATACCGAAGCGATCCGCTTCCCACATGTTATAGCCGAGCTTCTCCGCATCCAGCAGGCGATCGCCCCACATCATCATCTGAATATCTTTCTCTTTCAAATGATCGTGCAGAATTTTGACAGTGCGCGCAAACAGCTTAGCCTTGTCCTTGCCCTTGCAGCGCGGACAGGTCTCCTCGCCAATATCGAACACCTCGTCCATGCCGACATGGACAATCCTTGCATCCATCGCCTCGATGATCTCATCCATCATCGGGAAAATGTAATCGTAAACGCCGTCGTTCGACGCGCACCAGCTATAGACGTAAACGTCCGGCCACTGCGCGTTATCCGGCACGCGCGCCGTTTCCAGAAATTCCGGATGATCCTTGTAAAGCGGCCACGGCCCTCCTGTAAAGTTTGACTGGTGACTTAAGCACTGCACCAGCGGAATCGGTTCGATACCATGCCGGCGGCAGGCCGCCGCAATTTTTTGCAGATCCTCATACGTAACCGTTCCGTTTGAATATGCCGGAAAACAGCGATAGGTATAGCCTGGATTCAACTCCACGATTACCGCGTTAAAGTCCATAGGAGCCAGATGTTCCTCAATCAGCTCGATAAACTTATCTACCGCATCATGATCGGAAAGACGGGTGTGAAAGCCGACGAAGGGCTTGTCCGTTTTCATTTCCATAGCAAATATCTCCTCTTTTACATTTTATATTGGATCCGGCTTTCGAAAAGGCCGAAACACACCGAATTAAGATGCGGCGTTCTGTGCATCATGCGACTGTTCCTCAAACCACAAAAATCCGAAAGCCAGCCCCTGAACCACAAGAAACAGTCCGGTAAACAGATTCCCGACAAAATCGGACGGTGCGGGAATATAGAAATATACCACGCCCAGAATCACACTGATGAGGCTTCCCAAAAGAAAGATCCACCATCCGGAAACCTTTTTCTTTTTTTGCTCAAACGAGCCGAACAGACGCCCAATACCACAGCAGACAGACCACATCGCAAGAATAACAGTGACCCGCTCCGAGGTGATAGCGGCGGCGCTGAAGAGCAAAAGCGCAGTAACCACGCTTAAAACACCGTCCCGCATCAGCCACGGCGCACCGAATATATCACCGCGCACCGCAAGGGCAAGCAGCATGCTGAACGCGCCCGCAATCAGCATGGCAAGACCAAGAATCATAGACACAGACGTAATCGCGCCAAACCAGTTGAAGATTGAAACCATACCCGAAAAAACGAGCAATACGCCTGAAATCAAAGAGAGAATTTTTAAAAAGGAGGCTTTCATTCCATATCCTCCTGACCAGCTTCAAAGTCCGGCGCTGCTTCAATCTTCGCTTCTTCAAACGCTTCGTCGTCCTCGTCGTTCCAGAGCGTCATATCACCGGCGCAAAGCGGCAGCTCCTCCGCAGCGTCTTCCATACTCATAATGCATGCGCGCATCTCGCGAATCAAATCTCGTTTGCTGTCGATCTCCGCAAACAAAGCAAGCACGCGATCTGTACGATCGGACATATCATCGCCGGCCGCTTCACACTGTGCGTAAATTGCCTCGCCGGCCTTTTCAAAATCTTTTTTTAAGGAAAGCTCCAGACGAATTACCTTGGCCTTCATGGCGGAAATATCATATTGACGCTTTATCGTCCTCTTCACGCTCCCGGCCTGCTCTGAAATCCGTTTAGCCGCGTCTTCCGCCCTGCCATAAAGACGTTCGGCCTTTTCTTTCTGATAGGTTTGCATGGTTGTCACTCCTTTTGGCAAATTGCCGTGTTCCTTGTCTTCTATTATAATGATTTTGTGAAAAAAAGAAATAGGAAGATCGCATTTTCCCGAAAAGAAAATCAAAAAATCTCTTTTCTTTTTCACCTGGTTAGCCGACGCTTCGTATGTATAATGGAAAAGCTTTTCGTCATACTAACGGAAAAGAAGCAAAACAGGCAGTTAAAACACGCCGATAGGAAGAATACGCCGCTTATGCGGCAGAATGGAGCGATTATGTATCAGATTCAGGTTAAACAGATTGCAGATGAAATTGACAGCCGGATTGAGCGGCTTAAAGCACACCGGTATGATCCGATCGACGTAACCGGAAACCATGTGGAAGAGCTGAACCAGGCTGTTTCCAAGGTGATCGGCAGCGCGCTGATCGGCGAGCTTGAAAGCCTGCGCTCCTTTATCGATCAGACAGGGGAAAAGGAGGCGTACAGGCAGTGAACGGAAGCATGAATCAGGACATCCCGCTTGGATTCCACATGGCTCTCATGCAGAATCCGGAGGCCATGCGCTGTTACAGCAACCTTTCGGATGCGCAGAAGCAGGCGGTCATCGATGGAACGCACGCTGTCCAATCGAAGGAGGAAATGCGCCGGTACGTCGAAAATCTCACACGATAGCAAAGCGGGCTGTATTGTGTTTTACGATTTTTAACGATTGTGTCTCCGGGGTCGGAGCTATATGGCGAAGAACAGCGGCAAAAGCGTTTTTCGGTAAAAAAAGACTTGACGAACCACCGATCTTATGATATGATAATCAGGCAGTAGAAATGAGGGCATAGCTCAGCTGGTTAGAGTACTTGCTTGACATGCAAGGGGTCGGTGGTTCGAGTCCACTTGTCCTCACCAAAAGTCAGACGTCAAACGGCGTCTGACTTTTTCTTTCTGCTGAAAACTCAGAGTTTATGCCAAAGCATTCCCGACCGCTTTTGTTGTGGCAGAAATACAAAAATTCTTGTTGCAATTCCGCCAAAGTTTTATTATGCTTTGGATATAGAAAAATATCGCTTTATGCGTAACATACGGGAAGTTTTCATGACTGGCTCAATATGCGGACTGGACTGCGCCGGATGCAGTATGAAGGATACCTGCGGCGGATGCGCTAAAACCAACGGACAGCCGTTCGGCGGCGAATGTGTCGTTGCGGCATGCTGTCAGAGCAAGGGACACGGACACTGCGCAGACTGTTCCGATATGCCCTGCGGGCTAAAAGAACAACTGACTGCGGAGTTCAATGCACTCGGCATAAAAGATATGGCAAAGGTCACCAGTCTCAATCAGCTCAAAGGCTCTTTTATCAATCTCACCTACACTTTGCCAAACGGACAGACTGTGAAGCTGCTGAACGATGAAAAGATATATCTGGGCAATCAGATCTGCAAAAAGGACAGCAGTCGATGCTACGGTCTGGCCGCAGATGCGGACTGCCTTTTGGTCTGCGAATACGGCGACGGCGGCTCCGACGCGGAAATCATTGTCTATAAAAAGCGGAAAAGCTGAAAGTGGAAAGCATCGTCTCTATTGTATCACAGGACAGAAGGAACAAAGCGTGTATGCGACGATCTACTGGATGCCCAAGCGCTTACAATAGAAACGGGGTTGACAGGTCCCATGGAACACAGCATGATGCAAGCCATTTTGAAACTGCATTGTCCCTTCTCTGATAATTGATATTCTCAATTCAGCAAAACCAAATGAAGACGTGACGAAAGAGCAGAAAGCATGCTCGCTTGTGCAAAATATACAAAAACAGACTTATATATTGTTACAATCTGTCTATTGATATTTTGATCATTTTCCACTATACTGTATTTAGTCTTATACAGAAACCGGTTTCATCAAAAACGTTCTTTGCTGGTCTCATGATTTTCATACATTAGTGAAGGCGCAGCTACCCAGAATAAAGTGGATATTTTTTTAGTCGTTTTAGAAACCGGTTTCTGATAAAGTGTTTAAAGGCTATGGCTAATGGACAAACTCCACATACACCCGGATGAACAGAGTCATACCTGCACAAAACCGCGGATAAAACGGATTACCTCCGTGCATGCGCACGAGTGGCAGTCTGCCCCCCTTGAATTGCTGTTTTCACAGTCACAGAGCTGTGAAACATAGAATTCCTGTGGTATCCCCATACGCTGTGCGGATCACACTACCAAGCTTCTAGAAAATAATTTCCTGTAAAACAGGAAATTATTTCGGCATAGAATTGTGCTCGCGCACTGATCTTGCTGTAACAGGGACACAGGAGAAAAAGCGCTTTGGCAGAAAAACGCCGGGTGCGGGATTTGAATTTGCAGGAACAGGAGGTTTGTTGTAAATTTTCAGCAGAGAAGATGGTCGCTTCTCGCCGAAAAACAAAAATTAGAAAAGGAGAGTATGAAATGAACATCACGAAAAAGCGCTACCTCGCGTTACTGCTTGCAGTCGTTATGATTTTCTCAACGATTACGCCGAACATGGTCTTTGCCGCAGGCAGCGATACCATTGTGTACGGTCCCGAAGACTGCGAACTTGGAGCAGATCAGGAAGAATACATTCCGTATGTCAAAGACGGTGTGATTCAGTGGACGGAAAACAACGGCGCATATGTTCAGCTCAACAACGTAAACGGCGGTGAAACCGGCGGCGAGTTTAATCTCACCATCAATTATTCGACTGGTATGCCGGGCGTTTACCGCACGCTGTATGTGAACGGCGAAAAGGTCATGGACGTTGACTTTGCACGGACGGACGAGTGGTTGTGGCAGACCTATGCCGATACGACCGTTACCATTATGCTGAAACCTGGTGAAGAAAACACCATCCGCCTGATCTGCGAGGGCACAGACGGCACACTGGGCTTGAATTACAAGTACTTCTCGCTAAAAGCGCCGACCAGTACGACTCCGGATGTCCCAGATGTAGAAACAACTGTTTACAACCCCGAAGATTGTGAGCTTGGAGACGATCAGGGAGAAAACGTTCCATACATCAAAGACGGCGTGATTCAGTGGACGGAAAACAACGGCGCATATGTTCAGCTCAACAACGTAAACGGCGGCGAAAACGGCGGCGAGTTTAATCTCACCATCAACTATGCAGCCGGTATGCCGGGCGTCTACCGCACGTTGTATGTAAACGGCGAAAGGATCATGGACGTTGACTTTGCGCGGACGGACGAGTGGTATTGGAATACCTATGCCGACACGACCGTTACCATTACGCTGAAACCGGGTGAAGAAAACACCATCCGTCTGATCTGCGAGGGTACGGACGGTACATTGGGCTTAAACTACAAGCGCTTTACCGTATCGCCTTATCAGACAGTGGATGAAGACGGAGAGCGCAATTTGACCTATGAGGCGGAGAACGCTCTGTACGGCGGCGGTGCAAGAGTGGAAAACATGGCGGACGCCTCCGGCGGTCAGCATGTCGGCTGCCTGCACTATGATAATTCCTACTGCGAGTTCCGCGGTCTGGACGGCGGAAGAGAAGGCGGCGCAGTCGAAGTGACTTTCCGCTATTCCGCATGGCAGACCGATTATCATACGGACGGACATTCCGATATGTTCGTCTATGTAAACGGCGAAAAATATGAAGTAGCGTTCCCAGGCACGGGCGGATGGGATCGTTACAACGAAATCAAACTTACGGTTACGCTCAAACCCAGCATTGCCAATACGATTCGCGTTTGCAATGCGGACAACGCCAACGGCATCGGACTTGATAAAATTTCCTATACGGTCGTCGGCAAGATTAAAAACGGCGATGGACCGCGCTACGAGGCGGAGTATTGCGAACTTGGGCGCGGCGAAGGCATCGGTCTGGACGACAGCGCTTCTGCCGGAGCATTTGCTGAAGATTTTGGCGTCAACGGCGCATATTTAACAGAAAGTCATGTAAACGGAAAAGAAGGCGGAACATTCGGTCTGACAATCCGTTATGCAGCAAACAGCGCTGCGACCAAATCACTGTATGTAAACGGTGAAAAAGCGGCAACCCTTTCGTTTGACGCAACCGGCGAAGTATGGCGGGATTTTTACACCAACGTCACACTGAACGCAGGAAAAGATAATATTATCACCATCAAAAATGATAACGGCACAGCGGATGTAAAGGTTGACTACTTTGAAGTGACCAGCAGCACTGTGTTGGCTTACTGGAAGCTGAACGAGAAATACGATGCGACAGCGTCAGACGCGTCAGGTTCCGGAAATGACGCAAAGATTGTCGGCGCAAAATGGAAACCGGCGTTTTTGGATAACGGTCTCCTTTTCAATGGAAAGGATTCTTATGCCGCTATCCCGATGGACGACCCGAAAACAGACGGATTCACTGTTTCCATGTGGGTGAAACCGAATTCCACCAAAGACCAGACGCTGTTTTATAAAGGCGTTGCCGGAGATACTAATTCCTTCTCGCACGAGCTGCGGATTAAAAACGGCAAATTCGAAGCATATGCATTTGACACAGCGACAAGCTGGATGACAACCATAACTGGAACATCATCTGTAAAAGCGAATAATTGGTATTACTTAACGCTTTCCATTCAAAACGGCGGCGAAATGGCGCTTTACGTAAATGGAAACAAAGAAGCCAGCAAAGCAATGGGCGCCGCTTGGGACGGCGGCAATGTGTTTATACTCGGCTGCTCCTCTCAAAAGACAAATTATTTTGACGGCTTGATGGACGAAGTGACGCTTCTGGGCGGCGCACAGACGAAGGAAGAAGTGGTATCGCGGCTGCAATCCAATTTGAACGATACTTACATCGACCTTTCCGATGATTTTGACGCCATCGTTTCCTCTGTGGATGCGAATAGCACAAACGTGTTCAACGGAGCGGGATTTGCCGTGTCGGATGATCGGGCAGTTTCCTGTAATGGCCAGGAGCTCACCGGATTCGAAGGTATTTACGATTCCCTGCGTATACTCGGTCTTGGCGGCAGCGGCGCGCTGCATATCGAATATGCAGACCGCACCAGCGAAGATATTACTCTTTCAATGGGCGGAACAATTGATGTATACACCCTTGACATTTCTTCCGAAAAAGTGATTAAAAGCATTACTCTGCCGGAAAACAGCAATATGAAGATTCTGGCTATGACACTGGTGGTCAACCAGTTCGTAGAAATGAGCCGTGCTGAGCGCGTTATGATTGAAAAAGACACGCTTCCGATGGGCGCATGGCCGTATACATGGAAGCGTCCGGATCATCCAATTTACGGTTCGGTTGTAGGCGACATGGATCGTGCTGCATCGCATGTTACAACTGAGCAGTTTATGGGCATGGGACTCAATTCTCCTATTTTCTTTGAACCGCACAATACGTATGACGAAGGGCTGATGTCTGGTCCGATGGCGAACTCGCTTTGGGGCATTACAAAAGTACCGACGTTTAATGGTATTGAACCGGGACTTGCGGGCGGCGTTATTGCTGCGGGTCCGTCCGAAGAAGAATGGGCGAATGACTATCTCAAGGAAGATCAGAAAGCACACGAAGACACGCTTTATTTTGCTACGATCGGTGATGAAGAGTGGTATTCCGATTCGCTTGTAGACGGTATCAATGAATGGTTCAATTTGACCCGCAACAAGCATCCGGATGTACTGGTAAGCACCAATCAGTATGGCGGCCAGTGGAGCGAGTCTCAGCTGCGGTATTACATCCGCACAGCGCATCCGGATATTTTGACAGTAGATAATTATTACTATGAAGGATATTCGGATTGGGGCGCAACTTCCAGCGCTATGCGGCAAACCGGCTTGATGCGCAAGCTTGCCATGGAAGGCTGGGACGGCACTGGCAGAGAGCCGATTGCGTTCGGCCAGCATGTAACGGTTGCGCACAACAACTCGACGTTCTTCAGTGAATCCACCACATGTGCTGCGCCGTTTATTACCGTAGCGATGGGCGGAAAATGGATCAACGTGTTTACGCTCTATACTCCGGATGGACTGGATAATTCCTACTTTAATGACGATGGAACACCGAATGAGCTTTATGGCTTTGGCGCAGAAACGTTCACTCAAATCGGCAATCTGGAGCCGCACCTGCTGCACCTGAGAAGCTCCGGCGTGGCGCTTCTTCCGGGTCAGCATATGCAGGGTCAAAACGCAGTGACAAACGGTATTGGCGACATCACCTGCACCCCGAAATTCACAGCAAACTCCACTTACTATGTACAGGACATGACGGCGAAGAACACCGGCACAACAAACGACGGTCTGGCGGGCGACGTTCTGATCGGCTACTTCGATCCGATTCCGGAAGAGGAACAGTTTTTCTCCTGTTCAGCGCCGAAATACTTTATGGTGGTCAACGGATTGACCTATGGCGCAGGCAACCGCGATATGGAATGGGCAAAAACAAACGGTACCAGTGAACAGACCGCGCAGGAAATTACCATGACATTTGAACTGCCGGATGTGTCTCTGGCAGACAATCTGAAAAAAGTAAGCCGTGAAACCGGAAAAACGGAAGCGGTTGAATTAACTCACGTTGAGGGCACAACCTATACGCTGACCTTCACACTGGGCGGCGGTCAGGGCGATCTCTTTTTCTGGGAGGAAGAGGACGCTGCGCACGTTGACGACGTGGCAATTACCCCAGACGCCAAAGCAGCGGAAAAAGGCGACGTAATCGCATTCACCTCCAATGTTGACGTAAAATGGAGCGTGAAAGGCGGCGTTTCGGATACTGTAATTGACGAAAACGGCAAGCTGTCCATTTCTGAAAATGAGACTTCAACCCGCTTGATCGTGAAAGCTGTTTCCAAGGCCGACGGCGGCAATTATGCAACCGCAGTCATCGAAGTGAACGCTGGCGTGACCGAAGTGAAACTTACACCGGAAAAAGTGTATGTCGAGCGCGGCAGTACTTATCAGTTTGATGCAGAAGTCATCGGCGAAAACAATCCGGTTGACACAATTATATGGTCTGTGACCGGCGGATCAATCGGCACAACCATTGATACGAACGGCTGTCTGACGGTCGCAGCGGACGAAGCTGCTGAGAGCGTTACGGTGAGAGCGGCCTCTGCGGCAGACCCGACCAAATACGCGGAGACAGTGGTAGTCTTCTCGCCCTTTGACCTGGAAGAAGTCAATAAGCACAACCTTGAAGCGGCGATTAACTACGCGAAGGAACAGCAGGACGATCCACAGTATAAATATGTGGTTCCGGCAGTGAAAGCGGCATTTGAGAAGGCGCTGGCAGATGCAGAAGAAGTGTATGCGAATGCAGACGCTACCCAGGAGGAAGTCGATGCGGCGTACAACGAGCTTGTCTCGAAAATATGGATGCTCGAATTCAAAGGCAACAAGGATCGTCTCGAAGAGCTGTATCAGTTTGCAGAGAATATGGACATGAACGTGTATACTGATGCGACTGCACAGGCAGTGAAAGACGCAATGGAAGATGCAAAAACAGTTATCGACGACGAGAACGCATTGCAAACGGAAATCGACGAAGCATACAACGCGCTGAAGGACGCAGTTGACAGCCTGAAGGCGAAAGTCGATAAAGAAGCGCTTAAGAAGCTCGTTGAAAAGGCGGAAACCTATGATCTGAGCAAGTATCTTGAAAGCAGCAAGACCGACTTTATCCCGGCGCTTGAGAATGCGAAAGCAGTGCTTGCAGACGAAGAAGCAACCGCGAAGGATGTATACGATGCATACAACCGTTTGCAGAAGGCGATTCTTGATCTGCGCCTGATTCCTGACAAATCGGTTCTCGAGGACCTGATCAGCCGTGCAAACGCACTGGATCTGAAGCTATATACCGAAGACACGGCTATGGCTTTGAACCGTGCGCTGGCTAACGCATCGGCAGTCTTCGAGAATGCGGAAGCGACGGAAGCAGAGGTCACTGCGGCAGAAGCAGAGCTTCGCTCTGCGATAGACGGACTGGTTCTGACGGACACAACCCCAGATAAGGAACCGGATGATTCGGATAACAAAACAGATTCTCCGAATACCGGTGACTATGAGACGGGCTTTGCGGCAGTAGCCGTACTACTTGCGGCCAGCGGTCTGCTCGGCATATACATGAAAAAACGCAGACACATCTAATATCTCTTTTCTCCTATTAAAAGAAAACAACCTCTCTTTTTGTGAGAGGTTGTTTTCTTTATCTCTACGGCAGAATATCTACAAAAGAAAGCAGCAATGCCCCCTAAAAGGTACGGCAATGCATATGACTCTTAAGTCGGCCACAGGAAATCGGCGAATATGCGGCGGCGCCGCCGGAGCGCAATGAAGCACTCTATGCAACATCGACAGGCATCCATTTGGTCGGGTCTTGTACTCGCAGGCGGTTACAGTAACAGCACAGATTCTTTCGGTTTCGTTTATTGGTCCATATCCTCTTCTGTGACTGCATGCAAAACTCTGCACGGATTTCCGACTGCAACCACGCCGGAGGGAATATCCTTCGTTACGACGCTGCCTGAGCCGATCACTGTATTCGAACCTATGGTAACGCCCGGCATCACGGATACGCCTCCGCCGATCCAGACGTTGTCCCCCACCGTAATCGGACGCGCATATTCAAGCCCCTGATATCAAGCGGATGACCGGCCGTATAAAAGCCGCAGTTTGGCCCGATCAGAACATGACTGCCAAACGTCACCTTTGCACAGTCCAAAATGACCGTATTGTGATTGGCATAAAAATGCTCGCCAATGGTAATGTTATAGCCATAATCGCACCAAAAGTCGGATTCTATATGAAACGTTCCGCCCGTTTTTCCGAGAATTTTCTTCATCAGCTCGCACCGCTCCTCCAGATGGGAGGGCAGCGTCATATTATAGGCAAGACATCGGTCCTTGCAGACCGCGCGGTCCTCCGCAAGCTTTGCATCGCTTCCCGGGTCATACAAAAGACCCGCTTCCATTTTCTCCTGTTCCGTCATACCATTCCTGCTCCTTTACACAACCTGAAAAAGAAAAAATTTTAAATAGTTTGTCTCCGGCACATTCCACAGTATCGGATGATCGGGGGACTGCTGCCGCGCCTCAATCTGCCGGAGCGAAACGCCTGCGTCGCGGGCCGCCTCCGAAAGCATCCGCATGAAACGGGTCTCTTCCATAAAGTGCGAGCAGGAGCACGTTGCAAGATAGCCGCCGCGCGGCAGCATTTTCATCGCGCGCAGATTGATTTCCTTATAGCCGCGGTATGCGCTGTCGATTGTTTTCCTGTTTTTGGTGAATGCCGGCGGATCCAGAATGACAAAATCGTATTTTTCTCCGCTTTCCTGTAAGGCGGGAAGCAGATCGAACACATTAGCCGCAGTAAACGCCATACGGTTCTGCAAGCCGTTTCGCACCGCATTCTCCCGCGCAAGCTCTACCGCCGCCTCCGAAATATCCACAGCGCGCACAAACGCCGCGCCGCCTTTCGCCGCATTTAGGGCAAACGATCCCGTATGCGTAAAACACGCTTTCCCCGGGCAATCTGTGAAACGGCAAGGCGGTTATACTTCTGATCGAGAAAAAAGCCGGTCTTCTGCCCGTTTTCAAAGTCCACCAGATAGCGGATCCCGTTTTCTACAATTTCCGTTTTCGTATCATCGGGCAGAGGCTCGTCCAAAAGTTTAAAAAAGCCCTTGCCCTGCTCCATTCCCTCTAAATTGCGGATTGCCGCGTCGTTTCGCTCGTA
>UQQY01000049.1 GCA_900543295.1 uncultured Oscillospiraceae bacterium | reverse complement strand
ACGTTCAGGGCAACGCAATTTCGTGGGCAAGCGCCGGCGAAATGGGCTTCAGAGGTTCGAAAAAATCCACACCGTTCGCTGCGCAGACTGCCGCTGAAAAGGCTGCAAAGGCTGCACAGGAGCATGGCTTAAAGAGCGTAGAAGTCTATGTAAAGGGCCCGGGATCCGGACGTGAAGCCGCTATCCGCGCACTGCAGGCAGTCGGCTTAGAGGTTTCCATGATTAAAGACGTCACTCCGATTGCGCACAACGGCTGCCGCCCGCCGAAACGCCGCCGCGTATAATCCGTTTGTGCAGGATCTGCCGTTTAAGCGGCATCTATTTAAACCAGGAGGTGTAACCAGCAATGGCAAGATATACTGATGCGGTATGCAGAATGTGCCGCCGCGAGGGCGCGAAGCTCTTCCTCAAAGGCGAGAGATGCTATTCTGACAAATGCTCCTTTACCCGCAGAGCGTATGCTCCGGGTCAGCACGGTCAGAGCCGCAAAAAAGTCTCTGAATATGGCATTCAGATGAGAGAAAAACAGAAGACCAGACGTTACTACGGCGTTCTTGAGAGTCAGTTTGAAGGTTACTTCAATGAGGCGGAGCGCCAGACCGGCATGACCGGCGAAAACCTGCTTCGTATCTGCGAGTCCCGTCTGGACAACATCGTCTACAGACTGGGTCTTGCGACTTCAAGAGCAGAAGCAAGGCAGCTTGTTGTTCACGGTCATTTTAACGTAAACGGCAAGCGCGTTGACATTCCGTCCTATCAAGTCAAGGCAGAGGACATGATCTCCGTCTCCGAAAAGCTTCGCGGAAGCGATAAGATGAAGGCGATCGTTGAGACCTGCGGCGCCCGCCCGATTCCGATGTGGCTCGAAATGAACAAAGAGACGCTGGAAGCGAAAGTTGTTCGCCTGCCGAACCGCGAGGACATTGACCTTGACGTTCAGGAATTGCTGATCGTCGAGTATTACTCGAAATAATCATTCGCTGTACGACTGATTTTAGGGAATGGGTCATATGAGTGCAGAATGATACTGCATACAGGAGGGTTTTAGAATGATAGAAATCGAAAAGCCAAGAATTGAGACGGCTGAAATGAAGTCGGACGGAACCTACGGAAGATTTGTTCTCGAGCCGCTCGAGCGTGGCTACGGTACCACTTTGGGCAACAGCTTACGGCGCGTACTGCTCTCCTCGCTTCCCGGTGTTGCGGTAAAATCCATCAAAATTGATGGCGTGCAGCACGAATTCTCAACCATTCCGGGTGTAAAAGAGGATGTCACCGAGATCGTTTTAAACATCAAAAGTCTGACCGCGAAGATCTACGGCAACGCTCCCAAGACGGTTTATATCGAGTCTGAGGGCGAGTGTGAAGTGACTGCCGGCGACATCAAGGCGGACTCTGAGGTTGAAATTCTGAATCCGGGCATGCATATCGCGACGCTCGGCGAAGGCGCAAAGCTTCATATGGAAATTGTGATCGACAAGGGCCGCGGCTATGTTCCGGCAGAACGGAACAAAGCGGATATGGCGGCTACTATTGGCGCAATTCCGGTCGACAGCATCTATACACCTGTTTTAAAGGTGAACTATACAGTAGAAAACACCCGTGTTGGTCAGATTACCGACTATGATAAGCTGACATTAGAGGTATGGACAGACGGAACGATTTCCGCCAAAGAGGCCGTATCTCTTGCAGCCAAGGTTCTGAATGAGCATCTCAACCTGTTTGTCAATCTCTCTGAGCAGACGACAGATATTGAGATAATGGTCGAAAAGGGCGATAACCCGCAGGAAAAGGTTCTCGAGATGACTATTGAGGAGCTTGACTTGTCTGTTCGCTCGTTCAACTGCTTGAAGCGTGCAGGCATCAACACGGTGCAGGACCTGATCAGCAAGTCCGAGGAGGAAATGATGAAGGTCAGAAACCTCGGCAAAAAGTCTTTGGAGGAAGTCATTGCAAAGCTCAGATCGCTGGGTTTTGATCTGACGTCCGACGACGAATAAGCGGGATTGTGATAAGTCACAAACCGGCGACCCACCATTACGCCGGTTTTCCGCAACGGATCCGTCCACATACTTTAACCAGTAAGGAGTGAATTTCAATGGCAGGAAGCAGAAAACTGGGCAGAACCTCTGACCACAGACAGGCAATGCTCCGCGCTATGGTTACTTTCCTTTTGGAAAACGGAAAGATTGAAACCACAGTGACCAGAGCAAAAGAGGTTCGCGCTATGGCCGAGAAAATGATTACGCTCGGTAAGAACAACAATCTCCACTCCAAACGCCAGGTATTCGCCTATGTCACAAAAGAAGAAGTTGTGAAAAAGTTATTCGACGAAATCGCCCCGAAATACGCAGATGTAAACGGTGGCTATTGCCGGATCGTAAAAATAGGCCCGCGCCGCGGCGACGCAGCTGAAATGGCTGTCATCGAGTTGGTTTGATTCAATGAATCACTTGGAAAAGCGTCCTTTCGGGGACGCTTTTTCTGCATTATGTGTTTTAAAAAGGAGGATATCTATGACCTTTGCAGAAAAACAGGAGCAGTATGCAAAGCTGCTGGTCAAGCTTGGCGTCAACATTCAGCCGGAACAGGAACTCGTGGTTCGCTGTGCGGCTGAAGCAGCACCTTTTGCGCGGCTTGTTGCCAAAGCGGCATATGAGGCTGGTGCGAAAGAGGTTATCGTGCACTTTCGGGACGAAATTTTGACAAGACTGCGCTATGAAAACGCGCCGATGGAAGTGTTCGAGCATGTTCCCGCGTGGGAGGCGGAGAGCATGAATTATTACGCAGCCCGTGGAGCGGCTTTTTTGAGTATTGTTTCCGATGACCCTGAGGCAATGAAGGGGGTTGACCATGCGAAGATGGCGGCGCGCACCGTTTCCGCAGACGAGGCATTTCGCCCTTATTATACGCGTATGGATAAAAATGAACTGCAATGGTGTGTGGCCGCCGTCCCCTCTCCCGCATGGGCGAAAAAGGTTTTCCCGGAGAAAAGCGAGGAAGATGCAGTGGCTTCGCTTTGGAAAGCGATCTTTCAGACTGTGCGTGTAGGAGAAAATGCCGGGGAGAAATGGCAGGAGCATGGCAGAGCATTGGCAGAGCGTTCCCGCATGCTCAATGAAAAGCAGTTTAAAAAGCTCCATTACCAGAACAGCCTTGGAACAGATTTTATCGTTGGATTGGCGCAAAACCACATTTGGGCAGGCGGTGCGGACCAAACGTCAGGCGGCGTCACGTTTTTTGCTAATATGCCGACGGAAGAGATCTTCACCATGCCGGACTGTGAGCAGGCGGAGGGTGTTTTAAAAAGCGCGCTGCCGCTTTCGCATTTGGGTTCGCTGATTCAAAACTTTACGCTTGTCTTTCATGAGGGAAAAGTTGTCGAATATCATGCGGAACAGGGCGAAGAAACGCTGAAGATGATTCTGGACACGGATGAGGGGTCAAAACGTCTGGGCGAGGTGGCGCTTGTGCCGTATGATTCTCCGATTTCCCAGAGTAAAATATTGTTTTTGCAGACGCTGTTTGACGAGAATGCCTCCTGTCATTTTGCACTGGGACAGTGCTATCCCAATAATATGCAGGGCGGCGAGCTGCTGTCGAAGGAAGAGCTGCGCGAAAAAGGCGGCAATTATGCAATGAATCATGTGGATTTTATGGTCGGCACATCAGATCTGCGCATTACCGGCATTGATGCGGAAGGAAACGAAACACCCATCTTTGTAAATGGTACATGGGTTACGGATTAGGCGCTCTTCGATGAACGGCATATCATATAAGATTTAAATTTAAAGAGTAAGATTAGGGCGCTTCTCCAACATAGAATATGTTGAAGAAGCGCCCTGTTTTTCTGTATAGATGGAGGTTTAAGCTGCGTTAGCTGTATGCTTTCTCCGATAATACATCCAGATTAGGTAGCCGAAACAAATTAAAATAGATACTGCCGAGGCAGCGGGGGCGGCAAGTCCCATCGAAAGCAGATTGCCGTTTGCTGTCCGACTTAAAAGATAGGTCATAGGAATACGGACGCCGAAGGTTGCTATCATACTGTGAACAAAAGAGACGATAGCGCGGCCCTCTCCGCTGAAATAGGAATTCATGCAGAAAACAAAGCTTACCAGAATGCAGTCGATACTGTAATAGCGAAGGTATTCTCCGGCCGCCTTGATAACGGCGTCGTCGTTCGTAAAAATGGAAGCAAGTGTCTGCGCACCGAACTGCGAATAGATACAGACCGCGATGCCAAAAACCAAAGAAAAGCTGATCCCCCAGCGCAGGGATGCCAGTGCGCGGTCCTCCCTGCCTGCACCGGCATTTTGAGCTGTAGCCGTTGCCACTGCTGAGGCAAACGAATTTGGAGGCAGCATAGCGAATACAATGATTTTTTCAACTACGCCCACGGCAGCGGAGGCAACAAGCCCCATTACATTGATAATCGCCGTAATGACAAGGAAAGAGACATTTACCAGTGCATCTTGCAGTGCAATCGGAATGCCGACCTTCAAAATGGTGCGCAGAGAGAATCCGTCGAGACACAGATCTTTTTTAGAAAAAGGAAATGCCAGCCCCTTTTTGTACAGATAAAGAAGAGAGGCCAAAAAGCTTATGCCCTGAGCGGAAATCGTCGCAATAGCAGCACCGGCTGCCCCCATATGCAGCAGTCCTGTCAGCAGAAAATCGCCCGCTATATTGATTGCACAGGCTATCCCAATAAAATATACCGGCGTTTTGGAGTCGCCGATTCCGCGGAAAATACCGCTGACTGCATTGTATCCGACGATAAACGGTATTCCGCACGCGCAAATCAGGATATATGTACGGGTGTACGCAACAGCTTCCGGCGGCGTTTCCATAATGGCAACGGACCCATTTGTGCAAAGCAGCATAACGGGAGTCAGTACTGCGGCCAGTATGATAAACAGCACGGTAAGTGTACCGACCGCCTTTGCCGCACCCTTTTCGCTTCGTTCGCCCACGCACCGTCCGATTAGTACGGTTCCACCCATGGAAATACCCAAAATGATGCCTGTGATCGTCTGCATTACCTGACTGCCGATAGAGACGGCCGATACGGCAGCAGAATCTGCGTATTGTCCGACTACAAACAGATCGACCGCACCATAAAACGCCTGTAAAAAGCTTGAAAGCAAAAAGGGCAGGGCAAACCGAAGGAGTACCTTTCCGATATGTCCTTTTGTAAGCGAATATCGTTCGTCCACTTTTCATCATCCTCTGTTTATCTTTTTATTCCCGCAGGAAAAAACAACAAAAAAGCTGGATAACATACTGGGCGCGTCCCAGCATCTTATCCAGCATATAATGTCGCGTAATTTATATACCCTCCGATGAACAGGCTTTATTATAACAAAGCGCCGCGGATGTGTCAAGGCGGAAACTGTGCAGCAGGCTTTTTACGCAAAATTCTGACGGCGGAATCCGGTTTTTCCAGTCAACTCTTTGCTTTTAACTGGAGACAGACCACTTCCGGGCGGTTAAAGATGCGGAAGGGAAACAGGCTGTTTCCAAGTCCGCGGCTGATGACCATCGTTACCGCACCGAGTTTGTGCACACCTGAGGTGTATTTCGGAAAAAGCCCCTGCTCCGGTGCAAGCAGGCCGCCGATAAAGGGCAGACGGATCTGTCCGCCGTGCGCATGGCCGCTTAAAACAAGAGGAACGCCTGCGGCGCGATAAATCGGCACAAGATGCGGCCGATGTGAAAGCAGGATTGCACAGCCTTCTCCAGCTCCGTGATACAGCTCTTTCAGCACCGTACAATGGGCAAAGCTTCCCTGACGGTTGCCAAAGCGTTCCGCCGATACGGCAATGTCCGCAAGTCCGATCACCGGCAGCGATGCGCCGTTTTTGTGTAACAGCGCCGTTTTGTCGGCCAGAACCGTTACGCCGCAGGCCTCCAGAACGGCTGTCATCTTTTCCACACGGTTTTTCTCTGTCTCGTGGTTGCCCATGGCGGCAAATACCGGCGCAATTTTTACAAGCCCTTCGCACAGCTCACGCGCCGGAAAAAAGCGCTCGTCGCGCGTACGCCGTTTATCCGCAAGATCACCGGTAAGCACAATATAATCCGGCTTGCGTGCCAAAACGCATGTAAGCAGACGTTTTTGCCGTTTTCCAAAGCGTTTGTTGTGCAGATCAGAAAGGTGTACAATGCGGCATCCATCAAATTCCTTCGGCAGACCGGAAAGTGGAATATCATATTGTGAAACGGTCAGACTGCTGTTTTGCCAATATAAAAAGGCGAACAGCAGAAGCGCAGATAAAATCAGAATTCCCCAGAAAACAGACGGCATACCTGATTGCCCCTATACAACAATATTCCGGCCAATAAAGGCGTAGAGCGAATTTAACACAGCGCTGCGGCAAAAGTCGTTTAATATTTCATGCCGTCCCTTTTCCACAAGCTCTATCGAAACGTCCCGCATCCCAGCGCCTTTCAGCCAGTGATATACCTGCCGCACGCCTTCGCCGTATTTCCCGAGCGGATCGTCCGCGCCGCTTATCAGAAGGACGGGCAAGTCCTTTGGCAAGGATCGCGCCCATTTTTCCGAGGAGACTGCGGTGAGCATCCGGTACAGATCCAAATAGGCAGAAACCGTAAAAGTAAACGTACACAGCGGATCTGCGTCATAACGGTCACGATGCGCTTTGTCTCCGGTAATCCATGCGTTTTCGGAAGAATCGTCGGGGAAGCGGTTGTTGAAGCCACTGAAGCCTGCATTTTTTAAAAAGCGGCTGCGGTACGTTCCGCCCTTCATCCATTTTATTATCGAGGCGATCGGGATCGCCAGCCGCGCCATCGGATTCTTTCCGCTCGTGCCCATAATGACAGTTCCGGCGTAATCTGTTCCGTACTTTGTCAAAACATTGCGTACAACAAAAGAGCCCATACTGTGCCCGAGAAGAAAGACCGGCTTTTCCGGAAGCAGCTCCTTTATACGCACAGTAAGGCGATGCACATCCTCAGGAACAATCCGCCAGCCGTTCTTTTCTGCAAAAAAGCCGAGCGTTCCATTCTCCTGCGCCGCTGTTCCATGCCCAAGATGGTCGTGTCCGCAAACCGCAATTCCGCGCGCGCAGAAATATTCGGCCAGCGGCCGGTAACGCTCAAAATATTCGCACATTCCATGCGACACCTGCAAGATTGCCGAAGGTTCGCCGCTTTGCGGCAGATACGTCGTGTAGGTGAGTTCTGTCTGATGATCGGAAGAGAGAAACTTCCCAATTGTTCGGATAGCCTCCATATAACCTCTCCATTCCGCTGGATTTTTGTCCATACGCCTTAAAAAAGGGTATGGCCGTTTGAAAATATATGCGCCCTTTTCCTTCAATAGCTGTTTTTGATCTGTTCTTTTGCCTGTGATACAAGCTGACGGTCGTTATCATAGCTTAACAGCGTGGCGGCATGATTGATCTCCACCCATTTGATCTGTGCAATTTCCTCTTCCTGCGGGGTGTAGTCATAGGTTACTGCACGGGCAAGAAAATAGACGACGTCCTTTGTCGTCTCCTTTTTCGGCGCATAAGTGATAACATGGCGGAAACTGGTGTCTAAAATGACGCTAATACCGGTTTCTTCCATGATTTCGCGGACTGCCGTTTCCTCTTCTGTCTCGGCACCCTCGACATGTCCTTTTGGAAACGACCAGTGCCCGCCGTTTTGATTCTTTATGAGCAGCAGTTCAATGTTGCCGTGAAATTTGCGGTATACAATGGCGCCGCATGATTTCTCATGCTGCATAAGCCAATCCCTCCTGTCTATATGAAATAATTATTTTTATTATACCACAAACTACCGTATTTTGTTTGAATATATTTTGAAAATGCCGGATGTACACGCATATTGGATGTGAGAAAAGAAAATCCTCAATACCCGGTCATACCAAGGTATTGAGGATCATCTTTTTCATCTAATTTACGTATTATTTTTCGTCTGAAGCGTACCTTCCGGCAAGGCGGCCCAATGTAAGCGCCATGGAATGGCTCAGTCCCGGAACGGTAAGCGGATATTCACCGGAAAACCGGTCTCCCTGCACATTGCCGGCAGCATACAGTCCCTTTATTATATTCCCGTCAGCATCATAGCAGCGGCAATACTGGTCGCTTTCCAGCCCGCCAAGGCAGACGATCATGACGGCAGGCAAAAATTTGGTTGCGTAAAACGGCGGCTTTAAAATCGGAAACAACCGCTTTGGCTGCTTGGAAAAATCAAGATCGCGTTTTTGCGCGCACATCTCGTTATAACGCGCAATCTCCATTAGAGCCTTCTCTTTCGGCAGACCGAGCTTATCCACCAGCTCGTCAAGCGTATCCGCTTTTATCATACTGCCGTCTGCGATCGCTTTGTCCACGATCGCCTGTGAGGTGAAACAGTCGATGGTCCCAAGCTTATGATTTACGTTGGATTTGGCGTCAAAATCCTCGTCCATAACATAGCACACCGAACCGTGATTCGGCGTAATATGCGGAACACAGTCCGCCCAGTCTGCATCTGCAATCTGCCATGCCATTTTGCCGGGCTGAATGTTTACCTGATTATTGATCTGCTGGCCTGGACAATCCTCATTGACAAAGCGTTCGCCGTTCTTATTCAAAAGCAGAAAGCCGGAAGCGCCAAGTGCGCCGCCCATATGATGCCCCATGGGGGCGTGGGGACTGTCCTGCATTTTGGCTCCCGCCCAAACGCCCATGCGATGCCCGTCCCCAGTGTTGGAGGGCCGTACGTTGCGGTCATAGCTTGTCCAAAGACGCGGCGCGTCGATTACATAGGGGCAGAAATGGGCAAGCATTTTTTCGTTGCTTGAATAATCTCCGGTTGAAAGAATAACGCCTTTCCGTGCGAGCGCTTTTATAAAGGTTCCGTCCGGCTTTTGCGCGATTGCACCGATTACACGACCATTTTCATCCTTTATCAGCTTTTTAGCCGGCGTGGAAAAATAGCTTTTGAGCCGTCCCGTCTTTTCTGCAAGCGCGTAATTCCCTTTGAATACACGCAGATGAGTCGGACGGATCCAAACGGTTGTCTGATAGCACTTGAAATTTTCCGTCTCATTGCTGTAGTCTGCCGGCTCCGGATAGCGGCGCGGCTGAATCCAGCAATTCGCTCCCTCCGGAACAGGGGAAACCGTGGTATCAAGCACGGGAAGCCCCGGATAACCCTCTAAGTACCAATCAAATGATTCGCCGGCGTTTTCAGCCCACGCATTTAGAATATTCTGATTGACGCGATAGCCCATGTCGTGCATCAAGTCCGATACGACCTGCTTTTTATCAATTTGGTCGCGATTCCATCTTTTTGCGATTTTGCTGTCCAAAATTGTAAAATCGCCGGAGCGTGCCTGCGGAATCAGGCATTTTTCAAAAATGACGACCTGACTGCCGCGTTCGGTTGCTTCGCGGGCTGCGGCAACGCCCGCCAGACCGGCTCCGATAATTAAAACGTCGGTTTCAACAACTTCGCTGATCTCTTTTTCCGCAATCTGCGGCTCTGTCCCGACCCACTCCTCATGCAGCGGATCGCGCTTGAATGAATAAAACTGCACTGCCATTTGTTAAATTCCCCTCTCTATTTTTAGGTTATGCGCATGGAAAACACATAACGAATAAAGCAAACCGCTTCTTTTCTGCAAATATCCTTAATTTTTTATATTATTAGTTAGAAAGAAAGCAGATACAAGCCTGCGATTAGCTGCAAACTGTGTATCTGCCCGCCTCTCCATTCGGCGCCGACGCAATACTGTTATTCTGAAAGCGCACGTTTGAGCCAAATATCCGCAATATCCATCGCCGCGTACAGACCCTTCTTTACGCTTTTCTTCACGACCATATCCTGCGGTTTTACATCTCTGCCAGTGCGCATCAGCTGCACCATGACATCCTGCGCCATTGGACGGCCGTGTTCTTCTTTTGTGCCGAGAATCTGAAGCATGACAACGTATGGATCCTGCATGCTGCCGTAATACAGCGTGTTGCCGCTGCGAACCAGCGGTTTGTCTTTATACATGAAAAACGGACTTGTTGCCTCTCCCACTGTATGAGCCCCTCCTGTTCTGTTGATCCTGCCAAGAGTTGTGCCGCCTTTTATCCGGCGGCCTGTCAAAAGACAAAATGAGCAGTTTATTATCTTTATTTTATTTTAACACATGACACGCTCTCTGTAAACAATCGCAGTAAACGTTTCATAAAGTGTTTACACATAAAAAACGCGCGAACCCGACAGTCCGCGCGCCAATATAAAACTTTGCAAAGAAGATAAAATTACGGTTTAACCTTACAGACGGATAATCTCGCCGTATACTTCGCCGGCACAGTGCGCCGCATTAGCCTCATCCGTATCCAAATGCATTGCTGTTGCATATTTGGGCGAAACGCGAACCACGACGTCGCCGAATACCAGCGACCTGCCTTCGGTTTCAATCTTTACCCAGACGATCTGCTTGTCCTTTACATTTAAAACAGCGGCGTCCTCCGGCGTGGTATGGATGTGACGCTGCGCGACAATAACGCCCTCCGTAAGCTCAACCTCGCCGCATGGACCAACCAGTTTGCATGGACAGCTTCCGGCAACGTCGCCGGATTCGCGGATCGGCGGAATCAGCCCCAGCGCGCGCGCATCGGTGAAAGAGACTTCGATCTGCGTCTGCGGACGCTCTGGTCCAAGGATGGACATGGTCAGCTGGCCTTTCGGACCGATAACCGTAACCTTTTCGTTAGTAGCAAACTGACCCGGCTGAGACAGATCCTTCTTGTTGGAAAGCTGAAAGCCTTTGCCAAACAGCGTATCCAAATCTTCTCTTGTCACATGCAGATGACGCGCGGATGTTTCAACTAAAAATTTCATGATAAAACAGCTCCATTCTCCGGCTTCCCGGGTATATCCTGCGTATAAGAAGGGCGGAAGTCTCCGCCCTGCCGCACTCTTTGGAGCACAGCTTATTATACTTATCTTTATTATACGCAAACAGGAGCCGCTTTTCAATCCCTCTCTTATGTTTAACTGCGCGGAATTAAACCAAAACTTACCGAAAGAGCGTTATCAATCTGTCCCATAGACCGTTCGTCGAGCTGCCCCATACGCTCTTTTAATCTCCGCTTGTCAATGGTGCGGATCTGCTCCAAAAGTACAATGGAGTTTTTTTGCAGTCCGCAGTTCTTTGCTGGGAGCGAGATATGTGTCGGCAGCTTAGCCTTTTCGCATTGGCTGGTAATGGCTGCCGCGATTACAGTTGGACTGAACCGGTTTCCCACATCGTTTTGTACAATCAAAACCGGACGCACGCCGCCTTGCTCGCTGCCTACGACCGGGCTTAAATCTGCATAATAAATTTCGCCTCTGTGTACTGTCATGGTTTGTTCTCCTCCGTTTTTTTGATCCATTACTGTGTCGTCATTATTTTGGGTGAATCTCCCGCCGTTTATTCAGGCGGCGGACGCTTTCCTTTTTCTTTCAATCTTATAATATGCTGGAGGGAACCTTTTTGTCCGATCACTGCATCATAGATGAGTGGGAAGTCTTTCCGGATTTTTGGCATATCGGACAGCTTCTTATGTATAGAAATAATGGGAGTGATATGGCACAGAAAGGAGCTGTTTTTTTGTTTTTTTCATTATTTGAGCTGTTAAGCTCGCATCTTTTATGGTTCGCCTTACACATAGAGGGAAGCTCGTTCCCGAAACCGCTCTCATCCGCCAAGGAGCGCGAATGCTTTATGAAAATGGCAGAGGGAGATACGCAAGCGCGGGATATGCTGATCGAACACAATCTGAGGCTGGTCGCACATATTGCCAAAAAATATTATTCTATCACAAACGATCAGGATGATTTGATTTCGATCGGAACAATCGGGTTGATCAAAGCGGTCGGTACATTCCAATATGAGAAGGGCACGCGCTTTGCGACATATGGCGCAAGATGTATTGAAAAACCAATCCCCTCATAACGGCTCTTTTAAGTTCGGAACAGGAAAAAGAAGCTCCCTTTTCCCGGAACGCTCCAAAATGGCGTTTGTTCCTCAAAATTAGCGATAATCTTTATGTGTTCAGCAAACAGCGAAACGGACGGACGATTTACAGTCCCCTTGCAATCCACAGTTTTTTGTTTCTTCGTCCGAAAAAGCTCACCGACGCCGAAAAATTTAATATCCAATATCCCAACCCGGCAATGCTCACAACAACGGCGGACAAGCTGCGGTACTACCGATATAAAAAATCCCTGCTCCAGCGTGAAGTAGCCGAATATGCAGAGATTAACGAGAGCACCTATATCCATTATGAAAACCCGGAACATGACTATTATCCGGTAGACAAGCTCAGCCGGATTGCGGAATTGCTGGAAGTGAACATCACCGACCTGCTGGACGAGTACAACCGATTCCTTTATGACGGGCAGGGCTGGCAGATACGGAAGATTCGCAAAAGTATGGGTTTGACACAGTACCAATTTGGAAAGCTATACGGCGTGAGCGCCGGAGCAGTGAAACGGTGGGAAAGCGGAAAAGTGAGGGTGACAAAGGGGACGTGGGAGAGATTAATGTTTACTATTTGATAGTGCGTGTGATATAATTGTTATAAAATCGATATAGCTAAGGAGAAAACCTCATGGCTACTTTAGAAAATATACTCATATCTTCTGTGGGAATACGAAATTCTCTTAAAAAATATAAGCCATTAAAGTCTCTTGCAGAGTATGTTTGGAATGGATTTGATGCACAAGCATCTAAAGTTGAAATCAATATCACACTTAATTCATTACAAAATATAGAATCAATTATTGTTAAAGATGATGGATATGGAATCGACCGAAGTTTACTTAATAATAAATTTAAGCCATTTTTTCAATCCGAAAAGGTGTATGACCCTGATATAAAGCATTCAACTACTCATGGTAAAAATGGTGTTGGACGTCTTACATTTTTCACTTTTTCAACGCTTGCAAAATGGAATACCGTTTATGAGCATGATAACAAAAAGTTTTCATATACTATCTCGGTTGATTCAAATTCCTTAAATGAATTTAATCCTACCCCAGAAGAAGAAACTTCCTACCCTGTAGGAACCAGTGTATCCTTTTTTAATATTTTTGGTGATGAATTAAGTATTGATACAATAAAAGAATATTTGGCAAAAGAATTCTGTTGGTTTTTAGAACTTCATAAAAAGGATAACTTTAGTATAGAAATAAATGGTGAAGTTTTAGATTACGAATCTAGTGTTTTAGATAGAGAAAAT
>UQQY01000048.1 GCA_900543295.1 uncultured Oscillospiraceae bacterium | reverse complement strand
AACGATCAGGTGACAGACGCGCTTTATACAGTGGATAACTGGCTCGGGGAACTTTTCCGTGCAGCAGAAGAAGCGGGAATTGCGGATGATACCGACTTCGTTATGATGGCCGATCATGGTCACCTTTCCGTATGCCGCGTACTCTGTCCGAACGTCTTTCTGGCCGAGGAGGGCTTAATCCGCACGTCGGAGGACGGCTCTCTTTTCTCCTGGGATGCTTATATTAAAACCTCTGGTCTTTCAGGCATGGTATATCTGCGCGATCCATCGGACTGCGCGCTTTCGGCACGTATTGAGGCGTTTCTTCGGAAGCTTGCCGCCGATCAGATCTATGGCATCGGCGAGGTGCTGAATCGGGAAGAAGCCGCCACACGGTATCATCTGGCCGGTGAGTTTTCCTTTGTTGTGGAAAGCGACGGATATACGGCATTTTGCGATGATTGGCGCCGTCCGGTTGTGCGTGAGCAGAATCCGAAGGATTACCGCTACGGTATGTCAACGCATGGACATATGCCGGAGAAGGGGCCGCAGCCAACTTTCCTTGCAATGGGTCCGGATTTTCTCAAAGGAGCCGTACTTGAAAAGGGCGAGATTGTAAACGTTGCGCCCACTTTTGCAAAGGTGCTGGGGCTTACGCTGCCATATGCGGACGGAAAGCCTTTTACAGAGCTTTTGCAAAGATAAGCACGCTTTTTCTAAAAAGCGCTTGACAAACGTTTAAAAATCAGGTATCATAATTTATAATTTCACAAACAAAATGCGATGACAGGGAAAATGTCCAATCAAAAGATGCTTCAGAGAGCTGCCGGTTGCTGAAAGGCGGTGTGTCGTGATTGGAAGACTGGCCCTTGAGCAGTCAGCTGAACACAGAGAATGTCAGTAGGCGCGACCGGTTTCTCACCGTTATGACGGAGATTGTATTCGCAGAAGGAATCGTTTCTGCCGATATAAAAAGTGGGCGTATTTTTGTATGCGTCAACCAGAGTGGTACCGCGGATGGACTTAAAACCAAAGCCTTTCGTCTCTGCTGTCTATATAAGCAGAGCGAAAGGTTTTTTTGTTTGCGAAAACGAAATACGAAAGGCGGAATAACAAGATGATGGATTACACGAAGTACAAACGCGGCTATTATATGCCGCCTGTCCCTTCGCTCAAGTGGGTGCAGAAGGAGTATATCGACAAAGCGCCGGTTTGGTGCAGCGTCGATTTGCGCGACGGCAACCAGTCGCTGGTAATTCCGATGAGCCTTGAAGAGAAGCTGGATTTTTTTCAGTTGCTTGTTAAGGTCGGCTTTAAAGAGATTGAGGTTGGTTTTCCGGCAGCCTCCGAGACGGAGTATGAATTCCTCCGCACGCTGATCGACCGCAATCTCATTCCGGACGATGTGACGGTTCAGGTTCTTACTCAGGCGAGAGAGCACATCATCCGCAAGACCTTTGAGGCGTTGAAGGGCTGCAAGCAGGCGATTGTTCACGTCTATAACTCTACCTCTTACGCACAGCGCCAGCAGGTATTCAAAAAATCGAAGGAAGAGATCAAACAGATCGCCGTAGACGGCGCCGCCCTTTTAAAAAAGCTTGCGGAAGAGACAGAGGGAAACTTCCGTTTCGAGTATTCACCGGAGAGCTTCACCGGAACGGAACCGGAATATGCGCTGGAGGTCTGTAATGCCGTATTGGATGTCTGGAAGCCTACGCCGGATAAAAAGGTGATCATCAATCTGCCGGTCACGGTAGAGATGTCGCTTCCGCACATTTATGCAAGCCAGATTGAGTATATGTGCGATCATTTGAAATACCGGGAAAGCGTCGTCGTGTCCCTGCATCCGCACAATGACCGCGGCTGCGGCGTCGCGGACAGCGAGCTTGGCCTTTTGGCCGGTGCGGATCGGATCGAGGGAACGCTTTTTGGCAACGGCGAGCGCACCGGAAACGTAGACATTATCACGCTTGCAATGAACCTGTATGCGCACGGCGTCGATCCGGAGCTCGACTTTTCCGACATGCCTTCAATCTGCGAAACGTACGAGCGCGTTACCAGAATGCGTGTTTCCGACCGTCAGCCCTATGCAGGAAAGCTGGTGTTTGCGGCATTTTCCGGCTCGCATCAGGACGCTATTGCAAAAGGAATGAAATACAGAGAAGAAAACGATCCGGCGCACTGGACGGTTCCATATCTGCCGATTGATCCGCAGGATGTCGGTAGAGAGTATGAAACCGACGTTATCCGCATCAACAGCCAAAGCGGCAAAGGTGGGATCGGCTATCTTCTGGAGCAGAACTACGGCTACGACCTGCCGCCCAAAATGCGCGAAGATTTCGGTTATAAGGTAAAAAGCGTATCCGATCACAAACATAAGGAACTTATGCCCGACGAAGTTTATGCCATTTTCGCAGAGAATTATGTCAATCAGAGCACACCGTTGGAAATGCTCGATTATCATTTTGTACGCAATCCGGATTCGTTCAAGGTTGTTTTAACCGTTCGGTATAACGGCTGGGAGCAGGATATTACCGCAACGGGCAACGGCCGGCTGGATGCAGTCAGCAATGCGGTGAAAAAACTTACGGGGATGAAGTATACGCTGTCCACATATAAAGAGCACGCACTGGAAAGAGGCTCAACGGCACGCGCTGTATCTTATGTCGGAATCGAGCTTCCGGACGGCAGGACAATCTGGGGCGCGGGTGTGCATGAGGACATCATTGCAGCCTCCATTACGGGTCTCATCAGCGCGGTCAATCGTGCCGCAGCAGTAAAATAGAGAAAGGCGGAAAGATCATGGGAATGACAATGTCACAAAAAATTCTGGCGGCACATGCGGGACTGCCGGAGGTAAAGCCTGGACAATTGATTATGGCAAAGCTTGATATGGTACTTGGCAACGACATCACCTCGCCGGTGGCCATCAACGAGTTTGAGAAATACTGCTTTGACCGCGTTTTTTCAAAAGACAAGATTTCAATGGTAATGGATCATTTTGTTCCGAACAAGGATATCAAGGCTGCAACACAGTCGAAGCAGAGCCGCGAATTTGCAAAAAAATACGAAATCACGCATTTTTATGACGCGGGAAAAATGGGAATCGAGCATGCCCTTCTGCCGGAGCAGGGGATTGTCAAGGCCGGCGACTTAGTCATCGGCGCGGATTCGCATACCTGTACCTATGGAGCGCTCGGCGCATTTTCGACCGGCGTCGGTTCCACCGATATGGCGGCAGGTATGGCATCTGGAGAGCTCTGGTTTAAAGTGCCGCCGGCCATCAGATTTAACATTACCGGCAAGCTTTCGCCCTATGTGAGCGGAAAGGACGTCATTCTGCACATTATCGGAATGATCGGCGTAGACGGCGCGCTGTACAAATCCATGGAATTTTCAGGCGACGGCCTTAAAAATCTCTCTATCGACGACCGTCTCTGCATTGCCAATATGGCAATCGAGGCAGGCGCAAAGAACGGCATTTTTGAAGTGGATGAAGTAACCCGCGCATATATGGCGCAGCGTGTTACAGTACCGTACGACGTGTATACGGCTGATCCGGATGCGGAATATGATGCTGTTTATGATATTGACCTTTCAAAGGTTCCGCATACGGTTGCATTCCCGCATCTGCCGGAGAATGCGCGTACTCCGGAAAACTGGGGAGAGGTAAAGATCGATCAGGTCGTTATCGGCTCTTGTACAAACGGACGTTTTTCTGATATTGAGGCTGCGGCAAAAATTATCGGAGGGAAAAAGATTGCGGATGGTGTGCGCTGCATTATTATTCCGGCCACTCAGCAGATTTACAAAGAGGCGATGAAAGCCGGATATCTCGAGCAGTTTATCGATGCGGGCTGTGTGGTTTCTACGCCGACGTGCGGACCCTGTCTGGGCGGCTATATGGGTGTTTTGGCAGAAGGCGAACGCTGTGTCTCCACCACAAACCGCAATTTTGTCGGGCGTATGGGTCATGTAAAGAGCGAGGTCTATCTTGCGTCGCCGGAGGTTGCTGCAGCATCCGCCCTGACCGGACGCATTACTGCGCCGGAAGAAGTGATTTGATGTACAATCATATCCACAATTTTGATGTAACAGGAATAAGCAGAAAGGGGAAGAAATCAATGAATGCAAAAGGAATCGCCCATAAATACGGCGATAATATTGATACAGACGTCATTATTCCGGCGCGTCATCTGAATACGCAGGATCATAAGGAGCTTGCCTCCCATTGTATGGAGGATATTGATACATCGTTTATAACAAGAGTAAAGCCGGGCGATATTATGGTCGGCGGTTATAATTTCGGCTGCGGATCTTCGCGCGAGCATGCGCCGATTGCCATTAAGGCAAGCGGGATTTCGTGCGTTATCGCAAAAACCTTTGCGAGAATTTTTTACCGCAATTCCATTAACATCGGTTTGCCGATTTTGGAGTGTGAGGCTGCGAGTGACAGAATTGATGCGGGCGACGAGGTGGAAATCGATTTTGATACCGGCGTCATTACAAATCTTACGAAGAATGAGACATATCAGGCGCAGGCGTTTCCGCCTTTTATCCAGAATATCATCCATGCAAATGGATATTTGAATTCCGTAAAAAACAAGTGAGGTGTTTGCTGTGGAAAAGAAAATTGCAGTGATTAAAGGCGACGGAATCGGACCGGAGATTGTAAACGAAGCAATTCGTGTACTTGACCGTGTTGCTGAAAAATACGGACATACCTTTGTCTATGATGAGGTGCTGGCGGGCGGCGCAGCAATTGACGCATGTGGCGAATGCCTCCCAAAGAGTACGGTTGATGCATGCCTTGCGAGCGACAGCGTTCTTTTGGGCGCGGTCGGCGGACCAAAGTGGGATAACGTACCCGGAGACAAACGCCCTGAAAAAGCGCTTTTGGGTATCCGCAGCAAAATGGGGCTTTATGCCAATCTGCGGCCGGCCGTGCTGTTTAAGCAGCTTGCCGGCGCAAGCCCGTTAAAGCCTGCTCTGGTTGACGAGGGAATTGATTTTATCGTAGTACGCGAGCTGACCGGCGGCGTCTATTTTGGAGAGCATAAAACGTGGGAAGAAAATGGCGAGCCGGTGGCAAGCGACCTGATGATCTATTCTGAGCATGAGATTGAGCGGATTGCGCGCGTGGCGTTTGATACCGCGATGAAGCGCAGAAAGCATGTTACTTCTGTAGATAAGGCAAATGTTCTCGACTCCTCGCGTCTGTGGCGGAGAACCGTTGAGCGGATTGCGGAGGAATATCCTGAGGTTACCGTAGACTACATGTATGTGGACAACGCCGCAATGCAGTTGTGCAAGCGTCCTGCGCAATTTGACGTTATTCTTACAGAGAATATGTTCGGCGATATTCTTTCAGATGAAGCAAGTATGATTACCGGTACCATCGGCACCATTGGCTCTTCGTCGCTTGGAGAAGGTACGCGCGGCATGTACGAACCCATCCACGGCTCCGCACCGGACATTGCAGGTCAGAACAAGGCAAACCCAATTGGAACGATCCTTTCGGCTGCTATGATGCTGAAGTACTCCTTTGGTATGGAGGAGGAAAGTGCCTGCATAGAGGCGGCCGTAAATACTGTGCTGGATGCGGGCTATCGCACCGGCGATATGATGAGTAAGGGAACGACGCTTGTTTCGTGCAATGAAATGGGAGAAAAAATTGCAGCAGCTCTGTAAAGAGCTAAATCGAAAAAGCAATGCCGGATCAATTGTTGATCCGGCATTGCTTTTTCAGCGTTCAATTTCAACAAGAAATTTGCTCGTTTCAGATGGATAATAGGTTTCAGAATATTCGATGGGTCTGCCGTCTGAAAGTTTTCCGACAGAGGTGATGTAAAAAACCGGATCCCCTTCCTTTACTCTAAGCAGCCGCGCAATATGCAACGATGCTCTGCGAATTTCAATTTCGCGCAGCACATGGGAGACAAAGAGTCCCTGTGATTCAAGCGTATCATAAAGAGACGCATCTTCAAACTGCGTTGAGTCCAATACAGGACAAAGGGCGCAGGGCAGGTAGACCGTTGTAAACAAAACCGGTTTTTTATGCGGATCACTGTCAATATAGCGCAGGCGTGACAACTGATATACGGAAGAATCTTCTGCCAAATCAAGCTTTTCAGATATGGAGACTGTCGCTTTTTTCTTCTCAAAGCTTGTCACAACCGTTCGCGGTGTGAGTCCTTTTTTCTGCAATTCATCCCGATAGCTTGAGATGAAACGCGTGTATTCCTGCGTAATTTTTTTTCGGCTGACAAAGCTGCCCCTTCCTTTTGTGCGGGTGATTACGCCGTTCATGGTAAGACGGGCCAGAGCCTGTCTTACAGTCGGGCGGCTTGCATGAAACTGCGCGGCAAGATCCACCTCCTTAGGAATTTGATCGCCCTCGCGCAGTTTTCCGCTGTGGATTAAATCTGTGACATAGGCTTCGATTTCTTCATATAAGTGCATAGAGTGCGCTCTCCTTTATTTAGAATAAATGATTTATTTTCTTTTTGAGAACCATTTTGAAAGGAAGGACGATTTCTTCTCCTGTTCGTCATGCCGATGACGTTCCGCTTCCTGCATAAAGAATTCCTGACAGGAGAGCGGCGATTCTCCGTTTGATACCGGAAGATAGTTTCCGTCCGGCAGCATATGGCGCGCTTTTACATTGTCTGAGAGCATCATTTCAAGAAAATGCAAAATTCGCGCTTTGATCTGTGCGTTTTTTACAGGGCATCCAATCTCGACGCGGCGCGTTGTGTTGCGGGTCATAAAATCAGCCGATGAAATATACAACTCATAATCACCGCCATCCATAAAGCAGTAGACACGGGAATGCTCCAGAAAGCGTCCGACTACACTTGTAACCGTGATGTTTTCCGTTTTACCCGGAATCTGCGGCAGAATACAGCAGATTCCACGTACAATCAGATCAATGCGGACGCCTGCTCCGGATGCTTCTGACAGCTTATCAATCAGTTCGCGGTCTGTAACGGAGTTTGTTTTGATAATCAGGCGCGTTGTGCGTCCGCTTTTTGCACGTACAATTAAACGGTCGATCTGTTCGATCAGACGATTCTTTAAAGAGTGCGGCGCTACCAGAAGGTCATGATATTCTCCGTCTAAATTGGAAAGCGCCATATTTTTGAAGAATTCGGAGGCGTCGCTGCCGATTGCGTTATCCGCAGTCATCAGGCAGAAATCTGTGTAGAGACTTGCCGTTTTTTCATTGTAGTTGCCTGTACCGATCTGTGTGATATATTGTACTTTTCCGCGGTCACGCCGGGTGATGAGACATATTTTAGAGTGAACCTTGAAGTCCTCCATGCCGTAAATAACCTTACATCCTGCATCCTCCAAATTCTCAGACCAATTGATGTTGTTTTCCTCGTCAAAACGGGCGCGAAGTTCCATCAGCACCAATACGTCTTTTCCATTTTCCGCAGCAGCTGATAGATATTCAATTAAACGGGATTTTGATGCCAGTCGGTAAATAGTAATTTTAATGGAGATAACAGAAGGGTCATAGGCAGCTTCCCGTATAAGCTGCAAAAACGGTTCCATGCTTTCATAAGGATAAGAGAGAAACAGCTCCTGACGCAGTACCTGCTTGATCATACTGTCGGAACGAACGACCATGCGGGAAGCACATGGAGAAAACGGGCGATAGGTGAGCTGCCGCCTGGAGGCCGGTGTAAAGTGATCTGAGAGGGAATAGACATATGACATATTAAGCGGCGTACTGCACTTGAACACCTGTTCCTTCTTTAAGAAAAGCCGGCGCATGAAGAAGTCCCGCAGTTCCGGAGAGCAATCGCTGCCAAGCTCTAAGCGGACGCAGGCAAGGCGTGCCCGTTTCTTTAATACCTGTTTCATATGATGACGGTAGTCGTCGTCCACTTCAAAATTTTCATCATCCGGATTGATGTCGGCGTTGCGGGTTACGGTTAGAATGGTTTTGTCAGAAACCGTATACATGGAAAAAATATCTTCCGCATATTCGAGCAGTACTTGCTCAGTCAGAATGTAGCGCGTACTGTTTCCGGGAAGGAGGATAAGGCGCGGCAAAGCGTCCGGAAGCGGAATCAAGCCGAAGCGTTCGTTCTTTTCCTTGCCCTTCCCTTTAAAGCGAACCGCAATATACAGCGCCTTATTGATCAGATGCGGAAAGGGATGGCTCGCATCCACAACCTGAGGAGAGAGGATCGGCCGGATAGCAGTATCGTAGTATGTCTGTAAGAATCGCCGTTCATGCAGAACAAGCTCCTGAAAGGTAACATTGGCAATATCGCGCAAACGAAACTGACCTTCTATCTCCTCCATAATACGGTCGCGCCGCTTATACAAAGGGGAGACCGCGGCATAGATGGCATGAAGCTGTTCTTCGGGCGTCATGCCGCTCTTGTTATCAATATGAACCTGCTTTAAAAGGGACAAGTCATAAAGGCTTCCCACGCGAATCATGAAGAATTCATCCAGATTGCTTGTAAAGATTGCGGCAAATTTCAGCCGTTCATAGAGCGGTACGGTTTCATCATCGGCTTCCTCTAAAACGCGTTCATTGAAACGAAGCCAGGAAAGCTCGCGGTTTTGCGTAAAGCTGGTATCCGGCTTTACCGTTTTGTCTGCCATAAACTATCCCTCCCTTTTTCTGTCAGAGGCCATGTGGATGGGTTCGCCCAGAACACGTGCATACAGAAAGCCTTCGCGCACGCCGAAGGCAGAAACCTGGATGCGCTCGCTTTTGAAATATTCTGCGGCAGTATCCAAAATCAGCATACCGGGAATCAGCGTATGAATGCGATCCGGCACGGCCTTTAAAATCATACGCAGGGCGCCTTTATCCGGCTTTTGCATTTTGGCGAGCAATGCCCGCAGTTCTTTTACAGAAAAGCCGTCCGAATGACCGCCAACATGCCGGTTCATCTTTTGTACGGCGCGAATGGTTCCGCCGACGCCGCAAATATCGGTAAACTGCGATCCTGCAAGCGACTTTACGGTTTCAAGCTTCTTCCATACAGCGCGCCGGATGGCTTTTTGCTCCGCAGGGGTGGGAAGAAGCTCTTCTACGTAATTTGTATAAAGGGATAAAGATCCTATCGAAATACTTTCTGCACAGAAAATCGTCTGCTCAGAGAATGCGGTAAGTTCGGTGCTGCCGCCGCCAATATCGATCAGCAGACCGTTTTTCATTCCGACACTGTGCGTAGCGCCGATGAAATCGAGGACGGCCTCTTCCTGTCCGGATAGAATTTCTACCTTAATACCGGTACGGCGGGCGATTGTGCGCAAGATGTCTTCTGTATTGCAGACGTTTCGCAGAGAAGCGGTTGCGAAAACAGAAAGACCGTCAATTCGGATACCGAGCAAAGATTCCTGAAAGCTTTTCAAGACCGTTATGCATTGATCGGCACCATCTTCCGTCATTGCGCCGTCTGTGACGTATCCGGCGAGTCCGGCCGTTTCCTTTTTAGTAAACAGAACGGAAATATGATCGCCGCGGCAGGAATAAACAGAGAGCCGCATCGTATTCGACCCAATATCAATGACCGCATAATTCAAGCACATCAGCTCGCTTTCTTATCGCTATCCGGACAAAAAGTCTGGATTATACGTATCCGTCCGGATAATTTTTTCTTATTATTTAACATCTATTTTATTATAGCACAATTATAATATCTGCGCATTCGTTTCGATCAAAATTTACCCTCAATTTATCTTTATTTTTCATCAGATTGACAAAATCATATATAAAATGATATACTTTTATAAAGACATTTATAAGAGAACAGGATGAATGCATATGCACGAGACACATGAGCGGGTTTATTCCGCGGTTTTGCAGGAAATCAAGACGCGCTTAGCCGATGGAACGCTGCGTGCCGGATGCCGTTTACCGCCGGAACGGATCTGTGCAGAGCAATTTCAGGTTTCCCGGTCTGCAATACGCGAGGCGCTGCGCGCATTGGAGCTGGCAGGCATTGTTCGCTGTGTGCATGGAGAGGGAAATTATCTTTCTGATAATGTTTCAGAATGCCTGACAGAACCGTTTTCCTTAATGTTTTTGCTTGCCGGGCAGGATCCCGCCTATGTGCAGCAGCTGCGGCGCGCGATTGAGCCGGAAACGGCGCGGCTTGCGGCAATCAAGCGTTCAGAGGAAAGTACGCGGGAGTTGTTTCGGATTTGCAGTGTGATCGAACAAAGCGAGGAAGAGGCAGAACGTGCTGCCCTTGACCGGCGGTTCCATTATCTGATTGCGAAAGAAGCGAAAAACCCTTTTATTTTAAGCATTCTGACTGCTGCCTCTCATTTAATTGAGAGTCAAATTCAGCGTGTCAGAGAGGTTATTTTGAATGATCCTCGAAAATCACCGGCTATTAATGTACATCATCGTGCAATAGCAGAAGCAATTGCAGGCCAGCATGAAGAGGACGCCTCTCGCATGATGCTGGCGCATATGCAGATGATCGACGGGTATATGTCCGATATGTTTGAATAAGGGAGAATAAAGTTAAATCATAAATAAAGTTTATTAACCATATTGACATTGTCTTAACTATGTGCTAAACTAAAAACAATATATGGAGGAGACGTGCGGAAAATCTCCTTGTATATCGAGAGAAGAAAAGATATTTGAGGAACAAATCCCTGTGCGAAGTTTCGCACAGGGATTTGTCGTCGTTTTGAATTCTCATTGCTTAACGGATTCTGCGTGCTTCGCAGTAAAAACGCTTGTCACAGGCCTCGCCCATAGAAAAAGTCTTACGCGGCAGAGCTCCATCCAGAATAACGGTTTTAAAGAGATCGTTCTTTTCCATTGGCTCCAACAGAAAACCGATGGCGTCTGGTCTTGCGGAGATTTCTCGAACCACCTGCTCGCCGTGAATATAATCGACTTCACCGCCGTTTTCTTTTATATAGGTGTCGATAAAGTCCTGTAGACTGCCCACCGCCAGATTTTTTGATGGATTTTGCAGGAAAACGGTCTGTGTATCGTCGCCTTCTACAATATGGATTTTCTGTGCACCAGGAGTATCGTGGTCCGATAAAACATAGGATTTTGCAAGCGCCGCGCGAAGATGTTCCGGCGAAACGCCGAATACTACGCGGTGAATTGCCTCAAATTCGAGCGATTCATCATGCAGGTTGACAAGCTCGACAAGTGCGTAGCGTGCCGGATGGGACAGAGCGGCGTCTCCCAGCTTCTCTTTTAAATCGGTATAACACTTTTTCGCCGTTGCAAGAGAATGGTTTCCGTCTCCCACTGCATATTGCAAAACAGGATATCCGTCTATATCGTAACGCTTAGAAAAAGCGGCTGGATCTGCCAGTTGTTCAAGCGCGCTAAGAACACGTTTTTTGGCCTCCTTATGCAATAGCCAGCCGCTTAAATGACCGCTTTCCTGCATCAGCTCAAAGTCATAAAGCTTTTGAAATTGCTTTTTTTCATCAGACAGCGGTTCAATTACTGATCTTGAGCGGTCGTCGATTAAAAGCATAATGTGCGGAAGCTCAAGCGGCGCGTTCTCTCGGATTTTGACGCGCGGAGGAATACGGTCGAGAACGGTTCCTTCCGTTGCGCGGATCGGACTTTGCGCACCCTTGTTATAATCGTACGCCTCAAGATCTACGCATCCCATTAAGCCGCGCCGCACCGCGCCGCTTCGCAGCGTGCGCTCTATGTAGATAAATGCGTCGCCGAACGTATCAAAAATCTTTTCATTTAAATATTGATTCATCGCCTCATTGATCGAATGAATTTTCTGATCAAAATCCGCGGTTTTAAAATCCGCCTCCGGAAAAATGCAGTGCAGAGAGCTTGGTACGCCGCCAACATATTTGCGGACAGTTTCCCAATATGCGGGTTCCGAGGTGTATTGATCGCAAGCCACAACACAGAACCTGTTCATATCTGCGTTTTTAGGCAGAAGAATATCTCCGGGTTTAAATATTGTCTCTTTCATCTTGATACTCCTTATGACAGTCTGCCGTCCACTGAAATTTCGGATACGGCGTCATCAACAAAAGTGATATAAACAACTGCGTTCTGATTGGTTTCACCTTTCCAGCCGTAAATATAATATGCTTTTCCATAGGCGTTTTCTCCGCTTTCAACAAGTGAACCATCACCGCCAATAATCGCGCTGATCTGAGCGTAAGTCATGCCGATGGAAAGCTTTTGGTATTCTTCAGTGCTGACACCTTCTCTATTAACGTTCATTGACGGGGAAAGAGTCGGAGTTTCCGGGAATTCCGTCGGATTGGAAAGTACAAAATGCGCCGCCATAAAGAAAAGCATAATGAAAACTGCCGTTCCTGCGGCAATACTGAGGAGGATAAGCGGGATACGTCCTTTTACTTTGGGCGATGCCGTGGGCGCAGGATAGGGCGGCGGCACAAATGTATTTTGTATCGGCGAAGACGACGGCCCTGTATCAACAGGAAATCCGCAGAAAGAACAGAAACGTCCGTGCACGGGTGATCCGCAGCGAGAGCAGAAAGCCTCTTTCGGTACGTTTTGCTGTTCAGGTGTACCGTCTTGTGTGTTTGGCATAGTTGGTTCCATATAAGACTCCTTTCAAAAACAGGAATGAAACAGCGAATCAGAAACAAATTAAAACACTGTAATCGCAAAATTGACTCAATACATAAATTATTATAGCGCAAAATGAAGATGCTGTCACCTTAAAACTGTGAAAGAAATGCGAAAGCCGCGAATAAAATCGACTTGTCAGCGTTTTTAAAAGATGATATGATAGAAGACGGCAAAAACAGATTCAATTAACAGTAGGAGAAGGATGAAAAAAGTGACGGCAAACGGTTTTGATAATGCGCTGTATGTAAAAAAACAGGCGGAAAATATTAAAAAGAGAATCGAACAGTTCGACAATAAGCTGTATCTTGAGTTTGGCGGCAAGCTGTTTGATGATTATCACGCATCGCGTGTACTTCCAGGATTTGATCCAAGTGTAAAGGTAAAGCTCCTTACAGAATTTAAAGATGACGCGGAGATCATTTTTTGTATCAATGCGGGGGACATAGAGAAAAAGAAAATCCGTGCAGATTTCGGGATTACTTATGATCTTGATCTGCTTCGTGTGATCGATAATCTGCGTAGTATGGGGCTTTTGGTGAGCAGCGTTGTCATTACGCGCTACTGTGACCAGCCGGCGGCCGGTATTTTCCGCCAAAAGCTGGAGTCGCGCGGCTTGCGCACCTATCTGCATCGTCCAACGCCCGGCTATCCGACGGATATTGATCAAATTGTAAGTGACACAGGTTTTGGAGCGAATCCGTGCATTGAAACAACGCGTCCGCTTGTGGTAGTGACGGCACCGGGACCGTGCAGCGGAAAACTTGCTACTTGCCTTTCTCAGTTGTATCATGAGCATAAACGCGGTGTGAACGCAGGCTATGCAAAATTTGAAACCTTTCCGATTTGGAGCATCCCGCTAAAGCATCCGGTCAATCTTGCTTATGAAGCGGCAACCGCTGATTTAAAGGACGTCAATATGATCGATCCGTTTCATTTAGAGGCCTATGGAAAGACTGCGGTGAACTACAATCGGGATATAGAGGTGTTTCCGATTGTCCGTGCCATTTTAGAGCGCATTACCGGACGCAATGACATTTACTGTTCGCCGACGGATATGGGAGTGAATATGGCGGGGTTTGCAATTTCCGATGATG
>UQQY01000047.1 GCA_900543295.1 uncultured Oscillospiraceae bacterium | reverse complement strand
TTTCATCGCGCCTGACGGGGAAAGCTGCGCGCAGGTTTATGACCGCATAAGCCGCGCCGCGCTTGACATTGCCGCACGATATGCCAAAAAAACAGTTGCTGTCGTTTCGCACGGCTGCGCAATCAAAAATCTTCTCTGCTGGGCAAGCGGAAAGCCACTTTCAGATATTGCATCGATCCCATGGATCAATAATACAGCAGTCAGCCGTATCGATTTTGACGATGCGCTTTGTCCCACCGTCGTTTACATGGACGATCATGCGCACCTTAACGGGGTCGAACTTCCGCAGCCCGCCTACTGGGATGAACGCTAAGAATGGAGGATACCAATGAAAATACTGGCAATTGATTACGGCGAGGCCCGCACCGGCCTTGCCATCTGCGACCGCACGGAGTTTTTGGCTTCACCGCTTGGAACGCTTGAGGAACGGGACTTTGCAAAGCTTGTCACCAAAATTGTCTACACCATTCGCGAATACGGCGCAGAGGCCATTGTGGTCGGTCTTCCGGTCAATATGGACGGCTCGCACGGCGAAAAAGCCCAGAAATGCGAACGCCTTGCCGACACATTAAAAAAACTGACCGGTATGCCGGTCGCCCTTTGGGATGAGCGTCAGACCACCATACAGGCCGCGTCCTATTTAAATGAAACCAACGTGCGCGGAGCGAAACGCAAGGAGATCATCGATCAGGTCGCCGCCACGATTATTCTGGAGAGCTTTCTTGCTTTCCGCAAAAACGAAAAAGCAAAGGCGGAAACACAGACGCCTGAGCAGGAATAAAAAGGAGGGCATCACCGATGGCATCACCAATTCTCAAACGCTTTTCTGAGGAGATCGGACTTTTTTATGACGGCAAACAGCCAATGCTTACCGGTATCTATCACAGCTATCCGGTCACGCTGACCTGGCTTTCATCCGCACAGTGCGTGATTATATCCGCTTCCGGTACTGCGCCGGAGGCTTCGCAGCCGCCGGAGGTTCTGTTTTCCGGCATCCGCGGACGCTTAAAAGGCATTCGCTCCGCTATGCTGAAAGGCAACCGTGTGGAGGTCGTGTACAGTCTGCGCCGCCTTGGCGGAAAGCAGATGACGGACATTCAGTATATTCTGGACTGCATCACCGCGTTTCTCGGACAAAACGGCTGGCAGCCCTCCTGCGAAAACTGCTCCTCCCCCGCGCTCGGCTTTGCGGAGGTAAGCGGCGTCGCAAGATGCCTTTGCGAACCCTGCACGGCGCAGATTGAATCCGCTCTTGAGCAAAACCGGCAGGAGAAAGTCCGCCGCAAGGGCAATTTCTTTACCGGCCTAATCGGAGCAATTCTCGGCGCGCTGATCGGCGCTGTCTTATGGGTAGTTGTTGCACAGATTGGCTATATTGCGGCCGTAATCGGGCTGGTCATGGGCGTGCTGACGATAAAGGGATTTGAACTGCTTGGCGGCCGAATCAATATAGCCTCAATCATCACCTGCTGTGTGGTCGTCGGCATTGTGCTGATGCTTGCAAACGGCGTATCTCTCGGCCTCGAAATCTACAGCGTATATCAATCCGAATCTGTTTCCGTTTTTGACTGTATCGCCGCCGTTCCGGATTTTCTTGCTTATTCTGAAATTGCTTCAACCTTCTGGGGCAATACTGCCATTGGTCTTCTTTTGACCTATGTTGCGCTGATTCCAACCGCGGTCAATATCTATCGGAATAAAGCCGGTACATATTCTCTGCGCCGTATTTCTGCGGCTCCTCCGGCCAGCGGTCCGGAGCTCTGACCGTCGAATTATCTTCAATTATAAAGGAACGGGAACAGCTATTCTGTTCCCGTTCCTTTATTGTTTCCTGTTTTGTATGCAGGTCAGAAAGAAAGTCATTCTGACCGCAGCCTTCTTTCTGCACGGCGCACCCTGATCCTGCGGATCATATATTTCACCGCAATCACGGCCGCGCAGGCAGCCGCAATGGCGGCAAGCATGATAAGCTCTTTATATATCGTATCCAATTTGGCGTTGGAAGACAACGCGCCATGTGCAAGAAGCTGCTCCCATACTACTTCCAAAACCATGCCATGCACCAGATAAATTTGCAGCGTGTTTTCTCCGATAAACGAAAGCAATCCCCTTTTTTTCGGCATAACCGCCATAATTCCAAGGCTCGCAAGCGCCGCCGTCACAAAGAAAAGCATGCGGCTTGTCAGTCCGTAGAAAGGCTGCTCCGGATAAATGACCGCATACGCGGTAGAGCCAAAAAAGTTCTCCGCCGGAAAGCTTTGATGGATCATAAAAAGAAAAACGCACGCCGCAATCGCTAAGGGAATACAGACCATCCGGCCTTCTCTGGAACGAATCCTTTGCAGCATTTTCTGTTCATCCGCATAATAACCGAGCGAAAAGAACGGCAGGAAGCAGAAAAAGCATGCGGCCGTCCAAGTAGAAGTTACACTGTTATCGAAGCCGGAGAGCAGCGCAACCGCCAAAACAACCGGCATCCAAATTTTGGGTGGAACCTTATCCATTGCATGGGTCAGCATAATACAAAATACCATGAACAGTAAATACCAAAAGGTGTATCCCGGAACCGCATAGGTCAGACGCACCGCCGTACTGCAATCAAAAAGATGCAGTACGGCACAGTTTACCGTCTGGATGATTACATAATAGAGCAGCATCTTACCGGCGCGCTTTTCCGGCGAAGAGCGCGCCTTGTGCGCAAACAGCCCGGAAACAAAAATAAACAGCGGCATATGGTAGTTGTTGACTAAATCGTATGTCCATGAAAACGTATCGTATACATTGATATATCGTCCTAACAAGTGTCCCGCTACAACTGAAAGAATCAAAAAACCTTTCACATTGTCCCAGTAATGATCTCGTTCCTTCTGAAATGCATACCCAAGCTGCGCCACACCGTCATCTTCCTTCCCTTTTTCATCTCGTCGCCTATGAGACTTTTATTGATTGAGCTCTTCATACCCATACAGCTATTCTGTGAACAAACTGCGATAAGAATTCAATTTAGACTATTATAAAAAGGGTTACGAATCAAAGTCAATGCGCAAATTGTGTCTAATCAGAAGCTTTTTACATTAAAAATTATTATTAATTCAAATTGTAAAATCCATAAGATCGGTGATTGGTAATTTTGATACTTTTATAATGAGATTAGCTGTAAACAAAATTTTGAAATATTCAAAGAAAAACGACAAAATCCGAGCTTTATCTTGCTTTTTCATCAATCCAGAATTTTCTTAATCGCCTATTGATAAACTATAATAGCGGCAAGTGGTTCAAGGACATTGGAAACCGGCTCCGCAAAAAAGTCCTTCTTTGCTCCCCAGATTGCCGGAACGAGAAAAAGGGAGGAAAAATAGACGAATTTGCGGAAAAGGACAGCGTCAAAGACAGCTTGCCTATCTCACTGCCGTAAAATCCGGCGGATAAAGGGGGAAGAGAAGCCAAGATAAACAAGACACGCCCTTTGACGCTTTTAGCTGCATCAAAGGGCGTATCATTATTGCGGAAACAGGCTTAGGGATTTCATCAAAAAGATTTCCATGCTCTCCACAAGCGGCGGTATGTTTTTTAAGAGACAGCCGCAGTCCTGATAGCCGAGCTTTCTGTAAAAATGCTGCGCTCCTTCCTCCGCCATGGTGGAGGTTAGGGCAATCAGAAAGCCTTGCCGGCGCATCTCATCCTCCCAAAACTGAAGCGCCTGTCTTCCGATTCCCATGCTGCGATATGCCGGACTCAGGAAGATCAAATTTAAAAACGGGTATTCATCCCAGAAAAAGTTATACCGCAGAATGCCGGCGCTTTTTCCTTCCCACTCAATGACCATGCACTCCTGCACAGCCGTTTTCCGTTTAAAAACCGTTATTGGAAGATGCTTGTCGAGTGAATGCCAGAACGGCCAGTCTTTATTCTCCGCATACCGCATGGAAAACACGAAAATCTCCTCCTTTTTCAGGACATGCAGCTAAACGACATCCCTTCGGCCGAATATGCGTATCGATTTAACCGGACTCATCGTGTAATTGCGGCTCCAGTCCACAACGATTCCCTGTCCGTCGAAAGATACCGTCACATCATCGACAAACGGCGTCGTATTCCATGCAAGCCGCATCACCAGTGTATCCGTATCGCGCCACGCCATGCTTGCAGCGCACTGTTCATAGAAAAAGGTGAAACTGCCGCACTCATCCGCTGCAAAGCAGCCCTTCCCTTCCTTAAATTCGCCAAAGCCGAGCGGCAAAGTGCACGACCGCTGTCCAATATTCACAGCAAAGGGCGGCATATCGCGCAGCGTCATCGTAAACGCCGGATTGCCGACGTCCAAATCAAACCGGACGGAAGAAAGCCCGATCGGATTCGGCGAAAGCGTATAGGTCATACCGCTGTACTTCGCGGCATCCGGTGAAGTCTTCTCCCCCTCAGCCGGAGGAAGCGTCAATTTAGCCAGGCGCGCCTGTATTTCCGCATTTCCCTCCGGATTCTCAGGAAGCGACCCGTCGTGCAGTGCGGGCAGAAGCGTCTCCCACAGCACATCCAGCGGATCCTGAAGCCATCCGGTGCCCTCGTTCATGGCAATCACCATATCCTGCTCCGGCAGGACAATGCAGTATTGCCCAAACGCGCCGTCTCCGCGGTAGGAACCCTCCGGCTGGCAGCGCCAGAACTGATAGCCATAGCCCTGCACCCAATCCGGAACCTCGCCGACGCTGTCAGTCTGCTTGGACGTTGCGGCATCGATCCACTCAGGATTTAAAAGCTGTTTTCCTTCCCACATGCCGCGGTTTAAATAAAACGACCCGAATTTTGCAATATCCTCAAGATGGACATTCAAGCCATAGCCGCCGGTCGCATTCCCTGACGGGCACTTTTCAAAGCGCCAGCCCTCGATACCCAGCGGCTCAAACAGACGCGGCTTTAAATATTCGTCCACCGTCAGACCCGTAACCCTTGTAAGAATCGCGGACAACATATAGGTGCCGCAGGTATTGTAACAAAAAAGCGTGCCCGGCTCATGATCGACATAGCTCTCAAGAAATATTTTCACCCAGTCCTTTCCAGGCTCGCCAAGCATGTTTTCAGGCTCGGCTGAATGTCCGGTGTTCATTGTCAGCAGATGTTTTACCTTCATCTTCTCCATGTTCTCACAGGGACGGAACGGAAGCTTCTCCGGAAAGAAATCCACAACCCGGTCCTCAATCGTCAAAAGCCCCTCCTGCACGGCAAAACCAATTGCCGTCGAAGTAAACGACTTGCTCAGTGAAAACAGCATATGCGTAAGATCCGGACGATACGGCGCGTACCATCCCTCGGCAAACACCTTATTGTGGCGCATCAGCATCAGCCCGTGAACGCCGACGCCCTTTTCTTCAAAGCCGTCAAGCATTTTTCCGATTGCCGCGCTTTCCACGCCCACCTCTTCCGGCGTCACACGCGGCAGTTTTTTCTCCGACATATCCTTCATACCTCCTTTTATTTTCTTCTCCCGAAGAACCATACGATTTTTCAGGATAAAATCGATGCCAATTTCCTGTGCTTGATCCTTGCTCAAACCGTCTGTAAAAACGCACAGAGCTTGCGCGCAATCAGCCGGTGTCCTTCGTCGTTTGGATGAAGCCCGTCCGGACAAAAGCGCTCTTTGCTCGCAGGAACCGCCGGTACAATGCCTCCCTGCGCGTACAAATCAAGAACCGGTATGCTGTATTTTTCAGCGGCAGACCGCAGCAGCGTCACATATTCCGAAAGGAAAAGCCCCGTAGCGGCATTCCTTTCGTCCTCATTATCCCGATGTATCGGCGTCATGACAACAAGAGCCGCTTCCGGGTATTTTTCAATCAGTCCTCTGAAAAGCACATTGAGCGCGCCGCAATAGGTGTCGGGCGTCTGATCGCCAAACGATCCAACCGGCGCCGTTCCATGTCCGAAATCGTTGGTTCCGCCGAACACTATAACAAGCGCCGCATCGTCGTCCATCTTCTGATACCGAACGGCAAACGCCTGCCCGCCGTCATCTGCCTGTGCTGCGATACGTGTTCCGCCGATTCCATAGTTTACCGCATTGGAGAGTCCCAGCTCCGCCTTTACCCGCTCACAGTAAAGATTCTTTAAATCGGATACGCCGACTCCCTCTGTAATGCTGTCTCCTAAAAAAACAGCTTTTTTCCCTTTTAGCCAACTTGTCTGCACCAAAAATCCCCGTCCTCTCCTTTTCGGATTCTGCTAAACTGATAGTATCACACTTTCTGTTGCTTCGCAACAGATTTTCTTTCTTTTCAGTATATTTGATTATGCAAAATATTCACAAATCAGATGTGGAATTCGCAAAAACATTCTGAATCTTTGCAGATTTTCATGAAATCCGTGAATTCTCTATACACAAATTCTTCTTATTTTCATATTGTGGACACATTTTCATGCTATACTGTGTTGGAAATAAATATATAAAGGGAGCGAATCAGACATGACAAACAACAACGATACTCGATTCTCGGAGATCACTCCTGAAATTTATGAGCTTTCCAAACTTTGTACGGAAAATGGGGAGATCTGCCCTGCGCTTTATACGCAATACCAGGTAAACCGCGGTCTGCGCGATATAAACGGGAACGGTGTTCTGACCGGTCTTACCGAAATTTCAGAAATTCAATCGAGTAAATTGGTGGATGGCAAAAAGGTCTCCTGTGAAGGAAAACTTTTTTACCGCGGCTACGACGTGGAGGCACTGGTAGCCGGATTCTTAAAGGATAAACGTTTCGGATTTGAAGAGACGGCGTTTCTGCTTTTGTTCGGTGATCTTCCGGACAAACAGCAGCTCGCAGAATTCAACTCGCTGCTTGCGCGGTATCGTTCTCTTCCGACAAGCTTTGTGCGCGACATCATCATGAAAGCGCCAAGCCGCGATATGATGAATACGCTCGCAAGAAGCGTATTGACGCTCTATTCCTATGATGAATCAGCCGACGACATCAGTATTCCGAATGTACTGCGCCAGTGCTTACAGCTCATCGCACTGTTTCCGATGCTCAGCGTTTACGGCTATCAGGCATACAGCCATTATCACGACGGCAACAGTCTGTACATTCACAGCCCTGTTCCTGAGCTGTCTACCTCAGAAAACATTCTGCATATTCTCCGTCCGGACAGCCAGTACACCGAGCTTGAAGCGCGGATTCTGGATCTGGCGCTTGTTTTGCATGCAGAGCACGGCGGCGGCAATAACTCGACCTTCACAACGCACGTAGTTTCTTCTTCCGGATCCGACACCTACTCCGTTATCGCGGCGGCAATCGGCTCGCTGAAAGGGCCAAAGCACGGCGGCGCGAATATTAAGGTTGTGCAGATGTTTGACGACATGAAGAACTCGCTCTCCGATTGGAGCGACGAGGGCGCGATCCGTGATTATTTGCGCCGCCTCCTCCGCAAAGAAGCATTCGATCATACCGGCCTGATTTACGGTATGGGGCATGCGGTCTATTCGCTCTCCGACCCGCGCGCTAATGTATTTAAAGGGTTTGTCAAACAGCTTGCCGAAGAAAAAGGCATGGACAGGGAATTTGGACTTTATTCCGCTGTGGAGCGTCTTGCACCTGAGGTTATCGCGGCGGAGCGGCGCATCTATAAGGGCGTCAGTGCAAACGTCGACTTTTATTCCGGTTTTGTTTATAACATGCTTGGACTGCCGACTGAATTGTTTACGCCGATCTTCGCAATCGCACGTATTGCCGGCTGGAGCGCGCACCGCATTGAGGAATTGGTGAATGCCGGAAAAATCATCCGTCCTGCGTATAAAAACGTGCAGGAGCGCCGCCCCTACGTTCCGATGGATTTACGGTAAATCCCGTTAAACGCTTTCGTTAAAAGGCTCTGCACACTTCAAAATGTGCAGAGCCCTTTTATGTCAAAGACAAGAGAATGGTACTGTTCTTTTGCATCAATGCACTTGAATCAACAAACGCGCTTCCTTATCGATGCGGTACACGGTCTGATTTGCAATAGAGGACGGATCCGCAAACGCATCGCCATAAGTTGAAATAAACTGCTCGTCCACATTGCTGATAACGACAAAATCATAGGTCTCGCAAAGCTCATCCATCCACTCCTCTACTGAAATATCTCTTGTATAAATGTCGTCATCCGAGTACGGATTTTTCCCCAGGCTCCATTCGAAGCTGTTGCTCATATAGTCCGGCCTGAGCAGATACCGCAGGCGCCAATAATCGGAACCATTGCTTCCCTGTGAAAGCAAAAATAACGTCTCGACTTTATCGTCGTCCTGATTGCGCTGTACCAAATCAACCAGCTCTGTATATTGGCTTCTGTCCTGAAGTGAAACTACCACTTCGTTCCGAGACACAACGTTTCCCAATGCATTCGGAGAAGAAAAGAGCACGGACGTCAGAAGAACAGCTTGAAATACAAACCGCCGTCTTTCCGCTTTCATCATGAGATCTATGATGCAGACAAACAAAAAGAAGAAAGCGCCTGACCAAATAATGCTCATGTACCGCTGGAAAGATGCAAGCCTCAGCGCCTCTATTTCTGTGAATTTGTACATATAGGACATTAAAACTCCAAATGTATAGATAAAGAAGGTTGCCGCAACCGTACACATCATCACAATCTGAGACGTCGATTTCCGATTCTTCCAATAGCATCTTAAAACAAGAATGAAAGCAATCAAAAATATTACCAGCATAAAAAAGTTTGATATAGAAAACAAACCGAAGCTGAATCTGGTTGAAAAGAAGGATTGTAGAAACGTTGTCATAACCTTTCGGCGATATCCTGTATCTTTTCCCAATAAGACCAAAAGGAAATTGACTAAATCAAACTTTTTATCAAATCGAATAACTGACCCGTCTATACATAGCTTTATGCTCCAGGATAACAGCGGATAAATGATACTGCCCATTAGGATTCCGCAGCGTATCGAAAAACGCTTCGCATTGCACATACAGACCGGTCTTGTTTTCAACAGCTCAAGAAGCAGAATCACAATGCAGGAAATGGTGATGCAGATACCAAACAGCTTGCCCGCATCCTTTAGCAGAGGTATCACCATAATACCAAGACATACTGTTCCAAAGGATAATCTGTTTTCTATTCCTATTAAAAAGATATATCCTATCAGAAAGCCAAGCGTAATACCCAAAATAATATCAATATAAAGTGAAAAATAGAATTCGCTGACGAACACGGTTAAGGAGCAGAAAAACGATACCGCCACCAAAATAATATTTGCAAAATTGTATTTTTTCATCTTATGCAGAAACGGAAGCAAAAGAGCCATTGCAAAAACTTTTTGAACAAAATAGAAAAGCCATTCACAGTACTCCCCTTTAAATTGCAGGAAAAAGTACTGCAAAAGCGACACGGCCGGGGGATAATTCATAAAACGTGAGTGATTAAATAATTTTGTTCCCAGCATATCGGAGCTGTATATTGCCTTCACGGTATCCGCCCAGTGTGAGAACTCATCCCAATAGTGCGCCACCATCCCTTTCGTCGCCCAAAAACACGCCAGAAACAGCAGGATAAAGACAAAAAGGGCCGGCGTAAATGTATTGCGGATAAACGCGCGATAGGAATGATCGCGTATTATTTTAATTGCCGCAGCGATATACAAGCCCGCTATCATTACCGTAAGCACTGCAACGCCAGCTTTTAAAATGTCAAGCAGCGCGAAGGTATATAAAACGAGTATCATTGAAAAAACAGTTGCTGGGACGGCCTCCTCCCACCTTTTTTTAAAGAAGGAAGAGCAAAAAACACTTCCCGAAGAGACTGCAACCAAAATCCATACTAAAATCATTTTCGCTTCTCCTCAAACGCGGTTTTTTTATCAATTTCACCCTTGAAATCCGGCTCACTTCATTCAGCTTTTCCCATGTATTGTTTCAAAAAATTTAAATTACAAAATATTTTGCTTTCTCATGATAATATACCATGATTTATATCGGAAATCAATTATAAAGTCATAAAAAGAAGATTTGACAGCAGTGATACGATATACTCTTGCTTTATTTTCATTTCTGCTACAACTTTTTACGCTGTTGTGCTATAATAAAGATATTGCCCTGACAAAACAGGAACGCCCCAATTTCTATCATTTCTTCTATAAACAAAGGCGGTGAGAGATTGAAAACTTCATTTCCGCATGTGATTGCTGTAACTGGGCATTACGGAAGCGGCAAAACCAATTTTTCCGTCAATCTGGCAATGGCCGCTGCAAAAGACGGCATTCCGGTTACCGTTGTCGATCTGGATATTGTCAATCCCTATTTTAGAACTGCGGATTTTTCTGCGCTTCTCTGCGAGCACGGAATCCGTGTTATCACGCCGGAATATGCTAACACAAACCTTGATATCCCCGTCCTGCCCGCTTCCGTGGACGCGGCAATATCGCAAAACGGCGGTCTTGTCCTGCTGGACGTGGGCGGAGACGACGCAGGGGCAATCGCGCTCGGCCGTTATGCGCAGCGAATCAAAAACGCGGGCTATGAGCTGCTTTATGTGATAAATGAAAGCCGCTATCTTACCAAAACGCCGGAAGCGGCAGCCGCTATGCTGAAAGAAATCGAACAGGCTGCACGGCTTTCCGCTACTGGGCTTGTCAATAATACAAACCTCGGTGCAGACACCAGCATGGAGCTGATCCGGCATTCTGCCGGCTTTGCAGACAAGGTTTCTTTTCTGACCGGTCTTCCGATCCGCTTCACCTGCGTGCCGGATTTCTGCGCCACAGAAGAACTGCCGCCGGATTTCTTCCCTGTGCGCCGCTTTGTAAAAGCGCCGTGGGAGGAGTAAACCGCCGCCGCAATGAACTTCCGCTTATCCGGAAAACAAATAGAATCCAATCAAAGGAGGAAACAGCAATGGGAAAACTCATCATTGATTTTGAAAGATGCAAGGGCTGCTCGCTTTGTGCAAACGCATGTCCGAAGAAGCTTTTAAAAATCGATACGGCACGGTTAAACCGCAAAGGCTATAACCCGGTTACCCTGACGGACGAGGACGCATGTATCCGCTGTGCAATGTGCGCGACAATGTGCCCCGACTGCGTCATCACGATCGAAGACTGAACAAAGGAGAACATACTATGGGACAGAAATTTTTAATGAAGGGCAACGAGGCGATTGCAGAGGCTGCAATCCGCAACGGCTGTATCCATTTCTTCGGCTATCCGATCACGCCGCAGACGGAGGTCAGCGCCTATATGTCAAAAGTGCTTCCGAAAATCGGCGGCACCTTTTTACAGGCGGAATCTGAAATTGCGGCAATCAATATGGTTTTGGGTGCTTCGTCATGCGGCGTCCGCGCCATGACATCCTCCTCTTCGCCGGGCATCAGCTTAAAAAGCGAAGGCGTTTCCTACATAGCCGGCTCCGACCTGCCGTGCGTCATTTTAAACGTCATGCGCGGCGGACCAGGACTTGGCGGCATTCAGCCGTCGCAGTCCGACTATTGGCAGGCGACAAAGGCGTTAGGACACGGTGATTTTCAGCTTCTCGTTTTCGCGCCGGCCACAGTGCAGGAAATTGTCGATCTGATGGGCACGGCGTTCGATCTTGCGGAAAAATACCGTATGCCCGCGCTCATTTTAGCGGACGGCATGCTCGGCCAGATGATGGAGCCGGTCGTTCTCCCCGAGCGCCGCGACAGCCTGCCGGAGAAGCCGTGGGCGGTCACCGGCCATAAGGGCCAGCGCCCGCATAACGTCGTGAACTCGCTGTACCTGACGGCGGACGAACTGGAGCGCCTGAACATCGAGCGCTTCGAGCGCTACGAGGTCATCAAGCGCGACGAGCAGCGTGCCGAATGCGTGATGACCGAGGATGCCGACATCGTGCTCGTGGCGTTCGGCGCCTCTTCGCGCATTGCCCGCAGTGCGGTGGTCCATGCGCGCGAGAAGGGCATCAAGGCGGGCCTGATCAGGCCTATCACGCTGTGGCCTTTCCCGAAGGACGCCATTGAGGCCACGGTGGGCACGGCGAAGGCCTACCTGTCCGTGGAAATGAACATGGGCCAGATGGTCGACGACGTGCGCCTGGTCGTCAACGGCCGCACGCCGGTCGAATTCTACGGCCGCACGGGCGGCGTCATCCCGACGCCTGCCGAAGTGCTGGCGAAGATCGAAGAGATGAACGCTGAGCTGAGCGCGAAGGGAGGGGAGTAAGCCATGGCAGAGGACCGCAAGATCATCTATCAGCGCCCGCATGCGCTGCTGCCCGTGAACACGAACTACTGCCCCGGCTGCCCGCACGGCATCGTCGTGCGCACGGTCGCCGAGGTTTTGGACGAGCTGGGCATCGAAGGGAAGACCGTCGGCGTCGCGCCGGTCGGGTGCGCCGTCATGGCCTATGACTTCTTCGGCTGCGACATGATCGAGGCTGCGCACGGTCGCGCTCCGGCGGTCGCGACGGGCTGCAAGCGCGCCAACCCGGACAACGTCGTTTTCGCCTACCAGGGCGACGGCGACCTGGCGAGCATCGGCATGGCAGAAACGGTGCATGCGGCCACGCGCGGCGAGAACATCACCGTCATTTTCATCAACAACGCCATCTACGGCATGACCGGTGGCCAGATGGCGCCGACCAGCCTGCCGAACCAGGTGACGCAGACCTCCCCGTACGGGCGCGACGTCTCCACGGCGGGCTACCCCATCCGCGTGTGCGAGCTGCTCTCCACGCTGGACGGCGTGGCGCTGGCCCAGCGCGTTACGGTGGACACGCCGAAGAACGTGCGCGCCGCGAAGCGCGCCATCAAGAAGGCGTTCCAGTACCAGATGGACGGCGTGGGCTATTCCATCATCGAGGTCGTCTCCACGTGCCCCACGAACTGGGGTCTCGCGCCGCAGGAGGCGTTCGAGTGGATGCGCACCAACATGCTGCCGTACTACCCGCTCGGCGTGTTCCGCGACGTTCTGGCGGAAGGCCATGAGAGCGTTGCCGAGGCGGCCATCGAGCGCGCGGGCGACTGCCCGATCGTGACGGAAGGGGGCAAATAATGGGCGCGACTCACAACATCCTGCTTGCCGGCTTCGGCGGCCAGGGCGTCCTGTTCGCCGGCAAGGTCATCGCGACTGCGGGCCTGATCGAAAACCGCGAGCTGTCGTGGCTGCCCTCCTATGGTCCTGAGATGCGCGGCGGTACGGCGAACTGCAGTGTCGTCCTTTCCGACGAGCCGATCGGCAGCCCGCTAGTGACCGCGCCAAGCGAGCTCATCGTCATGAACCAGCCTTCGTTCGACAAATTCTGCAACGCGGTGGTTCCGGGCGGCGTGATCGTGGCGGATGCCACGCTCGTGCCGAACACGGCCGAGATTGAAGGCGTGAAGCTGTGCTGCATTCCTGCCACCCAGATGGCAGAAGAGGCGGGCCTGAAGGGCCTGGCGAACATCATCTGCGTCGGCAAGCTCTTCGCTGAAGTGGGCTTCTGCGACAAGGAGACGCTCTTCGCCGCTATCGACAAGTGCGTCCCGCCCCGCAAGGCCGCTATGATCGAGAAGAACAAGCAGGCGCTCGAAATCGGCATGAACGCCTAGGAGTTCAACAGGGAAACGCTCGCGAGCCCGGGAGGAGCGCACACGCGCTCATCCCGGGCTTTCGACATGCGAGCGCTCGCGGCCCGGGGCGGGCAGGGCACTGCGCCGTGCTCAAACAGTCCTGAGGTCGCGCGAACATGCCGGGAACGGCATGTTCGGCTCCTGCGGAACT
>UQQY01000046.1 GCA_900543295.1 uncultured Oscillospiraceae bacterium | reverse complement strand
TGGTCGGACGGAACCTTGCCGGTGGAAAGCTATGCCCCGGCTAAAATTGACGCGGACGGATGGGTGAAAAATGCGCGCGACTGCGGAATGAAATATGTTATCCTGACCGCAAAGCATCACGACGGCTTTTGCATGTGGGATACCGACACAACAGACTATTGCATAAACCATTCGCCGAATACGACCGATGTGGTAAAGGCTGTTGCAGACGCATGTGAAAAGTATGGAATAAAGCTCGGACTGTATTATTCGCTGTGGGATCGGCATGAAAAATGCTATCATGACAATGAAGCGTATATCCGCTATATGGAGCGTCATCTGGCGGAGCTTCTGGACGGCCGTTACGGTGATGTTGCAGAGCTTTGGTTTGACGGCGGCTGGGATAAAAAATCGTATGAATGGGGAATTAACCGGCTTTATACCCTGGCGAAGCGTCTTCAGCCCGGTATAGCAGTAGCCGTGAACTGGACGATTGGCGAAGACCTGCCGGAGGGGGCAGATGGACATGAGTTTTGGCCGGAAAATTACAGAGAGGGTATGCCGATGCGCTATTTTCCGAGTGATTTCCGCCTGCTTGACCCGATGTTTCCGCCAAAGGATGATCCGAAGCTCTACACCCATGAGGGCGAACGATACTATCTGCCGTTCGAGGCAACCATTTGCATCCGTAACATGCGAAACTGGTTTTGGGATCCGCAGTATACCGACGATCCGCTGGTTGAAGCAGAGTTTATCGCCTCGCATTATAAAACGCTGACCGCACAGGAAAATTGTCTTGTAGTGAATGTTGCGCCGAACACACAGGGGGAGCAGGAGAAGGCGGATATCGACCGGCTTTTGGAGGTGCGGAGCATACTTGATTCTGCAAGGCAATGATGTGATTTCTCAGAAAGCGATTGTCAAATACCGCGTTTCGTGATAAGATAAGAGTGAAAATAAAAGCGAGGAGCGGAGAAAAATGTCGAAGGAAAAGAAAAAAATCAAAATTGTGCAGGAATTTAAGGAGTTCATCTCCCGTGGCAGCGTTGTGGATATGGCTGTCGGCATCATCATTGGCACTGCGTTTACCGCGATTGTCAATTCGTTGGTGAACGACGTCATTATGCCGATTGTCGGCCTGATTATCGGCGGCATCAACTTTAGCGACCTGAAAATTGTGTTTACTCCGGCATCTGAGGGCGTTGCGGAGTCGGCTCTTTACTATGGCACGTTTATTCAGAAGGTTGTAGATTTTCTGATTATTGCACTTGTGGTCTTTGCAATGGTTAAGCTGATTAACGCGTTCCATCGCAGGAAAAAGGAGGAACCCAAAAAAGAGGAACCGCCGAAGCCGGCGGAGAACATTGTTCTGCTGACTGAAATCCGCGATCTGTTAAAGGCGCAAAACGGAATAGAAGATACTTCCGAAACGAAATAATACATAAAAGCGAGTCTACAGAATAAAGGGACGCAGTTAAAACTGCGTCCCTTTATTCTGCCGTTATGGATTCAGCGCGCCGGATTCCTTACGGACAGCGCTTGGAGAACAGCCGAAGTACTCGCGGAAACGCGAATAGAAGTGGCTCAGGTTGCGGAAGCCGCATGCTTCGCAAATGTCGACGATCAGCATATCTGTCGTGCTGAGCAGCCGATAGGCATATTTTAAGCGCTGTTCGTTGATATAGCGGGTCGGCGTTGTATGCAGATATCGCTGGAATTCGCGATTGACATATTCCTGCGAGTAGTTCGCAGTACGCAGAAGATGCGGCAGGCCTTCAACGAAATTTTCCGGCTTGGACATGTCGTCAAGCACGCGCAGAAGCCAGTCCGGCAGCGCGCCGTCCTCTTCCTGGCTGGTCTCGGTCAAAAAACAATATGTTACTTCCGAAAGCAGCAAAAGATACTGTGCGCGTGCATGCGGCCCCGTGGGATGTTCATGCAGCGATTCCAGCAATTCTTCAAAGCGCCGCGTCTGCGTTTCAGACAGCCGGATATGCTTGGAGACGGGAAGCGTATCCAATTCTTTGATTTGTTCGCCGTAATAGTTGTATATTTTTTCATAATAGACGGATGGAATGCCGGAATTATAAAAGGAAAAATCCTGCGTCTTATAATAGTCGTAGCAGTGCGCATCGTCCGGCCGCACAAAGACAAGCGACCCGCGAGAAACCGTTTGAACGATATCGTTTACAATATGAAGCGCTCTGCCTTTGGTCACCAGAAAGAATTCATAAAAATCGTGGCAGTGCAGCTGATACGTTTCCCGCACGCTGTCCTGCCGGATCACAAATCCAAAGTAGTTGTCATCAGGTTTACGCTGTAATAACCGTATCATAAAAATCCCTTCTGCTTTTATTTAAATTCTATATCAATATACCATAAAAAGCGGTCAATTGTACAGTAGAAATTTTATTTTTTTCGGTTTATGATAAAGATAAAGCACAGTTCGGCCGATGCTTGGAGGTTTAGGGTATGTTTTATAATGCAAGGCAAGATTTGGATTATGCACTGGCATTTACGGAATTGTATAAAAGTGAATCCAACCCTGCTCTGCGCGAGGCAAAATGTCTTGCTATGCAGGTTCCATATGTATTGACGCCGATCAGTGAAGATGAGCTGATTGTCGGATGCATGAAGCATGGCTTCGTGGGTTTTTCACCGCAGTACGGCGGAAGTTATACCTACTATTACTGGGACGACCGCGTGGCTGATGCGCTGGAGCAGGTAAAAAATACGGTAGACAGCGCATATGTAGAAAAGGTTGAAGAAATGCGCGCGTTCTGGCGTGTGGAGAATACGGAGGCAAAGGTAAAAGAACGCTTTGCCGAAAAATATCATAAAAAGATAGAATACGGTCTTTATTATTATGCGGTATGCCGCATTGCCGGAATGAACGTCGACCTTGATATGCTGGTGCACGAGGGACTTCCGGGACTGCGGGAGCGCAACGCCGCGTTTCGTGAGAAAAACGGGGATTCCGCTTTTTATCAGGCGCTCGACCTTTCTCTTGACGTGATTGCGGATGCGTGCCGCAGTTATGCGCAGAATGCGCAGAAGCTTTTGGAGGATGACGGCCTTTCTGAGCAGCGGAGAAAAGATCTGACCGAAATCCGCAGCAATTTTACGCAGATTGCCGACGGCAAGCCGCGCACCTTTAAGGAGGCGCTTCAGCTTATCTGGATTTATGCGGTCTGCTCGGATTTGATGAACTTCGGACGGCTCGACGTCACACTGGCGGATTTTTATGTACATGACATTGACAGCGGCGTGATGGATGAAGAAGAGGCGATTCGCTGGCTCTCTTCGTTCTACCGTGCAATCATTCGGGTGAGCAAGGTGCATGACAGCCGCATTATTATCGGCGGCATGGGCCGAAAGAATCCGGAGGCTGCGGATCGTCTGGCTTTTGCACTGATTGAAACCTCGAAACGCGTTATGGATGTTGTGCCGCAGCTTACGCTCCGTTATTATAAGGGCATGAATGAAGAGCTGATGGTAAAAACGCTCGAAAACATCGAGGCGGGCGCGGTTTATCCGATCGTATACAGCGATGAGACGATTGTTCCGTCCATGCAGAAAACATATGGAATCAGCAGGGAAGAGGCCTGCAAGTGGGTTCCGCTCGGATGCGGCGAGTATATTATGGAGGGCTGCGGCGCGGCTACGCCCAATACCGGTGTAACACTGGCGCAGGCACTTGACGTGGTGCTGCATGAAGGGTATAATTCCTTTGACGGCAGACTCGAGGTTCCGGGTATGCGCAGCATTTCAGAATATAAGACCTTTGACGAGCTTTTTGAAGCATATTCCGATATGATGCGTCCAGCCTGTGAGGAAGAGGCGTATCACGAACAGCTCAATTACCAGGTTGCAGGCGAAGAGGCCGCTTATATGCACTTAAGCCTTTTAACGCACGATTGTGTGGAAAAGGGAGAAGGAATCTTCTCCGGCGGCTGCCGCTATCTTTGTGCAACAAGTGAGATTTTCGGCCTGATTACCTGTGCGGACAGTTTGGCGGCGATCAAGAAATGCGTGTATGAGGATCAGCTTTTTACACTCGAAGAGCTTGTCAAAATGTGCGATGCAAACTTTGAAGGATACGAAAAAGAGCGCGAGGCGCTGCTTAATGCGCCGAAATACGGCAATGACGACGATTATGCCGATGACGTGGCCATTCGTGTGTTCAATAATATCTCCGAGCTGCACGACGAGGCGGGGAAGAAAACCAATCTGTACCGCTATAATATTGTGAGCGTCAACAACTCCGGTTCAGCGGAGCGCGGAAAGGTTACTTCTGCAACGCCGGACGGCAGAAAACGGGGAGAGCCGCTTTCAAACGGAAACAGCCCGTCGATCGGCGCAGATAAAAACGGTTTGACTGCAACGCTGAATTCCATGCGGAAGATCGATCCGGCGCGCCATGTAGGCGTTGTGCATAACATTCGTTTTAATAAGGATATGCTGCACAACAATTTTGACAAGGTCAAAATGCTGCTGGAAATTTTCTACGAAAACAACGGCGTTCAGACGAATCTTTCCTCTATTGGAAAAGACGATCTGGAGCAGGCGATGATCCATCCTGAGCGTTACCGCAACCTGCTTGTACGTATCGGCGGTTTTTCGGCGCGGTTTGTTGAGCTTGATCCGATTGTACAGCACGAGCTGCTTCTGCGCACGACGGTTGAGGAGTTTTGACAATGGAAAAGGCGACTGGAACCCTTTTTAACATCCAGCGTTTTTCTCTGCACGACGGCCCGGGAATCCGTACAACGGTTTTCTTTAAAGGATGTAATCTCTCCTGCGCGTGGTGTCATAATCCGGAATCCTTTTCGGCAAAGCCGCAGTTGAGCGTGGACACGGTTCACTGTACCTCCTGCGGAATGTGCGAGCAGGTGTGTCCGAACGGTGCGCATCATATTGATTTGCAGACAGGCGAGCATCTTTTCAAAATGGAAAAATGTACGCTGTGCGGGGCTTGCATGAAGGCCTGTCCAGCGGCTGCTATCACCAGGATCGGTCAGACATATACGGTCGGTCAGGTGATGGAGACGGTTTTGCGGGATAAGGTCTATTATGAACGCTCCGGCGGGGGCGTCACCTGCTCCGGCGGAGAGGCGACCATGCAGTATGATTTTCTGACGGCGCTGCTTCAGGCGTGCAGAGAGGAAAAGATACATACCTGTGTGGAAACGAACGGCGTTCTTTCTGCCGAGAGGCTGACTGCGCTGTGCGGGCTTACTGACTTGTTCCTATTTGATTTTAAACATGCTGACAGTGCGCAGCATTTAAAATATACCGGTGTCCCAAATGAACCGGTTCTGGCAAGCTTAAAGCTTTTGGCAGAGCTTCAAAAGCCGGTCGTTATACGCTGCCCGATCATTCCAGGGGTAAACGATACGGAGGAACACTTTGCAGCGATCCGTGCTTTGCGGGAAAAATATGACAACGTTATTAAGACAGAAGTCATGCCGTATCATGATATTGGCGCGGTAAAGTGGAAAAACATTGGGAAAAGCTATCTGATGCGTGATGTGAAGGTTCCCTCTAAGGAACAGATCGCACAGTGGCGCTTAAAAGCAGAGTAAAATTTATTATTTTGAAATTGGGTATATTTTTCGGCAAACAGCCTGGTTCTAATGTGGAGCCGGGCTGTTTGCATGTCTGGGCTTCTTATGCTACAATGAAACAGAAATCGGGCGGCGTTTTATGGAAGACTGTCCGCACAGAAAAGGAAGGGATTTTTGATGAACTGCGCAGCGATGAAAAAGGCAAACGCACCGGCTGTATGGTGGCAGGGAAACGACGGCTTCCTGTTTTCAGACGGAACCCGTCTGATTGCAACAGATCTGGATTTGTTTAATCCGGAGCGGAAATGGGCGCCTACTGTCGATTTGGAAGAGCTTTGCGAAGCGCTTGACTGGCTTTTTATCACACACGGCCATGAGGATCATTATAATACGGCGACAGTCGAATATCTTTTTAAAAACGGGCGCTGCCGTTTTGCCATTCCGCAAAGCTGTGTGGAGAAAGCATTTGCGACAGAAGGCCTGGCAGAGCGTTCGCTGTTCGTATCGCCGCACGACAGCTTTCAGGCGAACGGAATTTCCGTTTCGTGTATTCGTGCGGTACATGGACACATTGGAGGCACGGTATACAGCGGGGCGTCCATGCTTGACTGTGGATATCGCTTTCATTTAGGCGGGCTTTGCTTTTATCAGCCGGGCGATACGCTTTTGCTCGAAGAGCATCAGTCCATGCAGGACATCGACGTGCTCTTTCTATCTCCGACAGAACACAACACCTGGATTGAAGGGTCAAAAGCGCTGATTCGGATGATACAGCCGCGGTATGTTGTATTGCAGCATCACAGTACATATGGAGAGCATTCGGATAATCTTTTCTGGTCGCACGGCTATGTGGAGGAGCTGCTTGCAGCGCTTACAGAAGAAGAGCGAGCGCGCTGTATCGTACCGGATCCCATGCGGATGATCGTGCTGGAATGAATCGGTGATAATATGAAAAAGCAAAGCCGAAGAGAAATTCGGATTTGCTTTTTGATTCATTTTCCTGTATGATGGAGAAAAAGGGGGATATTTTGATGTATTACAAAAACTACGGCAATACCGGCATGCGTGTTTCAGCGGTAGGACTTGGCACGATGCGCTATGACGATACGGCTGTTTCGGCGGGCCGTCTTGAGGAATGCGCAGAAATTCCTTTATATGCCTATGAAAAGGGAATCAATTACTTTGATACGGCGCCGTTTTACTGTCAGGACAAGAGCGAAATTATTACCGGTATGGCGCTTTCTCAGCTGCCGCGCGATAAGGTTTATGTATCGTCCAAAACAAATTTTAACGCGATCAGGGCAATGGGGCCGATTAGCCGCGATACCTTCCGCCGTCGGCTGGAGGAAACCCTTACCCGCTTAAAGACGGATCATCTGGATTTTTACCACCTGTGGTGCGTATTAAATCTTTCTGCCTATCATGAGCAGTGTGATTTGTTATATCCGTTTTTTGAAGAGGCGAAAAGAGAAGGACTGATTCGTAATATCGTATTTTCAGCGCATTTGCAGGGTGCGGATATTGAACAGGTGGTTTCGACCAACCTCTTTAAAGGTATGCTGATCGGATATAACGCGCTGAATTACCGGTTCCGTCAAAGCGGTATTGAAGCGGCGCATGCAAACGGAATGGGCGTCGTTGTCATGAATCCGCTGGGCGGCGGCCTGATTCCGCAGAATCCGGAAACGTTCTCTTATCTTACGGAGGGGACAGAGCTTACAGTTGCGCAGGCGGCGCTTCGCTTTGTGGCATCGCATAAGGAGATTACGGTGACGCTTGCCGGATGTACGACGAAAGCGCATGTTGACGACGCGGTGAAGGCGGTAGAGGGACTCGATGAGCGTCCGGCCAGAGAGGTAATCGCACAGTTTGAAGGCAGGGGCATGGGCTTAAACGATCTTTGCACCAGCTGCGGCTACTGCAATCACTGTCCGAAGGGAATACAGATTCCGAAATTTATGGATGCCTATAACCAAAAGCTGCTGACCGGCGACAGCACGCAGATTATTGGCCGTCTGGACGGGCACTGGGACATTTCGCGGGAACCCGCGTCGGACTGTATTGCCTGCGGGAAGTGCGAAAAGCTCTGTACCCAGCATCTGCCGATTATCGCGCGATTAAAAGAAATCGCGGCGCTTTAGTTTAACTTTAGGAGGAGATTTTGTATGACACAGTCTGTTAAAAAAATTGTATACGGCGGCCTTTTAATTGCCATTGGCGTTATTCTGCCGCAGCTTTTTCACATTTTCGGTCAGTCCGCCGGCCAGACTTTTTTGCCGATGCACATTCCGGTAATTCTAGCCGGTATGCTGATTGGACCGGTATGGGGTCTTGGCGTTGCGGTTATTGTTCCGATTCTGAGCAGCCTGATTACGGGGATGCCGCCGGTACCGATGCTGTATTTCATGCTGTTTGAGCTGGCGGCTTATGCGGTTGTTTCCGGTCTGCTTGCGAAAAAAGGGCTTAATGTGTACTTAAATCTTGCTATTACCATTTTGTGCGGGCGTGCGGTGTATGGCCTTTCGCTTGTGGCGGCGGTCAACCTTTTCTCATTTGCACCGCCGTTTGCCAATGCGACGGCCTTCTTTACCGGATTGGTTGCCGGATTGCCGGGCGTAGTGCTGCAGTTCATCGCGATCCCGCTTTTGATGTTTGCATTGAAAAAAGGAGGACTTATCCTTGTCAAGGCGAAGTGAGGCGGTCAGACGCTTGTATCGGGAAGAGCTGAGCTGTGTGATCGAAAAGGAAGGGCATACCTATACTTCCGATCAGTTCGGTATTAAACCGCTGATGCAGTTTCTGCGCAGGGATCGCCGCTTTTTTGAAGGAGCGGCTGTTGCGGACAAGGTCATCGGAAAGGCGGCGGCGCTGCTGTTAATTGACGGCGGGGCGGCGGAAGTGTTCGGTGCGGTTATGAGCGAGTCTGCGGCAAAGGTTTTATCAGAGCACGGCGTATCCTTCGGCTACTGCGAGCTGGTGCCGATGATCGAAAACCGCACGCATACTGGTATGTGCCCGATGGAGGAGACGGTGCTGCACCTTGCCGATCCTTCGGAGGCCTTTTCTGCGCTTGAAAAAACGATTGCGCGCCTGATGCAGGAAAAGGCGCGGGTCGCCCAAAAGAATTGAGCGGGAGTTTTGTTTATGTCTGTGTTAGATTTTGGCGAGTTTACAGATCGTGCGGCGGAGCTTGCAGCGATTCCGCTGTATCCTGTCGCGTCATACATGCCGTCTGCGCCGGAGCAGGACGGTTTCTGCTTTCTGTATGCAAACCGTGCGCCGTTTGTTTTGGGCGGAATAGATCCGCCGGAACAAAACGGCGGCGAATACTATCGGCTTGACGCGGCAAAAAAGGCGGAGTATTCCGCAGCGAACGCTTCGCTTGCCGATTGTACGGCGGGCGGAACGATCCGTTTTACGACGGATGCGGAGGAGATTTTTGTCCGTGTACGTTTGAGAAGCGCGGTTCTCGGAATGCATCATTTCTGCGACCGCGGCGTATATGGCATTGACGTATACGCCGGGACCGGAAACAAACGGAAATATCTTGGCGAAATGATGCAGCATTTTGCTGAAAGCCCGCGGGAAAACGAGGGGAGGCTCTCTCTTCCGGCGGGAGTCAACGAAGTGATGATCGAGCTTCCTCTTTACAGCGGTATTACTTCTGTTGAGATCGGCTTTCCGAAAGGATGCCGAATTGGGGAGCCGACCAAACGTGATATTCTTCCGGTGGCGTTTTACGGCTCTTCTATTACACAGGGCGGCTGCGTCTCCCGTCCTGGAAATGCCTACGGCAATATCATCTGCCGTGCTCTGAATGCGGATTGCCGCAATTTCGGCTTTTCCGGAAGCGCGTTGGGTGAAACGGCTGTGGCTGCGTATATTGCAGGCTGCGCGCTTTCCTGCTTTGTGATGGACTATGACTACAATTCTCCTTCATGCGAGCACCTGAGCGCGACGCATGAGCCATTTTTCCAGACGATTCGTACACGTCAGCCGAAGCTGCCGGTTGTTTTTGTAACGCACCCGTTTTACGATGATCCGACGGAGGACGATCTTGCACGGATCGCAGTAGTGCGCCAAACATATGAAAACGCCCTGCGAAATGGAGACCAAAACGTTTTCTTTGTGGACAGCCGGAATTTCTTTACACCGGAATTCCGCGATTTGTATGCGGTTGATTATCTGCATCCAAATGATCTTGGACAGATGTCGATGGCACAGGTTATCTTTCCGGCAGTGCAGGCGGCTGTTTTTAAAAAGAAATGATGAAAATTGCCGCTTCACGGCATAATAAAAAGCGAAGAAGGCATATGCTTTCTTCGCTTTTTTGCAGGTATTGGGGAAATGGATGCTTACTGAGCGGAAGCCTTACGGATTCTTTCCCTGATTACCGGCCCCAACAGCATGGCGGCAATCATCTTAACCAGATCGCCCGGGATAAATGGGAAAACGCACAGACCGAGCGCGGGAACGAGGGCGGAGCCGGTTTGCAGGCAATACCATGCTGTACCAAACGCATAGCATATTGCTGTTCCGACAAGCATGCCGAGCAGGTGAATCCAGCGGTTTTTAAAACGGTCAATCAGGATACCGGCGATGATTGCCATGGGAATAAAGCCGACGATATAGCCGCCGGTCGGTCCTAAGAATTTGCCGATGCCGCCGACAAAGCCGGAGAAGACCGGAAGGCCGACAATACCAATCAAGAGATAAACCAGATAGCTTACAGTTCCCTTTTTCCAGCCGAGCAGATAGAGTGCGAAATAGATGGCGAGGTTGGTAAAGGAGATCGGGATCGGCCCGATTGAAATGGAAAGCGGCGCCAGAATACAGGTTACCGCCGTCATAACGGCGATCATCGTCAGAGTATAAATGCTGTGCTTTGCCTTTGTCTGCATAATAATATGTCCTTTCGCATTGTCTCAGAGTGTGTAGCCGATTTGTGTGACCATCGAGCGGTCTTCTGCAATTCCGGTTCCGGTTGTAGTCAGCATATCGCCGGTGATTGCAGCGTTTGCACCGGAACGGAACAGCGCGGCGCCGTGATCGGGAAAGCGCCGCCGTCCTGCCGCCATCCGGATTTGTGCTGTCGGATTGATGTAGCGGAAAAAGGCAACAGTTCGCAGTACATCCTCTTCTGCTATTGGAGGAAGATCGGCAAGCGGCGTTCCTTTTATTGGAGTAAAAAGGTTGATCGGAATGGAATCGACAGCGAGCTCCGAAAGGCTTATTGCCATGTCGAGCCTGTCTTCTGCCGTTTCTCCCATACCGATGATGCCGCCGGAGCAGATGGAAAGTCCGGCCTGGCGTGCCCGCTGGATGTTGTCGATCTTGTTCTGATAGGTGTGCGTGGTGCAGATTTGAGGAAAATAGCGTGCGGACGTTTCAATATTGGCATGGTAACGGGTGACGCCGGCCGCCTTTAGCTGTTTAAATTCCTCATCCGTCTCAAATCCGTGTGAAGCGCATAGGGAGAGGCTTGTTTCTCTCTTTATTCCGTGATAGGCTGCGACGGCTTCTGCGAAATCCATACCGTGCAGTCCGCGTCCCGCAGTCACGATGGAATAGCGGTCAACGCCGGCCGCCTCGCTGCGAAGTGCGTCTTCGATGATTTCGCCGGAGGAAAGGAATGGATATTCCTCCGCATTGGTGTGGTGGCGGCAGGACTGTGCGCAAAAGCGGCAGTCCTCGCCGCAGCGGCCGCTGCGCGCGTTAATAATGGTGCAGAACTCAAAACGATCGCCGCACAGAGCGCGGCGGATGCGATCCGCGCCCTTACATAGAGACGGCAGATCGGCCTTTAAAAGCTGTTCGGGATGGTCATCCCGCGTGATACGGCGCCCTGCGATGATGTTTTCTGCCAGAACGAGCGGATCGTATGAAGCGGTCGTTTGTCCGGAAATAGAATGTTGTAGCATTGACTGTTCCTCGTTTTATTAAAGTTTGCACCGCAAGTATACAACAAAGAGACTTTATTGTCAACTGAAATTTTAATTAGGTTTACAATAGCTTTTGCCTCTGATCCAGGGAACTCTGTCTTGCAATCTGATGAAAAAGAGGCTATAATGCTGATGTAACACATTTACATTGTGTTTTTATATTGCTTTTCGGACAGATAAAAAATTCAACAGAAGAAAGGTCGCCTGTATTAAGTAAGAAACTGATTATGGCGAGACAATTTAGTATGGAAAAACCTGTTCTTGTAGTGATGGCGGCCGGCATGGGCAGCCGGTACGGCGGTCTGAAGCAGATGGATCCCGTCGGCCCGTATGGGCAGAGCATCCTTGATTATTCGGTTTACGACGCTAAACGCGCAGGATTTGAAACGGTAGTCTTCGTAATAAAAAAAGAAATGGAAGAAGCATTCCGCGCCGCTGTTGGCGACCGTATCAGCCGTATAATGGAGGTTCGGTACGCGTTTCAGGATATGACGGATCTTCCGGCTGGCTATACGGCGCCGGAAGGACGCGTCAAGCCTTGGGGAACCTGTCATGCAGTTTTGGCTGCGCGGAATCTTGTGCACGGCCCGTTTGCCGTCATCAATGCGGACGACTGCTATGGGCCGGAGGCTTTTGTCTCAATTTACCGTTTCCTTTCTGACGAGTCGATGCAGACTGGAAAGACACCGTGGTATACCATGGTCGGTTACCTGCTCTGTAATACCGTAACGGAGAATGGAAGCGTTTCCCGCGGAATCTGCGAGGAGGATGAAAACCATCTCCTGAAAGAGGTGACGGAGCGTACCTGCATCGAAAAGACGCCATCCGGCATTTGCTATACAGAGGACGGCGGAAAAACGTATCATCCGCTCGCAGATCACACGGTTGTTTCAATGAATATCTGGGGCTTTACATCGGGCTTTTTTGAGGAGGCGGAGCAGTATTTCGCCCGCTTTTTGAAGCAGATTTATCAGAACAACCCGCTGAAGGGCGAATGCTATCTGCCAAGCGTTGTAAGCGAGCTGATTTCCCAGAACAGGGCGCGGGTTTTGGTTTTAAAAAGTCATGACAAATGGTATGGCGTTACCTATCAGGAGGATAAACCGGTCGTGAAGGCGGCGCTTGCGCAGCGGACGGCTGAGGGCGTATATCCTGACGAATTGTGGAAGACAGAAGCATAACGGTGGAGTATTACGAGACAGACAAACGGCGTCCCTGAAATCGTTCAGGAACGCCGTTTTATCACGCTTTCCGAATATCAGCGGAAAATTCTCGAAAAATCAGAGAGCTGATGAGACGGATTTCTGCTGTGTGCTGTTCGATACAGCCGTCTAAGCGTTCTAAGCAGGAAAGAACAGCGGTATGCGGAAAGTGAGCCGGGACATGCTGATTCTGAATGGAATGCAGCAGACAGGTAAGTAAAAGAATATCATTTGTAAGATTATCTGCATTCCAAATCAGTTCCTCTTCAAGATGCGCGTTGCTGAGATACATGGGATCACCTCCTTTGCACAATAGACCTGACAACAGACTTTGCAGGCGGTATGGTTGGCATGATGTATGAAAGAAGGAACTGGTGCGGTTATTATTTGAAAAAGAAAAATCCAGAAAATAAGGGGATAATAGGCGAAATCAGAAGAATGTAGGAAACCTGTTCTAAAGAAAAAACCGTTTCGGCAGAAGCCGGAACGGTTTTTACGCTACAGGGAGAATTAAATCAGCGGCTTGCTTTAAGAAGGATAGAACAGATTGATTTCACAAAGCTCTGCAAACAGGATATAAAGATCAGAAAATTTGTCAGTTACATATTTACTGGTATCGGCGTGCACCAGATTAGCAGATGGATTTTCCGAAAATGGCAGGCGAATCGCGGCGGAAGTACCATGGTTCTGCTCACTCGTCAAAAAGATGTCTCCGCCGTGCAGCTTCACGATTTCCTGTACAATCGGCAGTCCCAGTCCCGAACCAAGCTGACTTTCCGGAAGGCGTGTGTCCGGACAGACATAAAACGGTTCAAAAACGCGGGGCAAATCCTCGGCTGCAATTCCATCGCCTTCGTCGCTTACGGTCACAGTGCAATAACGGCTGGATTCAAGAAGCGAGATGGTGATCGTACTGTCCAGTGGAGAGAAGTTTGCAGCGTTAGAGATCAGATGAAACAGCGCCAGCGAAAATAAGCGGGGATCGATACTGACGGGAAGCGGCGTTTGGCATTTGGAAAGCACAAG
>UQQY01000045.1 GCA_900543295.1 uncultured Oscillospiraceae bacterium | reverse complement strand
TTTTTTGCAACATAACCGCTGCTTTTGTACCGCTCCTGCTGCCTTTTGTTTTATTCCTTTTGCTCCGCAAGGCCGGCGGCTTTCAGATGAGAGATGTCGTTTATGTAGGAGCACCGCGCCGTTGCATAGCCGCTGTCAAACTCATCCCTAAAATCAAAGCGTGTCACCGATGCGGTATGCAGATCAAGCTTTAACCATGCCATAACCGGCATCATGCCAAACAGATGTGCAATCCACGTTCCGCCAAAGCCGCCGTGGCAGAAGCATGCGATGCGCAGATCATTCGGCCGTATCATGCGGTAAAGTCCGCCCTCGCGCCGGTAGCCATGCCGCTCTAAGAAAGCGTCCGATGAGGCGACAAGCTCCGCTATCAGGGATTCGCGTCCGGCCTCCGGACAGAAATCCCGCATGTTCTCCACGCCGTTTTGGAGAGAAAACGAATATCCCGCATCCCGCGCCTCCTGCTTTGAAAAATCGGGACTGTACATATATTCGTTTCGCTCCGTCATCCAGTTTTCGATGCTTCCGGTCAGACCGGTTTTTTGGCACGTCGGTTTTGCTGTGGCAATCGCGCGTCCGCGCGGCGACATATAAATAAGATCCGGCGCTTCCTTTTTCATTCGCTCGCCGAGCGCTTCCGCCTCCTTTTCTCCAAGCGGCGTAAGCGTATCGTGCTCGTAGTCCGGATTTCCATGCCGTATGATGTATAAAACCATGTTGCTTTCGTCCCCTCTGCATTTGATGCAAAATCTTTATATTTATTGTAACACATTTTAAACAAAAGAAAAGCCGTATATGCATGCGCATCATACGGCTTTTATCCGTCGGACAAAAGAAGATTGCCGCTTCGATGTTGGCGTTCAGTTCGGACGGGTCTGATCTTTTGTCTGCGCGGCGTTCTCCTTGTCCATCTTTCCGGTAGTCAGCACCGGGTTCTCCGAAACGGTTTCCACCGGCAGCGGAATGTCGTAAATTTCACCGTACTGCGCGCATTCATCGGCAGTGCGCGGCATAAAGGAGAGAAGGCCGGTGCACTCTGTGGATGACGCAACCGGCTCCGGATCCAGCAGGACTTTCCCGTTTTGCGGCTGACGCGGTTTGTTTTTCTTTTCTTCCATATAGCATTCCTCCCAAATGCAGTATGACCATAAAGCGTCCGAATACTCCTGCTTTGTAAAGGCGCATGGTTTATTGACTTTTTTCATGAAAGGAATCCGTCAAAAAAGAAGAAAAGAAAGACGCGCCGTAACTCTTGTATAATTTCTCCCTTATGCTATAATCAATCAGAACAAATCCGCGTGAGAGAACGCGGCCTTTTACAGTTTGAAAACAGGAGTGTTTGGATTGTCCGCTTTTCTTCTTTTCTTTAAGCGCCTTGGCCGCGCTGTCATCAATGCGTTCGGAGCAGACCGCATCAATCCGGAATTTAAGAAATTTACTCTGATGCATGAGGTATATATTTTGGCAACGGTCGTCACGCCCACGTTTGTCAACACGCTTTTGATGCGCGTTTCCGGAACAGAGGACATTGCGCTTCGCTATAATTTTGTCCACTATATTTTTATTGCGCTCTCGATGCTGATTGCGGCCAGGCTTCTGCATCATGTTACGCGTAAAACCGTCATTTTGATTGGCGTGGCACTTTCCATGGCTGTCTATGTGATTGTCCTGACCTGCATGGATTTTGTCGATTCCATTTATGCGGTGGTCGCGGCCGTACACGGCGTTGCAACCGGTCTTTACTGGATTACCTATTCCGACGCGCTTTTGCAGTACAGTACGGATGATACGCGCGACATCTGCATCAATTTCGTCGGAATTTTTTCCGGCTTTATTTCCCTGGTGCTGCCGCTCTTTTCCGGCTATCTGTTGGATGTGTTTTCCGACCTGACCGGCTATTACATCCTGTTCGGCGCATGCGGCGCTATGGCGCTGCTTGCCGTTTGGCTGGTAACAAGGCTCGAGTCCGAGAAGATCGACCATGAAAAAACGCAGTTTCTGCACGTGATGAAAAAAGTCTATACGGAAAAGATGTGGTTTTTTGCAATCCATATGGATTTTTGGCGCGGCATCCGCGACGGCGCGTTCAGCTTCTTTTTAAACGTTCTGCTGTTTTCCATCGTCAGCAGTGAGGCATTGGTCGGTGTCAATACCTTTCTTGCAGGCGCGGTTTCGATGGTTTCCAGCGGCATTGCCGGAAAAATTGCCCGCCCGCACAACCGAATGCGCCTGATGACCGCCGCTGTGGCGCTGCTTCTCGGCGTGACAGCCCTGCTGTTCTGGCAGCTCAATCCCTTTACCGTCCTGCTGTTATCGGCAGCCAGCTCCTTTGTCGGCGTATTTATCAACAATCCCGTTACGACAACGCTTTATACGGTGTTCGATCATTTTCCTGAATCGCTTTCTTATAAGCGCGAGGTTCTTTCCGTCAGCGAATGCTATAAGGATCTGGGCCGTATTTCCGGCATCGCGCTGATTATGCTGATGCCGTCGGGCGTCATCTGGTCGATTATCAGCCTTTGCATTTTGGTTGCCGCACAGTTTATAACGGTTCTCTTTGCGCGCATGACGCTGCGTATCGTCCGGCAGAAAAACGTACAGAAGTCTTAGCCGGAGATGTGAACAATTTTTGCTGTTCAAAGTTGCTTACTTGAGCTTCCCCTTGTCGGTTTAGAATTCGAAAATTTCGAAGCTGACATTGCCGAGCATTGTTACAGAAACCGCAATATCTGTTTTTTCTACTCTTACGGAATGTTTCATGTTTATAAATTTGTACTCCAAATGGACAAATGAATCATTAACCGGTATAGCCAAACTTCTGATATTTTCCGTTTCAAACGGAGCTATTATCACCTCTATTTTACGCGTTTTAAATTCATCGATATAGTTCATAACAGGCCCCATGGGAATGACTGCGCCTTCTCTGATATAAATAGGTATTTTTTCAATTGCCATTTCAACAGAAATCCAGCGTCCGCCGCTCATGCGCTCGCCTGTCCACCAGTCATACCAGTGACCGTGGGGAAGATATACCTTTCTTTTGCCCGTCGCGTTTAGTATGGGCGCAATCATCAGATCGTCGCCAAAAAGATATTGATCCGAGATATTCCGCACATTGGGATCGTCCTGATACTCTATCACCAATGCTCTTGCCATTGGAAGCGATTCCTGTACCGCTTTTATCGCATTGCCGTAAATATAGGGCATGAGTCTATAGCGAAGCCAGATGTAGTCTCTGCAAATTTTCATAGTCGTTTCATCGAATTTATATAACTCTCGAACACCGTCGCCGTGAATCCTGCAATGCGATAGAAACATACTCATTTGCATCCACCGAATTAACAGATCGCCGGATGTATTGCCAAGAAATCCTCCAATATCCTGACTCCAAAATTGAAAACCAGATAATCCAAAGGACAAACCGCCCGCAAGCTGCGGTTCCATATCCTCAAAATATGCGCTGCTGTCTCCTCCCCAATGAACAGGATAGCGTTGACTTCCTGCCCAGGTTGATCTTGCCCAAACAACGCCATCGCCAGTTTCTTCTTTGGTAACATCAAACACTGCTTTGTTGTATAAAAGAGGATACAGGTTATGCATTCTATGACCGGGCGTCCCGTCAAAATAAACGCCGTCTAAAGGAGCTGCTTCTCCAAAATCAGTTTTAATCACTTTAACGCCAAGACGAAAAAGTTCTCGCAGGGCGTCCTGATGAATCTTTACCGCCTTTGGATTCGTGTAGTCAATCAATCCGACTGTACCCTTAAAGCCTTCTACGTAGCAAACCTTTACATCATATATTTCGCCATTTTTATTTTTTACAAAGCCATCCGCACTCTTGAGTTTTTCAAACAGCTCGCTTCCTTCCGGAATATAAGGCAATTGCCAAAGAGATACTTTTACACCAAGCTCGCTCATGGCTTTCAGGTATCTCTGCGGATCTGGAAACCTGACTGTATCAAAATTCAAATCGCAGTACCAATTCTTCTTAAACCAGTTTGTATCTAAGTGTATAACGTCACATGGAATCTTGGATTCCCTCATTTTTCTGACAATTTCAACGGTTTCTTCTTCCGACTCATAACTTGCCTTACTTTGCCAATAACCAAAGGTCCATTTGGGCGGCACTTCGCTCTTACCCGTAAGAGCTGTATAGTTCTTAAGAATTTTTTTGATCTTTCCAGTAAAAATAAAATAGTCCAGAAAATTATCTTCTATTGCTACTTGTATGTTACATGCGGACATACTGCCCAGCCAGAACGTCATCAGACTGCTGTGGTTAAAAAACACCCCGTATCCGTTTGTACTAACAAAGAAGGGGATATTCTTATATGTTCTTGGTGTTATCACGCCAAGAGCATCTTCATTATTCAGGTCAATTGTTTGTCCTACTTTATTGAGCTTGAGAAACTTTTCCCCAAAACCATAAACGCATTCATCATAAGCCAGCGAAAAGCTTTCTACTGCCACCGGCGATGCATATTGGGGACTATAGCACAAACCCGTATTAACCGAATCCCAGTTGTTAAAGTTATTCTTCTCCGGGCCTCCTGCAATGATTTCGTTTCCGCTCTCCAAGTCAATGATTTTTATTGAATATGGATTTAAATTGATAGAAATTTCCATTGCTTCTGTTGCTATTGTAATTTTTTCGGTCTGAAAGCCGCAAGCATTATTTATACGGTTGATTCTGCATGATTTTGCCGGAGGATATGCTCCTGTTATCATCGGGGTAGCATTATCCGGTACGACGCTTCCTTCCGCATACCTTATACGCAATACGTCATCGGCACAAACGTCAATCCGAATAATCCCTTCTACATTCTGGCCAACTTTTATTTGCTTTTGATCCAGCGCATCTAAATCAGCAGAAGATATTTCCGCCTTTTGAATCGGGATAGAAAAGGTTTTTAATACAACGCTGGATTCTCCAATTGAAATGACCTCTGCGGATTGGACGCTTACGCGTAAATACTTTTTGCTTTCAATAAATCTTGTAATCATAACAACCTCACATAATCAGCCTAATGAAAGGCCCAAATTTATTTCCTGCTACCTGTTAGTATATTGCTTGTTTTCGACGTATACTTTAAGCATTCACACAGTTTATAACACGATACTGACATTCAATAGATATGAAGGAAGAAAGCATGGAGAAAATTTTATTAAAAGAGAAAATACAACATGGAGATTTAATGTTTCCTCTTGGATTTTACAGTATAAATAATCTCGTTTTAGCGGACGCGGCTTATTATCATTGGCATGATGAAATGGAATTTTGTTTAGCTACAAGCGGATCATCCATAATAAAAGTAGAAGATGAATACTATCATGCGGCAGCAGGCGAGGCTCTTTTTATAAACAGTGGAAAGCTTCATTCCATTATACCGGAAAATGAGCAGTGCGGTTTTTCATCTATTGTTTTCGATCCTCAAATGCTTTACAGCAATTTTCATGACAAAATTCAAAGTGAATATATTGACCCGTTTGTTAATAATCAGTATAGGTTACCGGTACATATCAAAGGCACCTCGGCATGGGAAAAAGAATTGCTGCATGTTCTGTTCCAGTTGGAAAGACTGCTCACTGCAAAACCAACTGCTTTTGAACTGGCTGTCAAAGCCCATCTTTTTATGATACTGCATATTCTTTTAGCAAACTCGCAATATAACGGCACACCTGTCAGCAACAATTCGTTTAAGGCTGAAAAGATCAAAGAAATTCTTCGCTATTTATCTGAAAATTACAATAAAAAAATGAATATAAATGATGTCGCGAATAGATTCAACATGAGCAGCGGACATTTTCATCGATTTTTTAAGCAGATGACAGGACATACTCCCGTAGATTATTTAAATCATTATCGAGTGAACAAAGCGATCGATTCGATTTTACACAGCAATCGGCAGATTTCAGAGATTGCTATGGATAGCGGCTTTGATAACATCAGCTATTTTAACAGCGTGTTTAAAAAGTACACCAATACTACTCCTGTTCAGTACCGAAACAGAAGATAGCGATTTATCCGGCTCGATAGATAATGAGCGACAAAGAGATTTTTAGAAAGTGCACTCTCCTGTTAGGTCTATACTCTATTTTTGGATGATTTATCATATAATCCTCTCTCATTGCGTTATGCGCGTGCAGGCGTTCATATTAAATTGCCGTACTGGTCTCAGAAAGCTCTGTTTTTTATAATAAGCGCCCTAATTGTTCTTTTGAACAATTAGGGCGCTTATTATAAAGGCAGATTTTTTCACTCTACGCCTGTGAAAGAGAGGGCATGCGCATGCTTCCCGACGCAAACATGTTTTCTCCGCCGGACCATACAAAAAGCTGATCGCTGCCGGAGCCAATACGCTTCTGCTCGCAGCCGGAGCGGCTCTTTGGTGTAAAGCCGAATTCAATACACCTTGTTTCTGTCCTGGCTACAGCGGCCAGTATGCGCTCAGTATCGGCCTTTTCATCGCAGAATATCTCATGGCAGATCATCGTCTGCGCTTCATACTCCGCGATTACGATACAGTCAAGCGTCGCGCTGTAATACACGCAGTCCTTCAAAAAGCCGCCGCAGTAGAACATCAAAAGCCCGAAATTATGCAGCATCGGCCGCGCATTTATCGGATTGCCCTTTTCGTAGTAGGAATAAAGCAGCCGGACGCTTTCCTCCTTATCCATGTCAAGCCGGACAAACGGAGCGGGCGACGGCGCGATTGGCCTTGAAAAGCCGTATTCCTCCGCTTTTAGAAAGCCGAATTTCGGATAAAAGTCGAGTACGGTATCGTTGGCATAAAGATAAATTCCGTCGCACTGCGTGCGCCAGTCGGAAAGAACGGCTTCCATCAGTCTTCTGGACAGCCCGCGGTTTCGGTAGGCGGGAGCCGTCATAACCGTGCCAAGCTGAATGTAGCGCTTCGGCTGTCCGTCAACCATCGTTTTCATCCGATTGACGGAGATGTTCGCCACAGCCCTGCCGCAGTCAAACAGCGTGTAGGGGAGATAAGCGTCCTGCCAATAGCCGCGCGCATACCAGTTGTGAAAGGAAAGCCCGAATACGTCTGCGGCAAGCTGCATAAAGCTTTCTCGCTGACTTGGATTGTCCCGCACATTTTTGCTCAGCAGCAGACGGCCGCATTCTTTTGTTTTCATCAATATTCCGCGCTGCCGGTCGTCCGCGGGAAGGGGAGCACGTCGCGAATATTGGAAATACCGGTAATATACATAATCAGGCGCTCAAAGCCCAGTCCGAAGCCCGCATGCTTTGTACCGCCGTAGCGGCGCAGGTCAAGATACCACGAATAATCCTCCGGATTGAGCGAAAGCTCGCTCATGCGCGCTTCGAGTACGTCCAAGCGCTCCTCGCGCTGGCTGCCTCCGATAATCTCGCCGACGCCCGGAACCAGCAGATCGACTGCCGCAACCGTTTTCCCGTCGTCGTTTAAACGCATATAAAACGCCTTGATCTCCTTCGGATAGTCTGTGACAAATACCGGACGGCCGAAAACCTTCTCCGTTAAATAGCGCTCATGCTCCGTCTGCAAATCCGCGCCCCAGAAAACCGGATATTCAAATTCGTCCTTGTGCTTTTCAAGCAGGGTGATCGCCTCCGTATAGGTGATTTTTGCAAAATCGGATTCGATTAAGTCGGTCAGGCGCGCGATCAGTCCCTTGTCGAAGAACTGATTGAAAAACGCCATTTCATCCGGGCATTTTTCCATCACATAGCTTAAAACGTATTTAATCATATCGCACGCTAAGTCCATATCGTCGTTTAAGTCCGCGAACGCAATTTCCGGTTCGATCATCCAAAATTCTGCGGCGTGGCGCGGCGTATTGGAATTCTCTGCGCGGAAGGTCGGACCAAAGGTATAGATTTTGCCGAACGCCATCGCCATGCATTCGCCCTCAAGCTGGCCGGAAACCGTCAGGTTCGCCGGTTTGCCGAAAAAGTCCTCAGAAAAATCGACGCTGCCGTCCTCGTTGAGCGGGGGATTCTGCGCAGGAAGCGTGGTAACGCGGAACATTTCGCCCGCGCCCTCGCAGTCGGAAGCCGTAATCAGCGGTGTATGCGCGTAGACAAAGCCGCGCTCGTTGAAAAAGCGGTGAATGGCAAAAGCGGCGACGCTTCTGACGCGGAACACTGCGCTCAGCGTGTTGGTACGCGGACGCAGATGTGCGATCGAGCGCAGATATTCGAGTGTGTGGCGCTTTTTTTGCAGCGGATAGTCCGGCGTAGAGGCCCCTTCCAGTTCGATTTTCTCCGCGTGGATTTCAAACGGCTGCTTTGCCTGCGGCGTCAGAAGCAGTGTGCCGGTTACGCAGATCGCCGATCCGACGTTGTATTTCGCTACTTCCTTAAAATTATCAATTTTGCTGTCTTCAAAGACGATTTGTAAGTTTTTAAAGCAGCCGCCGTCGTTTAATTCGATGAAGCCCAGCGCTTTGGAATCGCGGATGGTGCGTACCCAGCCGCAGACTGTTACGGCCTTGTCCGCATATGCCGCCGGATTTTCAAACAGCGTCCGAATTTCTGTTCTGTTCATGGTATAATCCTCCATTCGTCCCGCCCTGCGGACGGGAGCTCTCCTTATCTTCTGCATCCGCACACATGCTGCGGATCAAGACCGGAAAATCTGTCTTCCGGCCGTCTGGCTTTTTCTATTATACGTCACTCCTGTGAAAAGCGCAAGAAATACCTTTTTATATTTGCGTTTCGACGCTTGCCGCAGAGCATTTGATATGCCGAATAGAAAAGAATGAACAGAAAAAGTTTGTGTTTTTCATTGTATTCGCGCCGGGAAAATGCTATTCTAAAAGAAAACGAAAAGCCGGTTGCTGAGAATCAGCGGCCGGATTATGATGAAAGGATGTAAATCGTATGACTAAGGCTGAAATTTTAAATCAGATCAAAGGCGGATTGATCGTTTCCTGCCAGGCTTTGCCGGAAGAGCCGCTTCACAGCTCGTTTATCATGGGACGCATGGCGTATGCCGCCATGCTTGGCGGCGCAAAGGGAATCCGCGCAAATTCCGTCGAGGATATTGCGGAGATGAAAAAACTTGTTGATCTTCCGATTATCGGCATCATTAAGCATGACTGCGACGACAGCCCGGTGCGTATCACACCGACCATCGCAGAGGTTGACGCGCTGGCTGCGATTGGCGTGGATATTATCGCAACTGATGCAACCGACCGCATCCGCACCTGCGGAGTGACGCTTGACGCCTTTTTTAAAGAGGTGCGGACAAAATATCCGGATCAGCTTTTTATGGCGGACTGCTCGACTTATGAAGAAGCGCTTCATGCGCAGGAAATCGGATTCGATCTTGCCGGGACGACGCTGCGCGGCTATACTGATTATACCGAAGGAATCGCAATCCCGGATTTTGATCTGCTCAAAAAGATGTCGGATACGCTCAGCATCCCCGTTATTGCAGAGGGTGGAATCTGGTCGCCGGAGCAGCTGAAAAGGGCGCTCGACTGCGGTGCTCACGCGGCGGTCGTCGGCACGGCGATTACCCGTCCGATGGATATTACCAGGCGCTATGTGAAGGCGATTACAGAATAAAGGAGCGTTCGTTTATGGAGACATCCCGTTTTGAACAGCAGATGCGCTTTCTCGTTGAAATCGATCAGATGAAAAACGTTCTGCGGCAGACGCTGCTGGCTGATGGCTCCCGCAGAGAGTCCGACGCCGAGCATTCGTGGCATCTGGCCATGTATGCCATGCTTTTGTCGGAGTATGCGCCGGAACCCGTTGACATAAGCCGCGTCGTCCGTATGGTGCTGGTGCATGATTTGATTGAGATTTATGCCGGCGATACGTTTTGCTATGATAAAGAGGGAAACAGAGATAAGGCCGCGCGCGAGGCGGCGGCTGCCGACCGGCTTTACGCGCTGCTTCCTGCGGATCAGGCGGGAGAATACCGTGCGCTGTGGGAGGAATTCGACCGGATGGATACGCCGGATTCCCGTTTCGCCGCCGCGCTCGACCGCATTCAGCCGATCATCAACAACTACCTGACAAAAGGGCACACATGGAAGCTTGGCCATGTGACGAGCGCACAGGTGTATGAGCGCATGGCGCCGGTGAAAAGCGGACTTCCTGAAGCATGGAAGGTTGTCGAATGGATCATCAATACTTCGATCGAGAAAGGCTTTTTACAGCCGTAAAGGAGGGACCTGCCATGAAAAAAATCCTGCTTGTTCCGCTGGACGAGCGCCCCTGCTGCTTTGAATTTCAGGAGCAGATGGCGAAGGATACAGATATCCGAATCATCAAGCCCCCTCGCAGCCTGCTGCCTGATAAAAAGAAATTTGCCGATCCCGAAAAACTCTTTGCGTGGATGGAGGAAAACGCGGACGGCTGCGACGGCGCCATTGTTGCGATCGACGCGCTCGTCTATTCAGGAATGCTTCCCTCGCGCATTCATGATTTTCCGCTTTCTCTCTTAAAAAAACGGGTGCTGCGGCTGAGAAAGTTTAAATTGGAGCATCCGGCGCTTCCGATTTTTGCCTACAATCTTGTGATGCGCAATCCGCGCTATTCAAGCAGCGAGCAGGAGCCGGACTATTACGAGCAGTGGGGCAGGGAGATTCACCGCTTCGGCTTTATCGGGCACAAAAAGGAGCTGGGGATTGCAAGCGAGGCAGAGTGCGCGGAGTATGACGGCATTGTTTCCCGTCTGCCGCAGGAATATCTCGCCGACTATCTCTCCCGCCGGGAAAAAAACATCGAAATCGATAAGCTGTCGGTCGACCTTACGGCGGAGGGCGTTATCGATTTTCTAATTGTTCCGCAGGACGATTCTAGTCCTTATGGCTTCACGGCAAAGGATCAGCAAATCATCCGCCGCCATATCCGCGAAAAAAAGGTGCAGCTTCGCGCTTATATGTATCCGGATTCCGACGGCGTACAGGGCACGCTTCTTGCGCGTATGGCGAATATGCTCGCCCAAAAGCGGCCTTTGGTTTATGTGAAATACGCAAGCGCCGCCGGCGATACTGTCGTGCCGCGTTATGAGGACCGTATGGTGAGCGAGACGGTCAAGTATCAGATTCTCGCTGCGGGCGGCCTGATTGCGTCCAGCGTATCGGAGGCCGATCTCATTGTCATGATTAATACGCCGAGCGGAAATCCGCTGGAGCATCTCACGACGGAGCCGCTGCCTGCGCGCATTGAATACGATGCGAACCGCAATCAGATCGAGCAGGTGGAATACGCCGCTTACGCCATTGATACGCTCAAAAAGCCGGTCTGCTTTGCGGATGTGGCCTATGCAAACGGCGGTGATCCGGAGCTTTACGCCCTCCTGCGCGAAAAAGGGCTTTTGTGGAAAATTGCCGGCTATTCCGGCTGGAATACCTCGTCGAATACCATGGGGATCGCCATTCCGTGCGCAATGCTGTACTTGCTTTATGGCGACCGGCAGGGACATACGGATTTTCTCGCCGCACGCTATGTTGAGGACGTCGGCTATATGACGGCTGTACGGCGGGACGTGTGTCAAAACGAACTGCCGAAACGCGGTTTGAATTATTTTACCGTGGACGGCGAACACGGCGAAGTTGCTAAGATAATCCGCCAAAAGCTTCAGGAATTTGCCGACGCCTCTATTTCCGACGATACGCACCGCGTTGTGGTCGACGAAGTTTGGATGCCGTGGACGCGCATTTTCAACAACGGGATTCACGTCCATATAGAGCCCAGTATGGGTAAAGCTACAGAATAGGAGAATGATGATATGAAAAAAATTCTGCTTGTTCCGCTGGACGAGCGTCCGTGCAACTATGAATATCAGGCGCACCTGGCGGAGGGAACCGATCTCGACATCATCCTGCCGCCCAAAGATATTCTTGCGTATAAAAAAGAGCCCGGCGACCCGGACGCGGTTTTTCGCTGGATGGAGGAAAACGCGGAGGGCTGCGCGGGCGCGGTTATTTCCATTGACACGCTCGTTTATTCCAGTATTCTGGCTTCACGGCTGCATCATGACGGTCTGGAAACGCTAAAAGCGCGCCTGCTCCGTCTGCGCGCGTTCAAAAAAGCGCATCCGGAGATGCCGCTGTTCGCCTTTACCCTTATTATGCGCAATCCGCGCTATTCAAGCAGCGACGAGGAACCGGACTATTACGAAGACTGGGGACGGGAGATCCACCGCTATGGTTTTATCGGTCATAAAAAGGAGCTGGGCATTGCGGATGCGGAGGAGTGCGCCGAGTATGACGACATCGTTTCGCGCCTGCCGCAGGAGTATCTCACGGACTATCTCTCCCGCCGAGAAAAGAACATTGTCATCAACAAGCTGGCGATTGATCTTGCCGCTGAGGGCGTTATCGATTTTCTTGTCATCCCGCAGGATGATTCCAGCCCTTATGGGCTGACTGCGAAGGATCAGCAGACGGTCCGCCGTCATATCCGCGAAACGAAAACCCAGCTCTCCGCCTACATGTATCCGGATGCGGACGCTGTTGAAAATACGCTGCTTGCCCGCATGGCGAACCGGCTTGCCGGAAAACGCCCGCTTATCTATGTCAAATATGCAAGCTCGGCGGGCGATACCATTACGCCGGTGTATGAAGATCGTCTGGTCAGCGAGACGATCAAATATCACATTCTGGCCGCCGGCGGACTGGTCGCATCCAGCGTATCCGAAGCGGATCTTATCCTGATGGTTAATACGCCAAGCGGCCGCCAGATGGAGCATGGCACGGCCGAGCCGCTGCCCGACCGCATCGAATACGACGCAAACCGTAACCAGATCGAGCAGATTGAATATGCCGCCTATGCGATGGAGGTGCTTCATAAGCCGGTCTGCTTCGGCGACAATGCCCACGGAAACGGCGGCGATCCGGAGCTTCTTGCCCTTCTGCGCGAAAAAGGGCTTTTATGGAGCATTGCAGGCTATGCAGGCTGGAATACTTCGTCAAATACGCTTGGCACCGTTATTCCTATGGGCATGCTGTATCTGCTTTACGGCGCGCGCCAGGGTCATACGGACTTTCTTGCCGCACGCTATGTTGAAGACATCGGCTATATGGCGTTTGTGCGCCGCTATATCTGCGTAAACGAGCTGGAGCCCCGCGGACTTGACTACTTTAACGTGGATGGTGAGCGCGGCGAAATTGCCGCCGTGGCCAAACAGCGGCTTCAGCTTTTCGCGGATGAAATGCTTTCGGACGAGACGCATCATGTGGTCATAGACGACTGTCGGATGCCTTGGAAAAGAATGTTCGAGGTCGGTATTCGCGTACACGTGGAATAAAAGGAGGAACGTATTTTGGCCACAATCAAAGATGTTGCGGCAAGAGCCGGCGTGTCGGTTTCGCTTGTCTCCCACTATTTAAACGGACGAAAGGGAGTAGGGCCCGAATCGCGCCGCCGGATTGAAGAGGCGATTGAAGCGCTTCATTACCGTCCGAACGAGCTGGCTCGCTCGCTCGTGCGTCAGCGAACCAATACCATCGGCGTGATGGTCAGTCATCTGTCGAATCCGTTCCTCTTCGGTCTGTTTGACGGCATTGAGTCGGGGGCGGCAGATTATAATATCGTTTATTGCAGCGCTTCGATAGAGGCGCAGAAGCGTAAGCGCTATTTTGAATTCTTTTTGCATGGACGTGCAGACGCGCTGATCGTATATGGAAGCGGCACGGCGGATGAGGAATTGATTCATGATCTGACCCGCTCCGGATTTCCGGTTGTTTTAATCGAGAGTAAGATGCCGGACAATGCGGCGGGACGCATTTTGAT
>UQQY01000044.1 GCA_900543295.1 uncultured Oscillospiraceae bacterium | reverse complement strand
GTTCGAGTCGCTGTTTGCGGAATCGGAGATGACGCGCAGTACGGCAAACGGAATACCGAACTCATAGCAGATCTGTGCGACGGCAGCGCCCTCCATCTCTACACACTGGAGGTTTTCGATGTGATCGGCAAGCCATGCGTTTTTCTCATTGTCACAGATAAACTGGTCGCCGGATGCGATTGTGCCAAGCTGCGCTTTTGGCGAGACGATGCCGAACTCATCCAGATACTCTTTGGGAATGTCCTGCTTCATCTCATATTTCATGTAGTGATCGACGGCTTTGAGCATAGCGGATGAAAGCGCTTCGTCGGCTTTAAAATAGGAGACGTCCAGAAGCGGGATGCGGAAATAGTCCACGCCGGTGAAAAAGTCATGCTGGACGAGCCTGTCGCCCACTACTACGTCGCCGACATTGAGGGACTTGTGCACGCCGCCGGCAGTTCCACAGAAAATAACGCAGTCGGGATGATAACGGTCGATCAGCGTGGTCGCCGTGGAGGCGGAGGCCACCTTACCGATCCGCGACATGACAAGTACGGCGTCCCTGCCGTAGAGCTTTCCGGCGCAGAAATCCCGCCCTGCTATACGGGTAACGGCCGTTTCGGTGAGATCCGCGCGCAAAAGCTCGATTTCCTCCTGCATTGCGCAAATAATTCCGTATTTCATAGTGCATTCTCCTGTCAAATTTGTTATACTGTTGTCGAAGAACCTGCGGCAAATACCGCTTTCTCTGTATTATAACACGGGAAGCGGCGCGCCGCAAACAAATTGGGAGGGCTTTATGACAAATCTCGGAAACGATTGGGATCTGCTTTTGAAGGAGGAAACCGAGCAGCCCTATATGGAGGAGCTGCGCGCGTTTTTGCGGGAAGAGTACCGGCGCTATAACATATACCCGCCAAAGGGCGATATGTTCCGTGCGCTAAAGCTTACGCCCTACGCGGACGTCAAGGTGGTAATCATCGGGCAGGATCCCTATCACGGGGCTGGGCAGGCCATGGGAATGAGCTTTTCCGTGCGGGACGGCGTGCGCATTCCGCCCTCGCTGCAAAACATCTATAAGGAAATAGAGGATACCACCGGAAGAAAGCAGCCGGCGAGCGGCGATCTGACCCGCTGGGCGGAGCAGGGCGTGCTGCTGTTAAATGCGGTCTTAACCGTGCGCGCGGGGCAGGCCGGAAGCCACCGCGGCCACGGCTGGGAACGGTTTACGGATTCGATCATCTCTCTGCTGGACAAAAGGGAAAAGCCGATTGTGTTTTTGCTCTGGGGTGCGGATGCGCGAAGAAAGCGCGAGCTTATACACAATCCGGCGCATACGGTTTTAACGGCGGCGCATCCAAGCCCGTTTTCCGCCTATAACGGTTTTTTTGGGTGCGATCATTTTAATAAGGCTAACGCCGCGCTTGAGGCCAGCGGGCAGACGCCGATTCTTTGGTAAAAGGAGCGAGATAAAGTGGGAAAAAGACAGGACTACATCTGCTGGGACGAGTATTTTATGGGGATCGCCCTGTTTTCCGCCCAGCGCAGTAAGGACGCGAGCACACAGGTTGGCGCCTGTATTGTAAGCAGCGACAACAAAATTCTTTCGGTGGGATACAATGGAATGCCGACCGGCTGTCCGGACGACGACATGCCGTGGGGACGCGACGGCGCAATGCTGGATACGAAATATCCGTTTGTCTGCCATGCGGAGCTGAATGCGATTCTCAATACGGCGATTGGCACTTTGCGCGGCGCAAAGGTATATGTGACGCTCTTTCCTTGCAACGAGTGCGCCAAGGCGATTATTCAGTGCGGGATCCGCGAGGTAATCTATCTTTCGGACAAGTATGCGGACACAGATGCGACGCGCGCGTCGAAAAAGATGTTCGATATGACGGGTGTGCAGTATACGCCGTACCGGATGACGGGCAGAGAGCTTGTTTTAAAGCTGTGACGGTTATTCACAGAGTATGAAGAGGGCTCGTTTTCTCTTGCTGAGGTCAACCGTCTGAGCGGCGGACGCAGAGAGTTATAAAGATATAGCAAAAAGATAAAAAGCAGCCGGACTTTCAGTCCGGCTGCTTTTTGCAGGTCAACTCTTATTTAATCAGTGTAATCATGCCTTCTCTGCGCGGCTTGGGAGCGGGCTCTTCGTCCGCATAGCCGACGGCAAGCGAGCCGATGCTCTGAAAACGTGCGTCCGGCAGAATTTCGTTTTTGAAAGCGGCGCCTGTCTCGGTCTCAAAATACTCGTTTTCGATATTGATCCAGCAGGAGCCGAGGCCCAGAGAAGCGGCCGCGTTTGCCATGTTGCCGATTGCGAGCGCACCGTCCTTGACAGGCTGGCAGGCCTCCATATTCACAAAGACGAGAATAATGGTGGGCGCACCGTAAAACGGATCGCCGTCGTTTCCGTTTGTGGCTTTGCATACGTCGAGCAGACGGGCGCGAACCTCTGGATTTTGAATTGCGACGAAATGCCACGGCTGGTCGCCCATGCCGGTCGGCGCATAACTGCCGGCTTTTAAAATCAGATTCAGGTCGTTTTCCTTGATCTGAATGTTCTGATATTTCCGGACGCTTCTTCTTGTCAGCAGAGTTTGTATGGTTTCATTCACCGAAATTCCTCCCTTTCCTTATACAAAACAGAATTATCCGTTTGGGTACATTTTACGTAAGAGCGGAATGCCATACTCCCGGCTGGTGCCGCTTAAGCGTTTGATGTAATCCTCAAGCGCGCCGCGGGCATGCTCTGGACCGCCCTCTTTCATAACCGTCCACATGGGATCGATCGGGTACTTCGACTTTTTCATCATCTCGTCCACCCAGTCGGCGATGATCTTTGCGCCCTTTGCACACAGCTCCGGATGCTCGACCGCGAGGTTATGCAGTTCGTGCGGATCGTCTTTTACGTTAAAGAGCATTTCCTTTTCAAACAGATGATAGCCGCCGTGCACGGTGCGGATGTAAACGTAATCATCAAAGCGCGCAGAACGCTGGCAGACGTGGCAGCACTGCGTCAGGACAACAGAATCCTTTGCGCAGTCCGCGCCCTCCATAAGCGTTTTAGCATAGCTTATACCGTCATATTCGTACTCCGTGCCGAAAACGCCTTCTGTGTGCAAAAGCTCCTTAACCGTCGGAAGCAGATCGACATTGTCGTGGAAGCCATGGGCGACAAAGCCTTTTTTCGCGCCCGGCCATTTGATAATCATCGGGATATGGCAGGTCGGCTCGTCGGCGGTGCCGTGCTCGCCGTAAATGCCAAGCTCGCCCAGGTTTTCGCCGTGATCGGAGGTAACGATGATCGCAAGGTCGTCCCCGTACAGACCCTTCTTTTTGAGCAGGTCGAGAATCATCTTGATATTGTCGTCTGTGAAGCGCACGCCGCAGTCATAGTTGTCAATGAAGTTTTTCATATCCGCCACGGTTTCGAGTCTTCCCGGGTGACGCGGCCAGGCGGCGTTTGTGTCGTCGTTCCACATGTTGATCTCGTTTGCGCCGTGCGGGCCGATATGCATCAGGTGTTCGGCAAAAATTTTGTCGTCAATCCAGTTGTCCGGAAGCGGCTCGTCTGCAAACGGATTGCCAAAGGAGGCCGGCGCGCGGTACGGCGTGTGCGGATCCCAGAAGTGAACGTGCATAAACCAGTTGTCCTTCTCGCCGTTGCGCTCGATCCAGTCAAGCACATGCGGGGTGACGTCCTCCGCCGATTCACTGCCGCGCTTGCCGACGTTATACAGCTCGTTAAAGCCGCAGTTGAACCACCAGGAAGAGTGGCGCTCCGCAAAGGTGGAGAACGAAACCGTATGCATTCCGGCGCGCCTGAACTGCATAAACAGACCGTTTTCTGAATAGTCATCCGTAAAATGGCGGGTTTCGCCCTGCAAGCGCATATCGGCCGCCGTTCCGCCGTGACCGACGACACCGGTGCGGATGCCGTACTGACCGGTGATCAGCGAGGCGCGCGACGGCAGACACGGCGCGTTGGGACAATAGTAATCCGCAAAACGCACGCCTTCTTCTGCGATAGAATCAATCGTAGGGGAAGTATTTCTGCCATAGCCGTAGCAGCCCAGATGATCGCTGCGGAGTGTGTCGATGTCAAACATCAAAACTCTCATTTTTCAATCTCCTCTTTGATTTGATCTTGTTATGTCAAAGCGTCGATCCGGCGTTTGCGCTCCGCCAGATATGCTTCAAACCGGTTTAAATCCGCATTCACGACCAGCTCCTTTGGAAAATCGATTTCACGGAGCATGCGGAAAACATCCGGAGCCTGTCCGATTCGATATGCAAAATGCGCGTCAGAATTGATGATCGTGCGGCAGCCGTGCTTTTTACAGCAAAGCGCAATTCTTACGCAGTTTTCCGCGCTCGCCGGACGGGAGAAAAAGGTGCCCTGATTGAACTCGACAAGCTTGCCGAGCCTCGCAAATTCCTGAATGGCAGCGTCGTAGTCATAGGGATACGCGGCAAGGCCGCTGTGACCGATGACGTCTACATACGGATTACGTGCGGCGCCGATATAGGCGCTTGTGATTTCCTCTACGTTGCCCTTTGGCATAACCTGACGGTGGATGGAGGCAACCACCCAGGAGAGAATAGAAAGCTGATCGTCTGTTACGTCAAGCTCGCCGGAAAAACCGCACAGATCTGCTTCAATGCCCTTTAACAGCTTAACGCCATACAGTTCGTCCGGAAGAACGCGCAGATTTTCAAAATGCCACCAGTGCGGCGCGTCGGTCATACTGGGAGCATGATCGGTTATTCCAAGATAAGCGAGTCCGGCTTCTGAGGCGAATTTTGCGTTTTCCAGCACTGTTGAGTAGGCATGCGTGGAAGCAAGGGTGTGGGTATGAGTATCTGCAATAAGTTTCATGAAAAGGGATTGCTCCTTAGGTTATAGAAGTGCGGCTGAATTCTGAGGATCTGCGGCGGCGTTTCTCTCATAAGCCGGAATTTATGCAAAATCAATATAAGTCCCAATTTTTAACGGGCGTTGAGTTTTCAACCGGCATGCCGAGATTCTGCATCAGCTCCTGCGCGGCGTTATAGCCCATCTTTTTCTGACGGTTGTTCATCGCCGCAACCTCTAAGATAATCGCAAGATTCCGGCCGGGCTTTACCGGGATGGTGAGACAGGGCACCTGAATGCCGAGAATGGTGGCGTATTCGTTTTCCATACCCATGCGGTCGTACGCTTTGTTCGGATCCCACAGCTCAAGCTTCACGATCATGTCTACCTTTTCGGTCACCTTGACGGCGCCCATGCCGAACAGGCGGCGCGCATTGATGATGCCGATGCCGCGCAGTTCAAGAAAGTGGCGGATATTCTCGGGCGAGGTGCCGACGAGCGTGCGATTGGAGACGCGGCGGATTTCCACAGCGTCGTCTGCGATCAGGCGGTGGCCGCGCTTGACAAGCTCAATAGCGGTCTCGCTCTTGCCAACGCCGCTCTCGCCCAAAATCAGCATGCCTTCGCCATAGGCCTCGATTAAGACGCCGTGGCGTGTGATGCGCGGTGCGAGTTCAACGTTTAGATAGGATAAAAGACCGGAAAGAAAACTTGAAGTGTTGTCGTTGGTGCGCAGGCAGATAATTTCGTTTTCCTTTGCGGCGTCCAGAATTTCCGGAAAGACGTCAAGCCCGCGCGTTACCACCAGTGCGGGGAAATGAAGCTGAAACAGATTTTCGATACGGCGTCTGCGTTCTTCGACCGGCATCTCCTGAAGATAAGCCATTTCACTGAGACCGAAAATCTGAATGCGCTTTTTATCAAAATACTCTGTAAATCCGGCAAGATTCAGGCCGGGGCGGTTGGTATCCGCACTGATGATTTCCACTTCATTGCCGTGCTCCGGCATGTAGACGACCTCTAAGCCGAAATCTTTGATGATACGGCCGATTCCCACGGAAAATACAGTTGCCATATGCGTCAGCCTTTCTTTGATTAAAATCAGATTTATCAGAGAGAAAAGGCGAACCTGTTTCTCTTCTTTTCTTGTTATTGTTCCCATTATACAACAAAGAAATAACCATGTAAAGCAGAGGAAACGCGCAAATTTCGGTGCGGGATGCATGAGAGTGCCGGACGAGAGCGTTTTGTTCGATGCACGGAATCCGCTGTGCTTTTGAGCATAAAAGCCGCCGCCGCACACATACTAATCGGGAAGTTTGTCCGCAGTAAAAGAGGAGGATTGGTCGCGTGCTGGTTGTGTTTTTCCGTGCGGTTATTCTGTATATTCTGGTGACGCTTTGCTTAAGGCTGATGGGGAAACGGCAGCTTGGAGAGCTCCAGCCGGCTGAATTCGTCATTACCATTCTGATTTCAAACATTGCCTCGCTTCCGATTGAGGATACGAATATCCCGATGGTTTTGGGGCTGATACCGGTGTTTGTTCTGGTCGCCTTTGAGGTGATTGTATCTACGCTGTCGCTTTCCTCCAAGCGGTTTCGCTCCATCATGTCCGGAAAGCCCGTTATTGTGATTTACAACGGGCAGATCGATCAGGAAAAGCTTAAGCAACTGCGCTTTTCCATTGACGATTTGATGGAATCGCTCCGGCAGCAGGGGGTATTCCGCGTACAGGACGTGTGGTATGCGATTGTGGAAACGACGGGAAAGGTCAGCGTTATGCAGCGATTTGAGGCGCGCACCGTGACTCCCGCCGACCTTTCCCTTTCCGGCGGACAGGAGCAGCCGCCCGCCGTCGTGGTAAGCGACGGCCAGATTATCCGTTCCGCGCTGCCCATCTGCAATATGACGGAGGAGCAGGTAAAATGTGAGGCGCGCAAAAAAGGCGTCTCCATTTCACAGGTCTTCTTAATGACGGCCACGCCCGATGGAGAAATATATCTTGTGAAAAAGCAGAAAGGACGTGCCGCTTCATGAAACGGCTTTTCATCATCGTGCTGATTCTGACGCTTATTTTGTTTGTTGCGGTTTCCGGCGTTGTATACGCAAGAAATACCTGTGAAGAGCTTGTGTCCATGACGGAGGAGGCAAAGCGCCTAAGCGATGCAGAGGATGCGGCGGCGCTCGCTTTGCAGGCAGAAAAAATGTCCGCCTTTTTAGAAGGCAGACATTTGATTTTAAGCTTATATGTACGGCACGATGAGCTTGAAAAGCTGACCGTGCATCTTCTGACCCTCTGCGCGCAGAGCGAGACTGGAAGCACAGACGTGCAGACAACGCTTGCCCAGGTTTCCTTTATGGCGCGGCATATTTATGAGCGGGAGCTGCCCAATTTGGACAATCTGCTTTAACGCGCGTGCTCGCTTGAGCGGAGAGAGGAAAGCTCGGCCAAAAAGCTGTCGATGTCTTTAAAATCCTTATATACGGAAGCAAAACGAATATAGGCGACTTCATCGACGGTGCGAAGCTTTGACAAAACCAGATTGCCAATTTCAGTTGAATGGACTTCCTTTATCATCTGATTGGCAAAAGAATTCTCAATCTCGCTGATCAGTTTTTCGAGCGATTCGAGCGGAACCGGTCGCTTGACGCAGGCACGCAGCAGTCGGCTTAGAAGCTTGCCCCGATCAAACGGTTCGCGCGATTTATCGCGTTTTATCACCATGAGAGGAACGGTTTCAATTTCCTCATATGTGGTAAAGCGCGCACCGCATTTCAGGCACTCGCGGCGCCGCCTGATTTTTAAGCCGTCCTCGCTTTGGCGCGAGTCAACGACCTTGCTTTCCATATAGCCGCAAAAACTGCATCTCATAATTCAGTCGATCTCCTGTCGTACCGGCGTTTATTGTAGTTTCATTTTAACAAAAACCGGAAGGAAATGCAATAGAAAACCTTTATACCCGATCCATCGTTTGCTCTGAAACAGCGTCTTCGATAATATCAGCGTAATGAACCGGCGATACGTCCGGATCCAGCAAAAGAACGGCAAGCTTTTCTACAAACGTTCTGTCGTCGGAAATCCGGCGCAGTTCAAAGGACGGTTCCTCCGGGGAAGAAATCCGGATACCATATTCTAAAACCGGCGTGTCTTGGTTCTGCGCGGTTTCCGTCCAATCGTCCGTTGTGATAACCATGCTTTTTTCATGCGTAATGTGATTCATTTTTAACTCCTCCAAAACCTGTATTTTGTGAAACTTGAATAAAATCAAGTGGTTCGATTCACAAGTATAAGGGAAATGGAGAAAAGGTTCCACTTCAAAGTTCGACAAAAAACGACATTGTTTTATAAAATACGAAATACTTCAACGATGAGATTCAACGGATCGGATAAAATGTAATAAAAAGTAAAAACAATTCGTATTTTTCCACAAAATCAGACTGCTCAGTTTATGCAAAGTGATTCGGCTAAATTTCGGTAGCTGAGGAAAACATCTTCATCTTTTTGCAGCATGCTGCGGTACAGCTCTGTCACCACGCCGCCGGAGTAGCCGTGCTTTTGCAGCGTGCGGAGAATATCCGTCACATGGGGCGAGTTCTCCGCAACCGGCGCACAGTCGCAGTCGTTTGTATAATCGCTGATATGTACATGGCAGATGTGTGCGGCAAACTGCTCGACAAAAGAGACACAGTCAACGCCGGCGCGTCGGGCCTGTTTATTGTCGAACACCAGCGAGACATCGCCGTCCAGATAGCGGATCATCTCTTTTAAAAACGCGGACGAGCAGCTTTTGCAGCGTTCCACATTTTCCTGTGCAACGGTAATGCCGAAACGTTTACCGAGATCGCGCAGGACGGCAAAGCGCTCATAATACTCTGCATCCGGTAAGGTTCCCTGCTTTCGGTCGCCGTGGAAAACAAAAACAGAGGCCCCCAGAATGTTCATGGCGTCAAAATATCGCTTGTGCCACTCGATTCCATCCCGAAAACGCCGTTCATAAGCGGTAAACAGCATAAACGGCTCAAACGCACAGGTAAACGGGTGTGCGGACAGCACGCGCACGCCGCCCCTGTCCGCCGTTTTCCGCAAGGCGCGCACATAATTGGGAGAGAGTTCGCTGACGGTGTTAAAAAAGATCTCACAGTACGGAATCCGCCTCTGCGCGAACAGCTTTAACACGTCTTCTGTAGGCATTGGATAAAGACTTGCTGTGGAAATGCCGTATTGCATGGGAAAGCGCCTCCTGTGCGAACTGATATTCAGCGTATTGGGCGCTTGATACGCCCAAGCCCGACTGCTTATGCAGCCGGGCTTTTATCATAGTATAGCATATTCGGCGCAAAAAGAAAAGCGATCAATCCTCGTAGCCGTATTCCATACCGGTGCGGTCGATCTGTACATCAACCTCTACGTTTAATATCACGTCGGAAAGAGCGTTGTCCCAGTCATCACGCAGAGTATAAAAAAGATTCGGATTTTTTTGCCAAAGGATATTTCCAAAATTTAAAAAATCACAGAGGAGCTTCTGCGAGCCTCCAGTAAAAGCAGCCTCGCATTCCTGACGAATCGTCTCCTCCGCAGCCTTCTCCATATCGGCAAGAAGCGTATCTTCGTTTGGATAAACCGCTTCTGCCGACGTGCTGTCCTGCTTGGTAGCCCAACAGGAAATAGTCAGATCAAACTCCGGCTTATCCGTGCTTTTTCGTGGAATCAGCTTGGAGTCGGCACGATAGACGTGAGCGGAAGCACTTCCGCCCTTTGCGGGCGAGAGCTGGATGGAGGTGTTTTCCACCTCGCCTCGTATCCACATCATGCCGCGCGTCTGCTCTTTATCCAGTGTGCCGCGAAAGATATTGTTTGAGAAAACAGCGGTTTCGCTGATTTCAAAGGGGCTGATCTGCTCAAGGGTCTGTGAGCCGCTGTCACCCTCCCCTTCTCCCTCGCCTTGTCCGGCGGAAGCAGGCTTAGCCTCCTGCATAATGGAAAGGATGGGGAGAAAAGCGGATTCGTGGCGGGTATCCAGCATTTTTCGCAGTTCAAACAGCCGGATGCTGGGCGAAAGCCCGCTTTCCCGCGCGTTTTCCGTAATACGATCCAAAGCCTCCGCCGGCAGGATTCCCTGATTGATTCTCATACTCATCACTTCCTCAGCTGTTGTTGCACTGAGAACAACATGGGCGTTTTGACGGGAGGCGGCATTTGTGCCGAGATAGGAAACCGTTTCCGTCAAATCGTGTTTGGCGGCCTCCAATCCGATGATAATGATACGGTTTTGTCCGATGAACAGCTCTTTTCCCTGAACGCGCACGCCGTTTTGTACGGCTTCTGAAACAGAGGCGCCCTCAGAAGAAATCAGCTTTGCATTGTTGGCGGAAGTACCGATGTTCGATCCGCCGGAGGAGCCGGAAGGGGAAAAGACCTGAAAGGTGAGACGGTATTTTCCGTTTTGATAATCGATGCCGATTCCCTGCACAATAGCCTGCCGGTTTAACTGTACGGGGGAGAGACATCCGGATAAAAACAGGCATTGGCTAAGAATGAGAGTCAGGAGCAGCAGGGCTTTTGCACGGCGCATGGCGTTTCTCCTTTCGGTACAGGATGATAAACAGGATCAGCGGAAATACTGCTGTAAGAAGCGTGAGAATCAGCGAGTTTGAGGGACTTGCACGGCGGAGCAGAGGAATATGGTTGGCTAAAAAGATTTCTGCGCCGCTGGAGAGTAAAAAGATAAACAGGGGAGAAAAGCGGCTGATTTTTTTTGAGAACAGCATATTTGCACACTTGGCGGCACATATCGTGTAGAGCGTGCAGCGAAACAGCGCAGTGAAGATCCACAGCGTTACGTGCAGCGAGTCCAGCCGCTGAAAAATGGAGATGTCGATGACAGAGGTAAGCGCATAGTAAGGGAACATCTGCTTCATACCAAAGTCACCGAGCACGGAGAGGATGATAAACTGCGTGACCTCGGTGAAGAGGAAAACAAGGGTGAGAAACCAATAGGTGCAGGCGCGTTTCTTTTGCGGCTTTGCGATCTGCGGCAGTAAGAGCAGCAGGACAAAAAGCTCTGCATTTTTTGAGGTGCTCTCGAGAGTGCCCCGTATTATGCGGGAGATACCGTCCTCCTGAATCATATGAATATTCAAAATTTCCGCGCTGTCCGAGGCTACCAAACAGAGAAAAACAGTGCTGAGTATAAACAGTACGAAAACGATACTTCCGGCGCGGGCAAGACCCTGCAGGCCAAAGCAGGCACAGACCGTGCATACTGCGGCCAAAAGCAGAACAATCAGTATGGGGGAGCTTTTTAAATAGACGATGTTGGTCATAAACATGGAGAAGATCGCATATCCGCCGGAAAGATGGGCAAGGAAGAGCAGCAGGAACAGAGCGGCTGTGATCTTTCCAAGCACAGGCGAGACGAGGTAAGCGCAGCCCAGAACGTTTTGCTCCTGATAACGGTACAGCAAAAGCAGCATCGGAATCACCAGCACACACTGCACCAGAAAGCTGAGCGCAGTCGAAATAAGAAGCGTCATGCCGGTCATGGAATCGCCGAGCGCGGGCGTATATTCGAGAATGGAGAATATGCGGGAGAGAAAGAGCAGCAGCGTTAGCTGCGTAGAGCTGATCTTTCCTTCACTCAAGACGATCCCTCCTGATCTTTTTCGCTCAGATGCGAGCCGTTTAATTCCTGTAGGGTCGCGGTGTGTTTTTGCAGGGTGCGGAAGCTTAGACGGATAAACGTATCGCGCATGGCGCCGGAAGAAAAGGGCGCAACCGGCGCGGTATAAGGCTGTCCGAAATTTTGAAGCGTACAGACGTTTATAAGCAGCAGCAGGCTCAGAAGTGTGATGCCGTAGAGGCCCAGCGTCATGCCGGTAAGAATATAGGCAAAGCGAAGGACAGAAACCGGTTCGTATAAAGAAGGCACCACGAACGAGGCGATCGCCGTGGTGGCGACAATCATAATCATCGGGGCGCCGATCAGCCCTGCGGTAACGGCAGCGTCGCCGATGACAAGCGCGCCCACAATGCTGACGGCGTGTCCGACGGGACGAGGCAGCCGCAGCCCGGCCTCCCGCATGATTTCATAGAGCAGGTGAATAATCAGCGCTTCAATGCCGAGAGGAAACGGCGTCGTATCTTCGGCGGCTGCGATATTAAACAAAAGAGCCTGCGGCAGAAGCTCCGGATGAAACGTGCTGATTGCCACATATGCGCCGGGCAGCAGAATGCTTATGATAAACGAAAAGTAACGGATGATTCGGATAAAGCTTGCGTAAAAGGCGGAATGAGCGTAATCGTCGAGGGTTTGAAAATTTTCCGTAAAGAGATAGGGGACAATCAGAGCAAACGGTGTGCCGTCAACCAGGATGGCAATACGCCCCTCCTGAACCTTTGCCGCGAGCACGTCCGGCCGCTCCGTTGTGCCAACGTCGGAAAAAAGCGACCATGGCCTGCCCGTAAGGAAGGGCTGTAAATATCCTGCCGTCAGAATGACGTCCAAATCAATATTGTTTATTTTGCGCCGCACCTCCCGCAGCAGCTTTGCGGACACGCGGTCTGTCATATAAACCAGACAGACGTCTGTCCGGCTGATCTTTCCGACAGGGAAAAGCTCGAATTTTAAAAGCGGCGATTTGACGCGGCGGCGTACCAGCGACATATTGGTACGAATCGGCTCTGTGAATCCTTCCTTGCTGCCGCGTTCGTTTACTTCGGCGGTCGGTTCGCTGATCGAACGGTACGGGTACCCCTGTATGCCGCAGGCCGTTCCCCTCGGAGCGCCGTCAATCAGAATCACGACAAAGCCGGACATGATAAAGCGGAACAATTCGTTATAAGAATAGACCGGCAGCATATCCGCCGCCAGAATACTTTTGTTTTCTACAAAATCGCGAACCTCTTCCGTACCGGCGCTGCGCGGAAAGCGGTGGGACAGCAGCGGTTCAAGCAGAACTTCAGAAAGCGTCTGCTGGCCTACCAGTCCTTCTGCCATGACTAGCGCAGTTTTTACCCCGCCGAGCGGAAGTTCCCGCACGAGCAGGTCGGAGGAATTCTGAAACCGTGTGCGGATGCTTACAAGCGTTTCATTGAGCGACGGACTGATGGGGCTGTCCGCTTCTTCTCCGGCCGGCTCTTTTTTGGGGGAAAGACTCTGCCTGATTGCGTCAATTCGTCCTTTCCACGATGCGAACACGGCACTCACATCCTTTCTTCTGTCGGTTAGTATAGTCAAAAACAGCTTTTTCATACAAAAAAGAACGAAAGCAGCGGATCGGTTCTTCTGTGAACAGGAATTGATCTGCCGTTTTCGCCGTTATGATGTGATATGTGATTCAAAGATAAGATCATTGAAATGATTTTTATTGCGGAGCAATAAAATAGCCGAAGCAAAGCGGAATGCCTCAGACGGAAATATTTGGACGGACGAATTATGATCTCTGACGGTTGGAGGCAATAACAAAGGGAGTGCCGGACGATGGCCCGCTCTCCCTTTGTTATAGTATTATGATGAAAAATTATCCTGCAATCAGGAAATAGAGAAGCACCAGGACGCCGAGCGCAATGCGATACCATCCAAACGGCTTGAAGTCGTTTTTCTTGATAAAGCGCATCAGGAACTGGATGGCAAGAACAGAGACGATAAACGCCACTGCCATACCGGTGAGCAAAATGCCGATTTCGCCGCCGGTCATGCCGAAGCCGGTTTCCATAAAAAATTTTACAACTTTTAAAAGGCTTGCGCCGAGCATGGCCGGAATAGCGAGAAAGAAAGTGAACTCCGCCGCTACCGCGCGCGAGGCGCCAAGCAGCATAGCGCCGATAATAGTAGCGCCGGAGCGCGAGGTGCCCGGTATCAGAGCGAGCATTTGAAACACGCCGATCCAAAGCACCGTTTTATAAGAAAGCGCGTCAAGCGTGCGGATGGCGGGTCTGCGGCTGCGGTTCAGATGCTCCACCACAATAAACAGGACGCCGTAAAGAATCAAGGTGACGGAAACGGTCTGATAATTATAAAAAAGGGAATCCAGCGTATCGTCAAACAAAAGTCCGACGATGCCTGCCGGAATGCTTGCGACCAAAACCTTGGCCCAGAGCGACCAGGTCTTCTTTTTC